>JAFGCD010000039.1 GCA_016932835.1 Sedimentisphaerales bacterium
CGTCGGCTTCAGCCGTTATTTCCTTCAGTCGGCGGTTTAGTCCGCCGAGAAAAACCCACCGGCTTCAGCCGGTGGTAGTTCAGTTTCAGGGGCCGATAAACAAGGCCTCGAAATCGACTGTTTGGCATTATAGCAAATAGGAACCCGGCTCTCAATTGTAAAATGGCTTCTCTGGTTTTCATATTTGCGGCGGTGTGCTTGGAGGCTTGTTTTTGCTTGTATCAAGCCCTAACATATGTTACAATAGGGTTCTATTGTGCTGGAAATGTTTCCCATTTTCAGAAGTGCACGCGTCAGGGAGGGCTACTTTCGATTGGACTGCCGACGGATATTGTATGACACTGGCATGCCGGCGTTCAGGCGTTCTGCCGGGCTCTGCGTTTGGCTTCGGCTGGAGATGATATAGAGGAGAAGTGATGAGAACAATATTGACCTTTGTTAGCTTTGTCGTGCTGCTGCACGCAGGCGCCGTTGCGGATGCGGGCGTGTGGCAGTGGAATGATGATTTCATAGCGGCTTTTGTCGATGCCGAGGGTATCAACAGGCATCCGGGTTCGTCGGAGGCGGGAGAGCAATTCGACGGGCAGATGACGGGGACTCGTGACGTAGCCGGTCCCGGTGTGGATGTCTATTACCATCTGGTTGACGGTGTCGGTGGTCCTGTGGACAATTCCGTCGCGGGGCTGGAGGCATGGAAGCCGGACGGCGCCGATTGGCTGGGCCAGGGGCCGACCAGCGGCCTGGGGCCGGTGACCCAGTGGAGCAAGACCCTGCACATGGATGCTACCGGATACGACTGTTGTGAGATACCGCTGTGGTACAGAAGCGGCGCAGGAGCGATTGATGTGCGTGCATTCTGTGTGACAGGCACTGCGACGGACTGGACGGAGACGCAGTTCGATTCTGCGGTGGTGACGCTCAATCGGGGCGACAGCGTCAAGCTGGTGGTGGACCTGACCGCAGTTCCGGATATTACTCGAATGGTCAAAGTCGGCGTCGTGGTCGAGGCCCATGACAGTATTATGGAGGGCCGCGAAGTGACGCTGCATATAGGGTCGGTTGCGGTGGATACCGTACAGATGGAAAATTACGGCCCAAACAGCGCTTACCGATGGCTCGACGTTGCCGAGCAGGCTTACAGTGCAGCCTATCAGGCCGGCTATTCGTATGACGATGCCAACGTAGTGGTTACTTACAGCAAGATCGGACGCGAACTGACCGGAACGCTGACCGCCTCAAACCTCAAACCGAATTTCGCTTATCAGTTCAAACTGCTCGGCGAGCCTACCCATCAACTCGGAGACACCAATTACGGAACCAACGAGTTAATCGGCCTTAACGGGCGATGGTGGGAGCAGGAGTGGCTCGGTTCATCCTGGACTACAGGATGGAACCTCAACAACAAAGGAGACGGCTCATCGCCGAATCCTAACGATGACGTCTATTATGCTCGGCGCGACCTGGCCGATACGGTGGGCGGCAGCCCCACGGGGCTGCGATTCAAATACAGCGCCTACCGGGTGTTCGAGTATTTCATCACCGACGAAAACGGCAACGCAACATTCGACTACACGGTTAACAACTGCTATCATGTTCTCTGGAAGACCTCGCAGCGAAGTCCCGGCGCCAACGACGGTCCTGTCGATTCGCACACGTTCGATGTCGATCCTGCGATCCATACCCAGTATGACACGGATTACGGCCAAAATACGGTCGGCGTGTTCGGGGAATGGGAACGGCTGCCCAAAGACGGTATCGGACTGCTGCCCGGGGACTACACATGCGATGTCCTGCTTACAGAAGAATCGTTTCACGGCAGCGGACTCCAGGGCTACTGGGCCCACGCAATGAAAGGCAGCGTAGAGTTCACTATTCTTCCCGAAGCAGAGTGTACCTCGCCAATCAAAGGCGATCTCACTAACGATTGTAAGGTCGATTTGAGAGACCTTGCCGAATTGGGGAAAGTCTGGCTGCAGTGTAATCTCGATCCCCCCGAAGCGTGTTTAGAATGAGAACAAAAACTACAGGGTTTCATTGATTTGAAAAAAGGGGTTGCAAACAAACCTGCGACCTCTCGCATACAAGCTCCTCTGAGAGTTCAGGTACGCCCGCTTTCCGTGGTTTCAAACAGAGCCTGTGCCGCTGTATGGGCCTGCCATGAACTTTTTCCGGCAATTATAATCACCCGAAACGACATTCCGCCTGGCTGTCGGCCCCCTGATCCACTTCGATGCGCCACTGCAAAAGAAGTGGAAGGCGGTCGCAAGTTCAGGTATCATGGGGCATGGTTTGATTCTCGGTGGAATTGTTAGTGGAGATAAAGTCGATGAAATGCTTACGCCTTCTGAACCGCCTGCGAGTATTGTTTGTGTGTTGTATTTTCGTTTTTCAGGGAGTCTCCTGCGTCTGGGGCGACAGTCTGGTTGTCAAGACGGTTCTCGACGTCGGCGATGCCGATGAAAACCTGCTCAAGGACGAGAAGTGGGGGCCCTGGCAGGCCGGATTCGAGCGGGTCGGCGACGTGTTCGTTTGCGACAACGGCGCCGACTCCGATGTGCAGAGGGGCGTTTCTCAGACCGTCACGCTCAATCAAACAAGTCCTGAGCCGATCGTCGCCGTCGCACAGAGCAAGGCCGAAGACGTCGGCGGCGGGCCAAACAGCGACTACTCTCTTTACCTGGATCTGATATATACGGACGGCTCGCATTTGTGGGGACAGATCGACGCCTTCAGTGTCGGCAGTCATGACTGGGAGGATGCGAAGGTGATAGTGTTCCCGGCCAAGCCGGTTAAAACGGTTGCTTTTCACATGCTGCTGCGATATCACACAGGCAAAGCTTTCTTTCGGAATCCGGAACTCCGTGTCATCAGGCCGCCGCACGGTGCGACTGTTTTTGACGGGGCGGCTGTCACGCCCCGGGTTACGCCGAGGGAAGGATTTGCCGTTCGTGATGTCGCCGACGATTCGGATTTTTACCTTATCGAGCACCGTACGCTCGGGCTCGAACTGACATGTCGCAGGCACAGCCGGTCTGAGGCGCGTTTCTTCGACGTCGAGCTCATACAGACCGAACGCAGAGACCGGGCCATAACGCTTTACTACACCGTTCCTTTCTCCGGAAAAGACTGTTTTTGGCTTGAGAGTCCCCGTCGAACGACCGCTGTTGCAGAGACCGGGGAATACGTGAATGCCTCGAATTTCGTAGTAGGGGCGAATGGTCGACTGTCTCGATATCCGTTTGCTGCGGTGACTGCGGGGCAGCGCGGGCTCGCGATTGGAATCGATATGGCCCGCCCCGCCTTTTTCCGCGCCGGCTATAATGCCGGAACGAAAGAGCTTTTTCTTGCCTACGATATCGCTTTGACTGCGGAGAAGCCGTCGGCGAAATTGAGTTTTTGCACCTTCGAATTCGATACGAATTGGGCATTCCGTTCGGCGCTGGCGCGATACTACGAGCTTTTCCCGGAGCATTTCCAGCGGCGGATCGACAAGCAGGGTCTGTGGATGCCGTTTGCGAAGATAAGCGAAGTGGCCGGGTGGGAGGATTTCGGCTTTGCGTTCAAGGAGGGGACGAACGAAACGAAATGGGACGACGAGCATGGGATTACTACATTTCGCTATACCGAGCCGATGACGTGGTGGATGCCGATGCCGAATGGCATGCCGCGCACCTTGGCCGCGGCGCTCGCCGAGGCGCAGCGTCTGGCCGATGAGAAGGGCGATGTCATGGCCAAGGCTTTCCTGCACAGCGGTTATCACAACCAGGCCGGGCAGTTCACCGCAAGACTGCTCGATACCCCGTGGTGTAACGGCGCCGTCTGGAGCATCAACTCGATGCCGGCTATTGCGGGCGAATTCACGGACTTCAAGAACAAGTGGAATCCGTCGCTTCGCGAAAAGCTCTACGGCCCCAATCGCACCGCCGATCTCGACGGCGAATATATCGATTCGAGCGAAGGGTATGTCACCGACGAGCTCGATTTCAGGCTGGATCACTTCGCAGCGGCGGATGCGCCACTGACATTCTCTCTCGACGGCAGGAAGCCCGCGATTTTTCGGGGGCTCGGAGTATTCGAGTATGTCCGCGCCATCGAGCGTGACGTGCATGGAATGGGCAAATTGATGATGGCAAATTCCACGCCTGTTAGACTGTGCTGGCTTGCGCCGCTGCTCGATGTCATGGGCACGGAGACCAACTGGAATCCGGATGCGAAGTGGCAGCCCATGTCGGACGACGAGTTGCTGTATCGCCGGGCGATGTGCAAGGGCAAGCCTTACTGCTTCCTGATGAATACCCGCTTTGAAGACTTTTCACACGATCTGGTCGAGAAATACATGAAGCGGGCCCTTGCTTATGGCATGTTTCCGGGTTTCTTCAGTCACAACGCTTCACAGGGACACTATTTCTCCAGGCCGGAGCTTTACGACCGCGACCGCAAGTTGTTCAAGAAATATGTTCCCCTGTGCAAGCTGATTGCGGAAGCCGGCTGGGAGCCTGTCACGAAGGCGAAATCGAGCGACGAACGAGTGTACATAGAACGCTTCGGCGAGCGATATTTTACGGTCTTCAACGACAGCATGCAAACGAGAGAGGCGACAATAAGCATCGAGGGCAAGTTGCTTGCGAAGGGGCGCGATTTAGTGCGCGGTTCGGAGATTAATTGGAGCAACGGGCAGACTACCGTCGTTCTTGATTCCGAAGATATCGCCGTTATTGCAATTGATTGACGGCAGCCACTTCGATTTGGTGCACTGCCAACTACCGGCTCTGCTTAACCAGTTCGAGCAATTCAGGATACTTCTCGTCGGTGTCACCGAGCTGCTTTTTCTTTTCAAGCAGTTCCCCTTTAAGCTGCTGGACTTTTTTGGTGTATGCTGGGTGGCCATAGAGGTTGTTAAGCTCGAAGGGGTCGCGCAGCAGGTCATAAAGCTCCCATCCGGCCTTTGTGGGCTTTGCCTCGGCGCCTTTGACGTCCAGCGGCAGGCCGTAGAAGAAAATCAGCTTGTAGCGTTTGGTTCTCAATCCGTAGTGTGCAGGTCTGGCGCCGTGTTGCCAGTATCGGTAGTACATGGACGTGCGCCAGTCGGATGGGGTTCTGCCTGCCAGATTGTCTCGGAAGCTTCGCCCCTGCACATCCGCCGGTATGTCAACGCCGGCGTAATCAAGCAGCGTTGGGACGAAATCCGTATTGATGATAATATCATCGTTGACCGTTCCGGCCTTTATGCCGGTGGGATAGCGAACCAGCAGGGGCATTCTCATGGACTCTTCGAACATCCAGCGTTTGTCAATGTAATTGTGTTCGCCGAGGAAAAGACCCTGATCGGATGTGTATATGACTATTGTCTCTCTCTCGATGCGCTGCTGCTTGATAAAATCGAGCAGCCTTCCGACGTTTTCATCGACAGCGGCGACGCAGCGGAGGTAATCTTTAAGGTATTTCTGGTATGCGGCTTTGGTTTTCTGCTGTTGGTTCATTCCGTCGGTGTTCAGCGGACCGGTCGGGTAATCCGGCTTCTGCATTCGTTCGAGCAGCGTTTCGCTGACGGTGAAGCCGTATTCCCTGGAGCCTTCCGAGCGGTGACTAAGGTTTTCCCACAGGCTTTCCGGTTCGGGGATTTCGACGTCCTTGTACAAATCTGCGTGCCTCTGCGCGAAGTGCCACGGGGCGTGCGGGTTCTTGAAGTGTGTCATCAGGAAGAACGGCTTGCTGCCGTCTCGTTTTTTGAGCCATTCGAGAGAAAGGTCCGTGATGACGTCTGTAGAAAACCCTCTATATGTGATTGTGCCGTCGGGTTTCTTTTCGTTTTCGGGGGACTGTTGTTTGGGGCCGTCAGTTTGAGCTTCAAAATCAGCCGGAATGCTCAGCCACTCCATTGCTTTCTCGGCTATTTCCTCCATGATCGACGGTTTTGGCGGTTTTTGATTTTTGTCGCTGGTCTTCATGACGGGGTTGTGGTATCTGCCCTGGCCGGGGAGTATATTCCAGTAGTCGAAGCCGGTCGGCTCGGTTTTCAGATGCCACTTTCCGACAACCGCCGTCTGATAGCCTGCCGATTTCAGATACTTTGCAAGGTTCGGATGTTCTGGGTCGAGTTGGTCTGCGAGCGTGTACACGCCGTTGATATGGCTGTACTGACCTGTGAGTATGGCGGCCCGGCTGGGAACACAAATAGAGTTGGTGCAGAAACAATTGAGCAGGCATGCGCCCTCGGCGGCGATTCGGTCGATGTTTGGAGTCTTGGCGACATGGTAAAGTCGCGAGCCGTAGCAGCTTATGGCATTTGCAGAGTGGTCATCCGCCATGATGAAGAGTATGTTTGGTCTGTAACGTGAGTAGCCCGCGGCGCAAAGCCGGCCCGGCAGGGTTAGCCCCATCACCCCGGCGCCGATGGTCTTCAAGAACTGACGTCGATGCATTTGCACTGTTCTCATAAGAACGGCTCCTTAAATCGGCAGCAGTTGGGTTCCTATGACATTACGGCCACATATTATACACGCCGCCCAGCCTAATAGGAAGGCCGGCGAAGAACAAAACATACAGCGTGAAAAACGTCCATTATATAAGGCAGCCCGCTTTTCTTGCGGCAACCGGCATAAAGCATTACCCGGCGATTAGTCGCCCGGACCTATTGAGATCAGATGTGAATCTGTTCGCAGGTACATTCGGCCGTCGGCTATTGCCGGCGTGGCCTGGCTATTCTCGCCAAGCGGGTTCACAGCCAGCAGCTTGTACTCCGAGGCCGCCTTAATTACCACGACTTGCCCATCGGTATCGATGCAGTAAATTCTGCCGTTCGCCCAGACCGGCGAGCCGTAGTATCGTCCTGCCGGTTTCTCCTGCCAGAGCATTTCACCCGTATCTGCTCGGAGACAGGAGACCTGGCCCCTGTCGTGAAATGTGAAAAGCAATCCGTTCACCGCCAGCGGCGTAGGGACATAGGAAGCGGAACTGCCTTCGATTTTGTATGCCTGGTCCGGCTCGGCTGTTTCATTGGGCGCAACGGCGATTATATATTTCCCGGCTGAGCCGTCGCCGCAAGTGCCAAGGACCAGTTTATCGGCGATGACCGGCGAGCTGACTACCCTGCTGGTGAAAGCCGATTCAGCCTCCCAGACGATCTTGCCTGTCGAGGCGGCTACCGCCGTGATGCCGTGTGACCGACTGGTGAAGATTATCGGCGCCTTGCCGGTTGCCGATGGGTAGATACAAGGTGTCGAGTAAGATGTTTTGGGGCCGGTTTGGCGCGCTACGTCCCATCGGGTTTGGCCCGTTTTGCGGTCGAGGGCGTACCAGAAGCTGCGGGGGGGGGTGTTACCGCTGTTTTCGTGTTCCTGCGTAAAGACGACAAGATCGCCGACCACAATGGGTGAACTGCAAGGGCCGTGCTGGGATTTGACCCCGTCGAATGTGCGGCTCCAGACCTCCTTGCCGCCATGATCGAAGGCTGTGACAAGAATTTGCCCGGATGTTGCCCAGACACTATAGACGTTTTCCGCATCGAGGGCGGCTGTGCCGGCTGCATAACTGTTGATTCGATTCATCCTGTAGGGTTTGAAAGCGAATTCTTTGTCCCAGAGCGTTCGCCCGTCGGCAACGCTCAGCGCCAAAAGTTTCCCCTTGGCGGCGTCCTGGTCGGCGCACGTGATAAAGACTTTGTCTCCCCATACAACCGGCGAGGAATAGCCGGTTCCGGGCAGAGTTACCTTCCAGTTATAATCGTTTTCTGTCCACCTGGCCGGTATCCGCAGACTGCCTGCGATACCCTGCCCGTTCGGTCCTCGAAACCGGGGCCAGTTGTCGCCTCCCCTGCAAACGCCGCCCGCCGCCAGCGAAATCACCACGACACCTGTAAACACCCATCTGCTGAGTCTGGATTTACACATTTTTGATTTCTTCAAATTAGTTTTTTGCTGTTTATGCTGCGTTGCTCGACGGTTTCTGTTGTGCAAGGACGATGTATTATAGCCGAAACAGCCCTGTTGTCCACCCTTGTCCCAACCCATTTCGACAACCCGCCGACCACCCGGCAAAAGGAGCTTGAGAAAGTCTCACCCCTCTGTTAAATTGAAACAGTTCGTGATTATAACGATTCCGGCATCGCCTGATTTATATGAAAGGATTCTAAAGATGAACAGGATACGAAATACCGCCGCAATGTGCATGTTAACCGTTGCAGGATTAGGCTTTTTGGGGTGTGGTTCGGCCCAGGCAGGGCCAGGCGTTGTTTTCAAGGGCGAAAAAGGGCCCGGAAAGGGCAAGCACATCGTTTTTGTCGTCGGCGACGATGAGTATCGCTCGGAAGAACTGATGCCGATGTACGCCAAGATAATGGCAGTTCATCATGGCTTCAAGTGCACCGTCCTCTTCGCCCTTGATAAGGCCACCGGCGAGATTAACCCAAGCACCCAGGACAACATTCCCGGCCTGGAGGCCCTTGATGATGCCGATTTGATGGTCATCTTCACCAGGTTTCGCGAGCTGCCGGACGAACAGACCAAGCACATCGTCGATTACACCAATTCCGGCAAACCGATCATAGGCCTGCGCACCGCCACCCACGCCTTTAACTACACCAGGAATAAAAAGAGCCCCTACGCAAAGTACAGTTTTCAGAGCAGCGACCCGAAAGGCGGCTGGGGCCGGCAGGTCCTCGGAGAGACGTGGATCAACCATTACGGCGCTCACCAGCGTGAAAGCACCCGCGGCGTAATAGCCGACGCAATGAAAGGCAATCCGCTCGTCAACGGCTGTGAAGATATCTGGGGTCCTTCCGATGTTTACGGCCTGACAACACTCGAAGGCGACTGCAAGCCCGTCATAATGGGTCACGTTCTCAAAGGTATGAACCCGAAAGACCAGCCGAACCCCGACAAAAAGCCCGTCCCCGTTGCATGGACAAAGACCTACACCGGCGAAGAAGGAAAAACCGCCCGCGTCTTCACGACAACCATGGGCCACGCCGGCGACTTCCAGAGCGAAGGATTTCGCCGCCTTATGGCCAATGCCTGTTACTGGGCCCTGAAAATGGAGGATAAGATTCCAGACAAAGCGAACGTGGAGCTTATCGGCGAGTACAAGCCCAACAATATCGGTATGGGCGGATTCAAAAAGGGCCTCAAACCCGCAGATTATGCGCTGGAAAAGGCTGAGAGACGGTAATATCTATATTAGGGGCAATGGCGGAGACAACGTACTTAAAGTGCGCGTATAAGCCCGGCGGTTCGCCGCTCCACACCTTCGAGGGCTTCAAGGTGGCCCTGCCGGCAGACGATGTCGAGATGGCCCTTGGGTTCTTCACGGAGATAGCAACTCTACAGTATAGACCGGCCTTCGAAGAACTCCGAGCGTATTTCGATGATATTGTGAACGATATGGGCGAGATGACGTTTGATGAAATGGATGGAAGCACAATGATCTATCTGCTCGAAAAGCTCAATCATGCAACTATTTGCTCATATCCAGTAAGGTTCAATAAAGACAGGGATGGCAATTGTAAGATGAGTGATTTCTGATTTGCGCTGTGTCGATTGTGACGTGTTGCAGATTGGGGTCAATCGTTAAGATGAAGATTAGATATCTTATAATCTCGATAGGTCTGGCAGTGATAGTCTATATCGCAGTTTTCTTGACTCTATTCTACCTCCAAGGTGATCGCTTGATCAGGGATTTTCCGGCGGCGGGTGTGGTGCTCTGGGGAGTGCGGATCATCGCCATTGGTTGGACGATTCTAATACTCTTCTGGCGGCGCTGGAATACTGCCTTCAGAGTAGGCTCGACCATAATCATTTGGGCATTAGTTGTGGCCGTTGAGAGTTGGGTCTTCGTGGGATGTGCAATTGGCGCGTTAGGTTAGCTTACGGAACCAGTACAAAATATTATGGAGA
>JAFGCD010000040.1 GCA_016932835.1 Sedimentisphaerales bacterium
CGGCTACGTCTATGGGTGGGGATACAATGTTTACGGCCAGTGCGGCAACGGCGATGAGGATTCCGAGGACAGGGAGCTTGTCCCGGTTCATGTGCATCAGGGCCAGCAGCCGAGCGACCCCTGCGATCCGGCGGACAGGCTCAAGCACATCATCGCGGTCTCGGCGGGCGAGGACCACTCGATAGCGCTCGAAGCGGACTATCCGAGCGATGCGAATTTCAATGGGTGCGTATATACCTGGGGCAACGATACATTCGGGCCGGGCGGGGACTATAAGGGTGTTTTGGGGATAGGCGATGTTTACGAAGGGCAGCGAGCCGAGCCGGTGCGAGTCCTCCGCGGAGAGCAGGACCATAACGACCCGAACCAGATATATTTGAAGCATATTGTCGCCATAAGTGCCGGGTGGGACCATTCGATGGTCCTGGAAGAGTATGACCCTTTCGATCCCTGCCTGAAGGGCAGGGTCTATACATGGGGTAATAACGAGAATACACCATATTCTTACGGCGGGCGATTAGGAAACGGGAGCACAACGAGCAGCGGCACGCCTGTAGTGGTTCACCGAGGGCAACAGGAGCCGGAAGACCCATGCAACCCGGATACGAGTCTTACGCGGATTGTGGCGGTTTTAGCCGGCGAAGGCCATTCGATGGCGCTGGACGTCAGTGGATATGTCTATACCTGGGGCGACAACAGATATGGGCAGTTGGGAGACGGAACCGAGGAGCAGAGATTGGAGCCGGTGCGAGTGGCAGGCATGAACGGGCAGGGGTATTTGAGCAATATCGTAGCCATCTCGGCAGGGTACTGGCACAGCCTGGCCATTGACGCCAACGGGACTATATGGACCTGGGGCAAAGGCGCCAACGGGCGCCTGGGATCGGGCAATAAGATCGTAGATTGCAATACGCCTTATCCGATACCGGTGGTCTATAACGTTACGCAGCAGACATTTGCCTTCGGGATACAAACAGCGATAGACTATGCTGCCGGCGGAGACACGCTCGAAGCGTCGCCGGGGACATATTACGAGAATGTGAACTTTCTGGACAAGACCCTTACATTGCGGAGCGAAGACCCCAACGATCCCCAAGTCGCAGCCGAAACGATCATCGATGGATTCCATAATTATAATTGGGGTAGTGGAGTTACCGATTCCAACACAGTCAATTTTGGCGATAGCTCCGGCTCGATTCTGACGGGCATGACAATCACAATGGCCACAAGAAGCGGCATATGGTGCGACGATGGGGCATCGGGCCGGGTATCGAAGTGTATAATTGCTGACAGTTGGTGGCATGGAATATATTTGAGAGGCTCTTCGGTGGATATATCCGATTGCCAAATCAACGCCAACGCCTGCGATGAAGGCGCTTATTCCGGAATATGTTGTGCAGAGGGAGCCGTTGCCAATGTTTCTCGCTGCATTATCAGCAGTAACGGCGGGCACGGGATACACTGTATCGGCTCCACTGATGCTGTTGTTATTACAAACAACATAATTCGAGACAATGCGGATGGAGGGATTCGCTGTGAAGAGTTCGACTTCGGGCCTGTCATCAAGAATAACTGGATATACGGCAACGACGGCAGCGGAGTCCAAACTCACAATCCACTATATCCCCCTTCTTCCGAAGCGATAATTCAGAACAATACTATTGTAGGTAATGCAGAATATGGAATAACGTCGGATTATGCCGTAGATGCTGAGATAACAAGCTGCATTATCCGCGATAATGGGACAGGCGATTTGTACGCAGAGAACGGGACGTTCGACGTAAGTTATTCCTGTCGGCAGATTTCTCCGCCAGGTGCGACCAACATCGCGGTGGACCCGTGCTTCGTCGATGCGGATGCGAACGACTTCCACCTTGACGGAAATTCTCCGTGCATTGATGCGGGTAATCCGGATTTCGAGGCCGAGCCGAACGAGACGGATATCGACGAGGAAGAGCGGGTAATCGGCGGGCGGGTTGATATGGGGGCCGATGAGTTTTACTGGAGCGCTGCGGACGTTAATGATAATGGGATTGTGAACTTCATCGATTATGCGCTGCTTACGGCGTACTGGCGGGATTCAGGTATCGATTACAATGACGTATTCGGTTTTGGCGACAGCAATTCGGTAAGCCTGGCCGAATTCTGCGAAGACTGGCTGTGGCAGGCGGGCTGGCTGAGCGGGCCGGCGCCCTTAACGGCCGGCCGTGACGCCGGAACGACCGTCGAGACATTGGCTCTGGAGGCCACCCTATCCGCCGACATCGCATGCGTCAGACAAGAGCCGCTCACGGTCGAACCTGTCGATATCGAAGCTATCATGCAGTGGCTGGCCGACATCTGGCTCGATCCTGAAGCGAGGAAGTCTCTGGATGCGGACAAGTTCCTGAAAGTCTATGAATCGATCAGCCGATGGTCTGAGAGGTGATTGTTGTTTTCAGCGGAGGGTGAGAACGGTTATTTCGGGTCTTGAGTTGAATCGGATTCTGCCTACCCTTCCGAGGCCCCGGTTGACGTACAGCCTGGTTCCGTTGACATCGTACATGCCTGCGTGAAATTGTCTGCCTTTGAGATTGAGCATGTGTTCCGGGGGGAATCTGGATGTCTGGCCGTGAGTATGGCCGCTGAAAACGACATCGACGCCGAACGGCTCAATATACTCCACCGCCCGGGGGTTGTGCACGAGTGCGATTTTGGCCTGGTCGTCCGGTATGTCGGCAAAGGCCTCCTGCGGATGGAAATCATCGACCTTCAGGTCGCCCAGGCCGACCAGCCGAAGCAGTTCGCCGTGTATATTCAGGGCCCTGGATTGGTTCCGCAGGACGGTGATGCCGTTGGCCCGGAGGTTTCTCAGAAATCGGATCAGCATGTAGTCGCGTCTCCTTCTCGGCTGGACCTTGATGCCGTAGTCATGATTGCCCAGACAGGCGTAAGTGCCGAATCGGCTCTTGATTCGGCCGAGCAGGGCGGCGACCTGTTCCCTGTATTTGCCGCGAATGTCGTAGGTGATGTAATCGCCGGTCAGGACGACTATATCGGCTTCGAGCCGGTTAAGCCTCTCGATACATCGCTGAAGGTAGCCTTGCCCGACGGTTCTGCTGAGGTGAAGGTCGCTTACGTGTGCTATGCGTGTGCCGTGCAGGTTGTGATGAATTTTGGTGAGGTTGAGGTCTATCTCGACGATTTCGAGCCACTGCGGCGCCAGCCCTTCGATAGCGACGGCAGAACGGGTGCAGAATCCAAGCGTGCCCAGCGCTGCTCTTTTGAGATAGAGGCCGTGGGTGATCAGTTTTTTGTGTCTTGGCGGTCGTTCTTTGACCTTGTGCATAATGAGCAGTACGGCCTGATGTGGTGTGTTGTTCGGTTTTCGGTCAGTAGAATCCGTGTTCGTATGCGGCGTCGAACAATGCTGCGATATTCTCCGGCGGTATGCCGACCTGGATGTTATGGACGTTGTTGAAGACGTAGCCGCCGCCCGGCTTGAAAATCTCGATATTCCTGCGAACGTGCCGGCTGATTTCGCCAGGCGTGGCGTTGGGCAGGACGTGCTGAGTGTCTATCGCTCCGCCCCAGAAGGTCAGCCTGTCGCCGAATTTATCCTTCAAGTCCTGCGGGTCCATGTTTTCGGCGCTGATTTGAACCGGGTTCAGGATGTCGATTCCGTTGTCGATCAGTTCGCCGATGAGCGGCATTGCCGAGCCGCAGGTGTGATACCATATCTTGGCGGGCGTGAGCGATTTTATGTGCCGGACGAGCCTTTTCTGCCGGGGCTTGACTGTCCTGCGGTAGAAATCGGGGCTGAACAGGGGTCCGGATTGGCCGGCGATATCGTCGCCTATCATTACGACGTCGATAATATCGCCTACCTCAGCCATAAAGGCCGTGTAGTAGTCCAGCCAGAACTTCAGCATCTGGTCCAGCAGGGCTTCGCAAAAACCGGGATTCTCTATCATATCCATGAACCACCGCTCAAGGCCCCGCATATACCAGCAGGTTTCATAGACGACGCCGCCGATGCCTGTCGAGATTGCATACGGCGTGTTGTTGCGTAGTTCCAGGGCCTGGTCGCGGACGCCGGTGAAGCGTGTGGGGTCGCCGCCGTTGGGGAAAGGGTAGTCGGCGATTGTATCAATGGCCGCCTCTGCCAGCGGGTGGTGCGAAATATCCATGTAAAGCTGCTGGTCGTCTGGCATGGACCACACAACTCCGAATTCGTCTTTGAGGTCGTGCCAGAGCCTGCCGGCGCGTTCGTTTTGCTCGATGCCGCCCTTGAAGCTGTCGGGTCCGTGCGCGCAGATATAGCGCGTATCGACGTGAAATCGCCTCAGGACTTCTTCGCACGGCTTGGCGAGCTGCTGGACCGGGTCCATTATCGCCGGCTCGTCGTCGATGCCCAGATAATCGAGCAGCTCTGTGTACGCCCTTTTGTGAATGCCGGTCTGGAATCCGCCCAAATCGATAGGAACCCTGTCCGGCGTCTCGTGGTTGAGGGTTTTAACAAGCCGCTGTCTCGATGTCATCGTTTCCTTATGCGCCATTTCTGCCTCACCTGAAATCCGTAACCGTGATCGCTGCGGTCAAAGGCCGAGCGTCTTTCGCCGCTTTTTCCTCGGTCTTCTTTATGTAATTGCCCCACCCGACGACAAGTATCGATATGATCAGGATGACTATGCCTAATCTTATCAGCCGATGCGTTCGGCGGCTCGATCCTTTCCATTCCTTGAACAGCAGTCCCCAGATATTGCTGAAGACTATTATGAAAGCCATGTGAATGGTCCAGCTCGAAAAGCCGTATTCACCCATTCTCGTCTCGCCCATTCCGTAGAACATAAACTGCAGGTACCACGTGATGCCCGCGAGGGCGCTGAAGAAATAGTTGCCCGGCAGCGACGCATTCTCGGCCTTGATGTAATCTTTTGCAGTGCGGTTTTTAATATTCAGGAAGACGCACCAGATGAAATTCGTCGTAAAGCCTCCGGCGAGGATAAAAATGAAGGTCGGCGTATTCAGCCAGAGCGATTTGCTGTCCGGGCCGAACGCTACCTCTGCAATGGGCTTGCCGGCGGTTATGCCGAAGGCCATGCATGCACTCATAATTCCCGCAAAGATGGCGACCCAGAGCCCTTTGGTGAAGTTGAATTCCTTGATTGTCTCCTTCTTTTTCTCGTCGGACATCTCCCTTTCCTTGGAGACGCCGGCCCAGCCGCAGACGGCAATCCCGGCAAGGCAGACGGCGATGCCGCCCAGTATCACCTGGCCCGATGTGTGGCTGACGAGGTTGCCGAATTTGCCTCTGAATATGGGCGGTATGATTGTCCCGAACGCCGCGCAGAATCCCAACGCAATCGCATACCCCAGCGACATACCGAGATAACGCATCGACAGGCCGAATGTCAGCCCCCCGATTCCCCACAAAACGCCGAACAGGTACGTCCAGAACATGCTCGCCAAAGGCGCATCGCTCAGGACCGAAAGAAGCCCCGGCACGACCAGCAGCGCCACCGTCCATGGTGCAAGAATCCAGGAGAATACGCCCCCTGCGAGCCAATAGCTCTCCCATGCCCAGTTGCGGACCTTCTTGAAGGGGATATAGAAACTGCCGGCTGCAAAGCCTCCTATCGCGTGAAGCAAGACACCTAATGCGACCATAGCAGGATTCCTTTCTGTCGGCCCATTCACGGCGGGGCGTCGATGTCATTCGCCGGCAGGATAACGGATATATTGGAGTTTCACAATGTTTTTCCAGTGTCTTGCCTCTGTCGCTTCCCGAAGATTTGACAAAGCGCTGGGTCAGGGAGCTTCATCTGAAAAGTTGTCCTGAAATATTATTGACAGAATCGGCGAAAAGCCGAGTATTATATAGAGGCGGGTTTTTTGCAGGGCCGCACTAAACGGATAGAAGTCAGCCGTGTCAGAAGAATTCGGAGTTTGAAAATATGGCAAGAAAAATCCTTCTCTCAGCACTGGTTTTGGTTTGGATGTTCTTTCTGGGGTGCAAAACAAAACCTCAGCCCGTCAAAACGCCCTATGATCGTCCCCTGCCGCCCGGGATGTACGCTTTGCGAAAGATAACCGACCCGGCCCAGATACCCGATTTCACGATGGCCTGCCTGGATTTGAAGGATTTACAGGAGTCTGTTGACAACAGCCTGAGCTATCTGAGCAAACCTTCCAGCCAGGGCTTCTTTCCGTCGGGCGAGATCACGCACGCCAAGGCCGTAGAAAGCCTGGAAGTGTTTTTGGACATGCTGGAGTCGGGCCTTCAAGGCCGGCAATTAAATGATGCGATACGCCAGAAATTCGACGTCTATATTTCCATAGGGTGCGACGACCAGGGAACGGTCCTCTTCACCGGCTATTATACGCCGATATTCGACGGTTCGCACACGGAGACGGAGCGATTCAAGTATCCGCTTTACAAGCAGCCGGACGATTTGGTCAAGGGGCCGAACGGCGAAATACTCGGCAGGCAAACCGCCGACGGGATCACGCCCTACCCTCAGAGGGCCGTAATCGAGGGCGCCAGGCTCGTGCGGGGCAAGGAACTGATCTGGCTGGCCGACGCTTTCGAGGCGTATATCGCGCACGTGCAGGGTTCGGCCAAGATCAGACTGCCCGACGGCGAGTTGATAACCGTCGGCTACGCGGCCAATAACGGACACGAATATCGGAGCATCGGCAAGGAGATGGTCCGGGACGGCGTTATCGCTTCCGACCAGCTTAGTCTCTCGGGCATGATAGATTTCTTCAAACAGCATCCCGACCTGATCGACACATACGTTCGGCGCAATCCGCGATTTGTCTTTTTCCGGGAAGAGCAGGGCAGGCCGAGAGGCAGCCTCAATGAGCAGGTTACGCCGATGCGGACTATCGCCACGGATAAATCCATCTTTCCGCGGGCCTCCCTGGGCTTTATCTCCACGTCTCTGCCGCAGCTCGTCGGAGGCTCGCCGGTCATTCAGCCGTATCAGGGGTTTGTCCTGGACCAGGATACCGGCGGCGCGATACGCGCACCCGGAAGGTGCGATGTATATATAGGTGTGGGTGATACGGCGGGCCAACTGGCCGGCCAGACTTATCAGGAAGGACAGTTGTATTATTTGTTTGTCAAATAGAAGCAGATGTGGTTAAATGAGCGCGGTTTTGGACGTACTAATGAGGAGTCTTAGAAAATGATTAAGAAAAGTCTTCTGCTTATCGCAATTGTCGCTATTGCGCTGTCTCTTTTCGGCTGTCACACGGCCGAGGGAGCCAAAGAGGACATTACCTTCATCGGCGACAAGACGCTCGAATTCGTAGAAAAAGAATAGGCGTCGACTCCGTCGATTCGCAGCATCCATTTCCCGGTTTGACAAGCTCCGGTACGGCACGCCAGGGGCTCGTTTTGTGAGCCGTGTTCACGTGTTCGGCGCCGGATTCCTTCGCTTTGAAACGGCGAAATACGCGTTGGTTTGCTGCGAGTCTGTCTGGGAAATTGAGTTAGGACCCAACTATGTCAGAAGGAATCAACCGACGGGATTTTCTGGAGAAAGCCGCCCTTGTCTCAGGCGCTGCCGCGGCCTTGTGTCTGGAGGAGAAGATTCTGCTCGCCGGGCAGGCGGGCCGGACCGGCAAGCCTGACGACGAGCCCCCCGGCAATAAACTGCCGAGAGGGCGTATCGGCAAGTTGGAGGTCAGCAGGATAATCTGCGGCGGGAACCTGCTCAACGGCTTCGCACACTCCAGAGACCTGATTTACGTCTCGGAATTGCTCCGGCATTACTTCACCGATGAAAAGATCATGCAGACCTGGGAGCTGTGCGAGGAAAACGGCATAAACACGATGGTCTCTACCGTCAACAGCCCATACGCCAGCGGCCAGGACCCGACGCTTCGAGTGATCGAGAAATACCGCAACCAGCGGGGCGGGAAGATTCAATGGCTTGCGCAATGCTTCCCGCAGGCAAACGATTTCAGCAGGATTAAGATTGCCGCCGACAACGGGGCCGACGGCGCTTTCGTTCAGGGCCAGATGGGGGATATCTGGGCAAAGCACGGGCGGGTGGACCTGCTTGCCAAGGCCGTGGACCTCATGAAGGAAAACGGGATGGTCGCCGGTGTGGCCTGCCACGACTTGGCGGTGCCGATCGCTTTGGAGAAAGAGGGCGTGCCTGTTGATTTCTACATGAAGACCTTGCACGACGATACGTACTGGAGCGCCACGGCGGAGAAGGACCTGCCCCGTGACGGGGGCCTGCCCGCCCACGACAACATGTGGTGCACCCGTGCTGAGGAGACTATCGAATTCATGAGGACTGTCAAAAAGCCGTGGATTGCATACAAGGTCCTGGCGGCAGGGGCGATTCACCCCATGGACGGCTTCAAGTATGTATTTGCCGGCGGCGCGGATTTTGCCTGTGTCGGCATGCTCGATTTCCATGTTGTAGAGAACAGCATTATCGCCCGCCGCGTCGTCACCGAAGCTAAGGAACGCCCGCGCCCCTGGTGCTGACGGCGGCGCATTGAGGAATCGGCGGAGAAGGCGACAGTTATTGTTGCACGCTGAATCTGTGGATTGTTGTCTGTTTGAAGGTCTGCCCGGGGCGAAGCAAGGTCGATGGGAAGCCGGGCTTGTTGGGGGCATCCGGGTAATGCTGAGTTTCGAGGCACAGGCCGTGGTAGGGGCCGTAGGCGAATCTGCCGGTCTTGAGCCTGTCGCTGAGATGCTTCGCAGTATAGAGCTGGACGCCAGGCTGGCTCGTGAAGACTTCCATTACCCTACCGCTTTTCGGCTCGACGACGCGGGCGGCGAATGAAGGCCTTTTGCCTTTCTTTTTGTTCAAGACGTAGCAGTGATCGTAGTTCTCATCCTCGACCTGCCTGATTCGCGCGCCGACAGTCTCCGGCCTGGTAAAATCCATTACCGTGCCCTCGACCGTTCTTAGCTCGCCGGTGGGGATCTTCTGCGAGTCGCTGGGCAGGTAGCGGTCGGCGTTGAGAGTGAGAATATGGCTGAGAACATCGCCCGAACCTGCGCCTGCGAGGTTCCAGTATGCATGGTTGGTCAGATTGACGACGGTCGGCTTATCTGTCTTTGCGGTGTATTCTATGACCAGTTCGTTGTCGTTCGTCAGCTTGTAGCTTACAGTCACATCGAGCCTGCCGGGGTATCCTTCATGGCCGTCGCCGCTGCTGTGCCGCAGCACCACGCCTGCGGCGTGCTTTTCTCGCAGCGGTTCGGCATCCCAAAGCAGGCTCTGGAAACCCGCTCGCCCGCCGTGGATATGGTTGCTGCCTGCGTTCGGCGTTACCTTGTGGACCGCCCCGTCGATGCTGAATTGAGCGCCGGCTATTCTATTGGCGAACCGCCCTACGACCGAGCCGAACAGCGGGTGACCCTTCAGGTAATCCTCGAAGGAATCGAGGTACAGCGTTATGCTGTCGAGCTTGCCGTTGCGGTCGGGGACTTTGACGGTTGTCAGCGTTGCTCCGTAAGTCAGGACCTTTGCTTCAAGGCCGCCGGCGTTGGTTAGCGTGTACTCGTGAACCGCTGCGCCGTCTGGCATTTTACCGACCTCGGAGATGGCGACCGTTGCTCCCGGGTTTTCTGTGCTTCTATGCACGGCCGAGCAGCCTGTTAAAGATGCCGCCAGGCAGACAACGGCGATGTATCGAACTGGCGTAATCATAGCTCGACTCCTTCCTGTTCTACTTGCCGACGCAGTAGAGATTTTCCGCAGTGCGGATAAACAGTCGGCGGTTGGCGATGGCGATTGAGGCCTGGATAGGGCCTTCGTCGTATTTGGTCTCAAAGAGAATCTCGAAGTTCTCGCCGCCTGCCTTAAGTACGACGACCTCACCGGTCTCGCAGATGCAGTACATCTTTCCGTCGCCTGCGGTCAGCGACGCCCGCCACGGTCCTCGTCCGCCGAGTTTGCCCTGCCAGAGCTGCTTTCCGGTCTCCGGCTCGAAACAGGTGACGACCTTGCCCCTGGTAATCCCGTCGAGGACGTACAGCCTGCCGTCATAGAACAGCGGGGTGCTCGCATCGGGCGCCGCGTAGTCGAATTCCCAGAGTATTTTGCCCGGATCGTCTCCGGCGGGAGGCTTCAGCGCGAAGACGCCCTTGTGTTTGTGGAGCGTGCCGAAGATGAGACCCCGGCCGGTGACGAGCGAAGGGATTATGCGCGAGTCCCGGACTTTTCGCGTCCAGTACTCGAATCGCCACAACTCTTCTCCTGAAACCGGGTCGTGTGCGGTGACGAAATCGGCGCCGGTATTTAGCAACTCGACTTTGCCGTTGCGGAGAAAAGGTATGGTTGTGCCGTAGGCCTCCATTCCTTCGTCAAAGGCGTTGGTTTTTCGCTGCTGCTTCCAGATCGTCTTGCCTGTTTTCGGGTCGAGCGCGGCGATGAATGAATCCAGCGGTTCTGTCGAGTGCGGCTGACGGTATGCGCTGTCCCGCCGAATCGCGAGCACATAGAGCCTGCCGTCGTAGAGCAGCGGACTGTTGCTGTAGCCGAACATCAAGGCCAGGTTGCCGTATTCGGCCTCGATATTGCGCGACCACAACTCGTTGCCGTCGAAATCGAAGCCGACCAGGTGTCCGCTGCCGTAGAGGAAATACACGTTCTTTCCGTCTGCAACAGGCGAAGGCGAGCACGGATTGTTGCGCATATACCTGCGGGAATCGGAGCCTATTTGCTTTCGCCAAAGCTCCTTGCCGCTTCTTTCATCGAAGCACATGGCGACGAAATCGTCGGTTCCCTTGACGGTCGAAGAAACGAAGACCCTGCCGTTCGAGATAATCGCTGTTGCCCCGCTCGGGCCCGGCAGCAGGCTTACCCACACGGTGTTCTCACTTGCGCTCCACGAAGCAGGCAGATCTTTTTCGTTCGTCGAGCCGTCGAAAGAAGGCCCTCGCCACTGGGCCCAGTCAGCGCCGGAAGCGCCGCCCCAAAGCGTTAAGGCCAGCAAAATAACCAAGCCTTGATTTTTCAGACATCTCATCTGCTGCGACCCTTTCGGTTTGTGAACACGGTTTTGTATTACTGGTTGTTTGTCTTATATACGAAGGCGTTTTCATTCTTGTCGATGCCGCGGACGAGGAGGAAATCCTGCGACCTGTTCAATGTGCTCAAGGCTCCGTTGGGGCCGGAGAACGATTCTACGTTGCTTAATGCGATATGTCCCTTGCCCTCGATAATGATGGGATGGATTTCCTCGATTGTTTTTCCGGTATTGGCGATTATCGAACCCTGGGCGATTTGCCAGTTGCGGTTGAAGGTGCTGTCGCCCAGTTTGTGTATTCCGACGGTGACACAGTCGAGGTTGAAATTAGTCAATTGCCCATAAGTGGCCGGGCCCAGGTATAATTCACGGATGCTTCTCAAATGGTCGCCTGCTGAATCGGATGTAATCGGCTTCTCCGGTTCGGCAGCCCCGGCGGCCATGCGCCACATAATCGCTGTCGCCAATACTGACATTCTTTTCTTAGTCATTGTCACAATTCCAGATGTTTTCGAATGCGGCCAGCCAAATTAGTATCGGGCATTATATCACTTCCTGCAGTTTTCGAGGGCAGATTTCAGCGCCCAGTCGATAAACATTGCATGATTGTTATTCTTGTAGCTGCCGTCTGCGTTCTTGCATTCCTTGCGGGCCTGTTCTATCTGCGGGATGATGGGTCTGGCCATGGCCCCGATACTTTGTATCTCCCTGGCCGCATGGAGGACCACCGTTTCACGGTTGTCTCCAAGGCCCTCGGCCAGAACGCCCAGAGCGCCGGCGCATTTGCCGAGCCTGCACAGGGTTGCCGCGGCTGCGAATCGGACATTGCAGCTTCGGTCAGCCAGAGTATTTGTCAGGGCATTGGCGGCCTGTTGTGCTTTTTCGCCGAGCGCAGTCAGGGCGACGACGGCCCAATATCTCGCAGCCGCGTCCCTGCTGTCCAGGCAGTCGAGCATTTCGGGCATTTTATTTTCGGATGCGCCGACAAGCTCCGCTGCGGCCAGTACCTCCCCAATCGGATACTTGCGAGGATTTCGAGCGGTCTTGTATGGGGTCGAGCCTTTGGAGCGGATGTGCATCTCCGCTTCCGGCATGAATCCTGTGTCATGCGTTTGGATGATCCATCCGCGCAACACCTTGCGCATTTTGCGAATCACGTTCTGATGGGCCGGTGACTCGGCCAGATTCTTTATTTCATGCGGGTCTTGCAGCGTATCATACAACTCTTCGATGGGTTTTCCCGGCAGCCACCAGGACCTCTGCGGACCTGTCAGCTTGTCTTCGGCGGCTGCACGGCGGAGCTCCTGCATTATCTCGGCGCGGTCGGGGTATTCGCTTGGCTGAATATAGGGCAGGTGCGGCATGTAATTGCGGATGTACTTGTATCGCCTGTCGCGGACGCATCGCTGCAGTTCATAGACCTCATCGACCCGGCTGGCGGCGCCGAATATGTACTTGCGCGGCGCCGACGATCCCGGTCCCAGGAACGGACTGCCCTGCATGAAGTTCGGAATAGGCATCTCTAAAAGGTTCAGAATAGCAGGGGCTAAATCGACGAAGCTGACGAGCCTTGCCGTTGTACTGCCGGGCGACAGAGGCGCAAGGCGCCGGTACTTCTGCGGAAACCGCACCATGAGCGGCACGTGCAGGCCCGAATCGTAGAGCGTGCGTTTGAACCGCGGCAGGCCCATCCCGTGATCGGAAAAGAAGAATACTATCGTCTCATCAGCCAGGCCGTCGGCCTCCAATTGCCCCAGCAGGTCGCCGACCTGCTTGTCCATGAACGTAATCAGGTCGTAATATCTGGCCCATATCTTCCGTACAAACGGCGTGTCGGGATAGTAGGGAGGCAGTGTAATCTTGTCACCGTCGTGGACCCGGTCGGGCTTGAGTTTCGACCTGTACGTCTCGAAGAATTGCTCGTCGGGACCGTTGATTTGTCCCTGGTGCGTAGAGGTGAAGTTGAAGACACTGAAAAAGGGCTGGCCCGGCTTTCTGTTTCGCCAGTGCGCCTCGCTGCTCGACTCGTCCCAGACGCCAACGTCTTTGAAGTTGTAGTCCTTCTTGTAGTTATTCGTGCAGTAGTAGCCGGCGTCTCGAAGGTATCGGGGAAAACACTTGATTTGCCCGGGCATGTTCACATCGGATCTGAGATGCTGTGTGCCCGTGGAGGTCGCGTAGATTCCCGTTATGAGGCACGACCTGACCGGTGCGCATACGGGCGCCGTTGCGAAGGCCTCGGTGTATCGTATGCCCCGGCTTGCGAATCTGTCCAGATTCGGCGTTGTGGCGTAGTCGTCGCCATAGCATCCGAGATATTGCGGACTGACATCCTCACAGGTAATCCAGAGAATATTGGGTCTTTGGCGAGTTGTTCTGCCGGAGAGTCGTTTTGCAGAGGATGCGCAGCCCGATACGACGAAACCAGATGCAAGAAGACCGACGGCCTTGAGAAAATCACGTCGCTGTTTGAGAAATTTCGTCATTCGATCCTCCATGCCTCATTCGTTTTCGCACGTGGCGGTATCGATTCGGGTTATTGGTCATTTGCGATAATTCTGAAGTCTCGCATACTGCGAATCGGTCTTTCGCCTTGCGACAGTAATTGAGCTGCAAGCCGATACCTGCCTGTCTCGGCGGGAAATTTCACTTTGAAAGACAGGACCTCTCGCCCGAGGGCTTCGACGGTGCATGGCCTTGACTGCCTGGCAACCTCTTCTCGCCTGCCCCGGAGGATGCGCAACTCGACCGTTCCTTTCCAGTCCTCGTAAAGGTCGTTGATTACGAATACCTTCAGTTCTCTTTCATCTCCGGCAACTGCTTCCTCGTTCCAGAAATCGACCATGATTCCGACGGGCGAAAAGGCGTCGCGGACGTATCGCTCGAAGCTCGGCTCGAAGGTGAGGTTCTCCAGGTCGATGAAATGGTCGCTGGTTGCGCCGCCTTCGGGCCTGGGCTTGTCTCCCGGTCGCGAGTAGGTCAGGCCGCAGAAGTGCAGCACGCCGGCGCACTGCCGGTGGGCGCGCCAGAATTCCGTCAGCGCTGCCAAATATCTGGCGTACAGCCTGAAGCGCTGCGCCGGCGTCGAGTCGTCACCGAGCAGGCTCTTATAGACCTTGTCGGTCAGGCAAGTCGGGTTGCCGTCGCGAGTCAGCCACAGCCAGGCGTACTCGTTGATTACGACGGGGACCCCAAGCGCCTTCTGCTTTTCCTGCAAATGAGGTTCGCCCGACATTCCGGCTACCTCCTTAAGCCTGAAGGGGTTGTCACTGTACCAGCTACGGATGAAAAGGTACGGGTGCGACTCGACGAAATCGGTCGGATTCTGCGGCTCGGCCCAGCCGTTCTCCCAGGGCCTGTTGGATAAGTCCAGCCCGCGGACGGCCTGCAGCGCCTTGCCCGTATCGGGAGTCCTGCTTTCGTTCTGTGCATCCCAGATCACAACGCAGGCATGATTCCATCGCTCGCGCATCCATTCGGTGTATTCGGGTATGATCTTCTCCGTAGTAGGTTTCTCCGGGGCCTCGTCCAGCAGCCAGATGGGGAATTCGTCCTGAATCAGAAAGCCCTCTTCGTCGGCCACCTCGTACCATATTTCGGGCGGGAAGCCGATACAGTAGCGGATCGAGTTCCAGTGCATGCTCTTGAATTTCTGATGAAGCCTGCGGACCCATTCCTTTCGCCAGGGCTTGTCGCCGCGGGAGTCATCCTCGAAGAAACGATACACGCAGACATTCGTGCCGCGCATGTAATAGGGTTTGCCGTTGAGGACGGCGCGCCTGGTCTTCGGGTCGAACCTGAAGGAGCGCATACCGAAGCGGACGCGGACTTCGTCGCCGCCGGAGTTGACCTTCAATTCGTAAAGAAACGGGTCTTCCGGCGACCAGAGCCTGCAGGACTCTATCGGTATTTCGACATCGAGCTTTGTCGTCCGGCCCGGCTCGAAGGCTGCGTTTGACTGCTTCAGGCCCCCGACCTGATTGCCTGTCCTGGCTTCGGTGATTTCGTAGTTCACCGTGGCGCGTCCCTTCTTCTCGGGCCATTGAATCTCCGTGACCACCTTTACCTTCCCGGCTGATATATCCGGCACGGTCTGCACGTTTGCAATGTGGCCCCTGCCGCACAGGATCAGTTCTACGTTGTCGTAGATGCCGGGGATGTACTTGTACTTCTCGAAATCCCAGCCTGCGGGCCGGCCCTCGGGCACGGATTCGCGATTCGCGCCGAGACGTACAACAAGCTCATTTTCCTGCCCGTCGCCCTTGAGCAGCTTTTTGACGTCGAGCAGGGCCGGCGTGAAACACGGCAGGTGTTCGCCGACCACTTCGCCGTTGAGAAAGACCTTCGTGCCGTACTTGGCCTTGTTAATCTTCAGGATGGCTGTGGCGGGAATGCCGCCTTCGACGGTGAAGGTCCGGCGGTACCAGAATGCTTGGCGTTTTTCGCTCTTGAAGCCAACCTCTTCGAATGCGGGCTCGGCCATATCGACCAGCCCCGGCACCGGAACCTCGTGGCCGAAGCTTTCCGGCATCGAATCCATACCGCCCTGCGCTATCTGCCAGGTCCCGTTCAGGTCGATGACTCTGCGCGGATTGGCCTTGGTTCCGGAAGAGGCCGTAGCGCAGCCGAGGAATACTGCAACGCCGGCCAGAAATAATAATGCCGCGACTTGCCTCGATATCTTTGCCTTACTCATTGGAAATCCCTTTCATATTTTTCTGCCGAGTGCTTCGAACATTGCCAGTAAATTCTCCACCGGCGTATTGCACTGGATATTGTGTATGGTGTTGAAGACGAAGCCGTTCGTGCCGCCGAATATCTCCAGCCTTTCAGCTACTTGTCGCCTTACTTCATCCGGCGTCCCGAAGGGCAGCGTTTTTTGTGTATCGACTCCGCCGCCCCAGAACACGATCCGCCCGCCATACTTTTCCACAAGGCCCTTCGGGTCCATACCTGTCGCCGATGTCTGGACCGGATTAAGGATATCGAAGCCTGCGTCTATAAATCCCTCGATGAGCGGCTCGCAGCCTCCGCAGCAGTGCTTGACCGTCTTCCACTTGGTATGGGCGTGAATCCAGTCGTTGAGTTTCCTGCTGTGGGGCAGGTACAGTTCTTTGTATGCATCGGGCGAGCAGAACAGGCTGTTCTGCGAAGCGAGGTCCGTTCCGTCCATGAAGAGTATCTGCACCTTGTCGGCGACGGCCTGGTATATCAATTCGAGGTTCTTTATCGCAATCTCGGCCTGGCCCGCAAAAACGTCCTGAATATACTGCTTGCGAGTCAGCGTGCTTATGTACCACTCCTCGATGTCGCGGATACCTTTGGGGTCCTTCAGCCACGGCGCCGGAACCAGCGCTATATCCCCGAAGGCTGTTCCGCCGAAGCCGGCTGCGACAGCCAAATCGGTGTTTTCGTAAAGCTCCGTCGCCTCCTTTTCGTAATAGGCCAAATCTTCCTCGCTGACCGCAGCGAACTCTTCGAGATTGTCGGCGGGATCAAGCCGGGCCTCGTCGATGGGCTGCTGGCGGATGATAGAGTCGAAATAATACCCGCCTTTCGGCATACGGCCCGAGGGTTTTGCGGATTTATCACCCTCCGGATACATCAGGATGTCGCCGTTCGGTTCCGGCTCGGTATTGAATTTTGCCGGCACGAGGCAGTCTGTCCCGTCGAACGTTCGCCACGGCTTCCAGTCTGTATTGGCGAAGCCGAACATGTTTTTGGCGCCGGGCAGGTTAACAACGTCCAGCCCGAGCGCCTCTCGCAGGTCCGCGGCTACTTCGCCGAGCATCTGGTAAGGCTCGACCACCTTCACCGGCTCGCTCATGTCCAGCCCAAGGGCCTTGCGCAGGTTCGCCACGACGCTGACGTGAGCCCCGGAGCAGGGCGTTCCGCCGATATCCACGGGAACACGGTCAACCGCTTCGTGCCCAAGGGCCCTGGCAATTCGTTCCCTGCCTGTCGGGGCAGCCTGTTTGGTGTTGTCTGCATCCATTGAGTATTCCCTAAAAACCCAGGTTCCAAGTTCATCCGGTCGATAATCGTCCGCCGTTGACGAGCGACATACGTCCGTATCCTATCATGTCAAAGCGCTGCCTTTCAAGGAATATGCCCGGAAGACAGGCGGCGAATGTAGTCGGGCAGATTGGCTTGACAATGGAGGCCGCGTAGCGTAACCTATTGGTTCTGCCGGTTTTTCTTAGTTTGTGAGTAGTTGTAAGTTATGTCTGATAAAGTAGTAACACGTTTTGCACCGTCACCGACGGGGTATTTGCACGTCGGCGGCGCCCGCACAGCCCTTTTCAACTGGCTCTGGGCCCGTCGGACCGGCGGCACGTTCATCCTTCGCATCGAGGATACCGACCAGAAGCGCAACACCCCGACGGCCGCCCGGCAGGTTATGGACGACCTCAAATGGCTCGGCATCGACTGGGACGAAGGCCCCGAAGCAGGCGGCCCGAACGGTCCCTATCTGCAATCGCAGCGCAGGGATATTTACGACAAGTACATAAAGCAACTGCTTGACGAAAAAAAGGCCTATTATTGCTTCGATACTCCCGAAGATCTCGACGAACTCCGGAAAAAAGCGGAAGGGGACAAGGGCGGATTCGCCTACCAGCGGCCAGGCAGCTTTCCTTCCGAGGCCGATGCCGAGGCCGCACGCAGTCGGGGCGAGTCTGTTACGGTGCGTTTTGCCGTGCCGCAGGATGAGCCGCTGGTCGTAAAGGATCTCGTTCGCGGCGAAATAACCTTCGCACCCGGCGAGATAAGCGATTTCATCATACAGAAAAGCGACGGCTTTCCGACGTACAACTTCGCCTGCGTTGTCGATGATTGCCTGATGAAGGTTACTCACGTCGTCCGGGGCCAGGAGCACCTCAACAATACCCCGGGCCAGCAGGCATTATGGCGGGCCCTCTTCGGCGATGCCGAACCGCCCCGGTACGCCCACATGTCCGTCACCATAAGCGACAGCGGGGGCAAGCTCTCCAAACGCGAGCGTCCGAAAGCGTTGCTGACAGCCATCAAGCAGATTCAGGATACCGATTTCGATAAGCTCGCAAACGTCGGCGGCATTTCCGCTGAGCAGCTCAATGCCTTTATTAAGGGAAAGGCCGTCCCCGATATGCCGAGCATCGACGCAATGGCGGAATTCCTCGGCGTACCGCTACCGGAGATCAATATCGTTGACTTCTTCAAAAGCGGCTATTTGCCTGAGACGATGGTAAACTTTCTGGCCCTGTTGGGCTGGAATCCCGGCGACGACCGGGAAATAATGCGGTTTGAAGAGTTGATAGAGGCCTTCGACCTGACCAGGCTGAGCAAGAGCAACAGCCTTTTCGACCGCAAAAAGCTGATTTCCTTCAACACCGAACATATCAAGATGGTTGAGTCCGGCAGACTGCGAGAGCATTTGAGAGATTACCTGAAAATCGTCGATTCGCCGGTTGCGGCAGCCGACGATGAGCTTCTCTCGAAACTGATAAGCATCTGTGAAGGCGCTAGGACATTGGCCGATATCGATCGCAAGACCCGGTTCCTCTTCGCCGAGGCGGACAGCCTGAAATATGATGAAAAAGCCGTCAGGAAGGTATTCAAGGGCGACGCCGTCGCAATCCTCGCCGAAGTCAGGGACAAGTTGGCCGCTATGGACGAATTCACCGAGCAGGGCATCGAGGATATGCTCCGGGGTCTGGCCGAGGAGAAACAGCTCGGCCTGGGCAAGGTCGCCCAGCCTCTGCGGGTGGCGATCTGCGGCAACACGATAAGTCCGCCTATCTTCGATTCGGTCCGAATGCTCGGCAGGGAAGAGACGCTCAAGAGAATCGATATTGCGCTGCGAAAGTTCGGCACAGATGGAAATGCGGAATAGGTGGTAAGCATGGCAAGCTCCCAACGAAACCAAGAACTCAAAGAACGATTCAGAAATCAACTGCTTGGTTATACCGAGTCATTCAACAAAGCTGTTGCTACCGATAAGGGTGATTGGGTCGTCAAAGGCTTCATTGATGTCGCGAAGAACATATATACTATTTCTGCCGACACGAAGGTCATTTCGAAAATAATGGAACTGCTCCTTTTCCCGCAACTATGTGAGTTTGCCGAAAACCATCAGTATGAAATGATTCTTTCTAAGGAACAAAACTTCTATCCGGACATTTCATTCATAGATGTGCAAAACCGGAAATTTGCCGTTGATCTTAAGAGTTCCTATCGAAAGAGTAGTAAGACGGTCAATGGAATGACTTTGGGGGCATTTACAGGATATTTCCGAGACCGTAAGAGTACTAAGAATACTGCATTTCCCTACGATGACTATATTGGCCACTTTGTTTTGGGAATGGTTTACTCCAGAGTCGAAGATGCTGTTGATGAAAGAAAAGTGTACAAGCTGAATGATTTGAAGAACATAACTTCGGTGATTCAAGATTTCGAATTATTTGTCCACGAGAAGTACAAAATTGCTGGCACGAATCCAGGGAGCGGGAACACCAAGAACATAGGGTCGGTCAAGAATCTCCACCAACTGCTCAATGGACAAGGGCCATTCACAGAGCTTGGAGAGGATGTCTTCGACGACTATTGGATGTACTATCTGGCAAAAGACATGGCAAGGGCCGTTGATTTGAAGGAAGCTCCGTATCACAACCTGGAGACGTACAGAAAATACAAAGGCTTAAAGAGGTAACTTGTGCGGCAAAAAGTGACAAATACCCACAGAAGCCAAATGGTCTTCATTGAAGATGACGCGACATTTCCGTCCACTCGCTTCCAGGGAAGTAAGCTTAAGTTGGTCAATTGGCTCTGGGATACTATTAAGGGCTTGGAATTTGACACTGTTCTTGATGCTTTTGGTGGTACAGGATGTGTAGGCCACATGCTAAAGGCCAAAGCTAAGGAAGTTACATACAATGACATTCTAAAGTTCAACTGGTACATCGGCACAGCCCTGATTGAAAATGACGCTACTATGCTATCAGACGATGATGTTGATGTCCTTCTTGCCAAAGATGCATCGATCAAGTATCCCAGCTTTGTAGAAGATATTTTTAGCGAGATTTACTTTACTGATGAAGAAAATCGTTGGATAGATATAGTGGTTACTAACATCGCGCATTTGTCTGATACTTACAAAAAGGCCCTTGCCTATTTCGCGCTCTTTCAGGCTTGCATAATCAAGAGACCTTTTAACCTTTTTCACAGAAAGAACCTCTATCTTAGATTCTCTGACGTCAAAAGGAATTTTGGCAATAAGACTACTTGGGACACCTCGTTTGAAGCCCATTTCAGACATTTCGTTGACGAAGCTAATAGGGCAGTTTTTTGTAATGAGAGACAGAATAATGCTCTAAACCTTGATGTGTTTGACGTTCAAGACACATTCGATCTCGTCTATATTGACACTCCCTACATTTCGAATAATGGAACCGGCGTTGACTATCTAGACTTCTATCATTTCTTGGAGGGCTTAGTGAACTATAGTAAATGGCCTGACATGATTGACTACAATAGCAAGCATAAAAGGCTGAAACGATCATCGTGTATCTGGACCGACAAGAAGAAGATATTTGCTGCATTTGATAGGTTATTCTGTAAGTTCAAGGATAGCATCATAGTCGTCTCCTATAGAAGCGATGGAATACCTTCCATTTGTGAACTTATCCGGCTTCTGAAGAGGTACAAACCTAGCGTTGAGGACATAACGCGGAAGAACTACAAGTATGTATTGAGCACTAATCATTCCGATGAGGTTCTCTTGATAGGAACATAAAGTATGGGTGAGTCCTTATTAGTGACCGGTTCGATTGGGATTGATACTATCAGGACGCCTCACGGCGTGCGTGAAGATTGTCTGGGCGGCTCAGCCGTGTATTTCAGTATGGCTGCGAGCTTCTTCGGGCCTGTCCGCTTCGTGGGCGTAGTCGGCGACGATTGCCCGTTCGACCTGGCAGAAGTCTTCGCGGGCAGGGACGTTGACCTTGCGGGACTGGAAATCAGAAAGCAGAGCAAGACGTTTCGCTGGGCCGGCAGTTATGCCCTGAATATGGACGACAGGACTACCGACAGCGTGGAACTGAATGTTCTCGGCGAGGCCCCGCCGCCGGTGCCGCAGGCATTCGCCGACAGCAAGTTCGTCTTTCTCGCCAACACTATGCCGAGCCTTCAGCTCAGGCTGCTCTCCCAGGTTTCCGAGCCGGCTTTTGTCGCCGCCGATACGATGAACATCTGGATCAAGGATCATCTGGCCGACCTGAAGGCACTGCTCAGGAAGATCGACTGCCTCATAATCAACGAAGACGAGGCAAGGCAATTGGCCGGCGAATATAATCTCATCAAGGCGGGACGGACTATTCTGGGTATGGGCGTCGATATTGTGGTTATGAAGAAAGGCGAATCGGGTTCGGTGATGTGCAGCGCCGACGGCGAGCAGTTCCTGCTGCCGGCCTACCCTGCTTCGCATGTCGAGGACCCCACCGGCGCCGGCGACAGCTTCGCGGGCGGCTTCATGGGCCATCTTGCCGGCAGAGGCACGCCGGATTTCGCGACGCTCAAAGCGGCAGTTGCGTACGGCACGGTGACGGCATCGTTCACTATCGCCGGTTTCTCGCTCGACGGCCTGGCCGCGGCCAACAGAACAGATATCGACGGCAGGCTCGAAGAGTTGCGAAAGATAACGACCTTCTAATAGAAGGACCAAAATGCGCGTATTCATTGCGATAGATATCGACGAAGTTACAAAGAAAGACCTGTCTGATCTGCAGAACGAGCTGCAGGGCAAGGCCGATATCCGCAAGGGCGACGCAAAGTGGGTCGATCCGGAGAATATGCACTTGACACTGAAATTCCTCGGCGATACCAGAGATGCTCAAGTCGTCGAGGTTTGCAACATTGCCGGGGACGTCGCGTCGCGGCATAATAGCTTCGATGTCGATGTCGAAACGGTCGGCTATTTTGGCGGTAAGAGCGCCAGGGTGCTCTGGGTCGGCGCAGGCCAAGGCAGCGAAGAACTGTCGAGATTGCAGCAGGACCTCGATCAGCAGTTGGCCGGGGCCGGCTGGCCTAAAGATAACAGAAAATATTCGGCCCACCTTACCCTCTGTCGGATCAGGAATGCCAAAGCAGGCTTCGAATTGGCGCGATTGACGGATGAATATAAGGACTGCAAGCTGGGAACCATTCCCGCCCGGGCCGTTATCGTATATCAGAGCGAATTGACACCGCAAGGACCGGTCTATACCGTATTGGGCGGGTATCAGTTACAATAGAAATTTAGAACATGAAACTTGAAGCGAGGGACGCTTCAGGATAGAGAGACTTTCAATGGGAGATAATAACGATGGCGAAAACTAAAAAGGCCGCGACGACGAAGACCGGCGACAAAAGCAATGCGCTCGAGCGTGTTATTGCGCAAATCGAAAAGGAATACGGACAGGGCGCCATCATGCAGATGGACGAACACAGCTACGCTAAAATCGAAGGCGTCTCAACCGGTTCGCTCTCGCTGGATATCGCCCTGGGCGGCGCTGGCATCCCGCGAGGCAGGATTACCGAGCTGTACGGCCCCGAATCGTCCGGCAAGACGACCCTGGCGCTCCATATCATCGCCAATGCGCAAAAAGCCGGCGGCGTGGCGGCGTTTATCGATGCCGAGCACGCACTCGATACCACCTGGGCCAAGAGGCTCGGCGTCGATGTCAGTTCCATGCTGGTTAGCCAGCCCGACACCGGAGAGCAGGCACTCGATATCGCGGAAATGCTCATCGCATCGAACTCCGTCGATGTGATAGTCGTTGATTCGGTCGCCGCCCTGACACCCAAGGCCGAGCTTGAAGGCAATATAGGCGATACGCATGTCGGATTGCAGGCCAGGCTGATGAGCCAGGCGATGAGAAAGCTCACCGGCATTATCAACAGGAGCAAGACCGCACTTGTTTTCATCAACCAGATTCGGATGAAGATCGGCGTGATGTTCGGCAACCCCGAGACTACGCCCGGCGGCAGGGCGCTGAAATTCTACAGCTCCATCCGCGTCGATCTCAGGCGCATTACTACAATCAAGGACGCCAAGGGCGCTATCGGTTCGAGGGTCAGAGCAAGAGTCGTCAAAAACAAGATAGCCCCGCCCTTCCGCGACACCGAATTCGACATAATGTTCGACAGCGGTATCAGTTACGAGGGCGACCTGCTCGACCTGGCCCTGGCTGAGAACGTCGTCGATAAAAGCGGCGCCTGGCTGAACTACGGCAGCGTAAGGCTGGGCCAGGGCAGAGAAAACGCAAAGAGTTTCCTCAGCGAAAATACCGACCTCAGGAAAGAAATAAAGAGTAAAGTCCTCGCCGCCAAAGGTCTTGCGTGACCGTTCGGGTATTGAGCCGTCAATAGCCCGCCGGCCGGGGAATATCATAGAGACAATTCGAGATACGAGATGTTGACTGCAAAGCAAATCAGAACCGGCTTCATAGACTTCTTCAAGAGCAAGGGCCACGAATTTATCCCAAGTTCGCCGATAGTTCCCATAGACGATCAGACTCTCCTTTTCGCCAACGCCGGAATGAACCAGTTCAAGGATATCTTCCTGGGCCTGACGCCGCCGGAGTATCCGCGTGCGGCGAACAGCCAGAAGTGCCTTCGGGTCAGCGGCAAACACAACGACCTCGAAGAAGTCGGCAAGGATACCTACCACCACACCTTCTTCGAAATGCTGGGCAACTGGTCGTTCGGCGATTACTTCAAGGCAGAGGCGATCGAATGGGCATGGGAACTGCTCACGGACGTTTGGGGTATAGACCCCGACCGCTTGTGGGCGACGGTTTTCAAAGGAAGCGATAAGGACGGTATCCCCCGGGACGACCAGGCCGCCGAGCTTTGGACGAAAGTCACGCCGATATCGCCCGACCGCGTTCTTGATTTCGGAAAAAAGGACAACTTCTGGGAGATGGGCGAGACCGGACCTTGCGGGCCATGCAGCGAGATACATATCGATCTGGGTCCGGATCGATGTGACATGAAAGACGTCCCCGGCCACAAGTGCGCCGTCAATGCAGGCTGCGCCCGATTCATCGAGCTTTGGAATTTGGTCTTTATCCAGTACAACCGCCAGCCCGGCAACAAGCTTATTCCTCTCTCTGCAAAGCACGTCGATACCGGCGCGGGGCTGGAGAGGGTCGTTGCCGTACTGCAGAAGAAAACGAGCAACTACGACACCGACCTGTTCATGCCGGTCATCGAAGCAACCAGTCGGATAGCCGGACGTGAATACACGTCGAAGCTCGCCAACAAGACCGACAATGCCTTCCGCGTCATAGCCGATCACATTCGCGCCCTGACATTCGCCGTCACAGACGGCGCCGCACCTTCAAACGAGGGCCGCGGATACGTGATTCGCAGAATACTCCGCCGGGCCGCCAGGTTCGGCAGGGAATTAGGGATGCACGAGCCGTTCCTTTACAAGCTCGTTCCGGTTGTTGTCGATTACCTCGGCGATGCGTTTCCTGAAATAGCCGCACGGGCCGAGCATGTATCGACCGTGATAGAATCCGAGGAGACCGCCTTCGGCAGGACGCTCGACAGGGGCATCGAGATATTTGCCGCCGCCGCCGAGCAAGCCGCTAAAAGCAGCGACGCCGCTGTCAGCGGAGAGGATGCCTTCAAGTTGTACGATACCTATGGTTTTCCTCTGGATTTGACACAACTGATGGCCCAGGAACGCGGCCTCAAAGTCGATACCGAAAAATTCAACGAGCTTATGGCCGCCCAACGTCAACGGGCGCGCGCCGCCCAGAAGGACAACTCGCTGCTTGCGGCCCTGGCCGATACGGAACTGCCCGTGACCGAAGATTTGCACAAGTATCATACCGATAGTTGCGAAGGCATAATCGTCGGCTGGATCGACAAGGGAGGTTTCAGTGACACCGGTCGCATCCGGGCCGGCGCGGAGGTCGGGGTCGTTCTCGACAAGACCTGCTTCTATGCCGAAGCCGGAGGGCAGGTGGGCGATTGCGGTGTTATAGAGACCGGCGACGCCCGGTTTGTCGTCGAGGCCACCACGAGGATAGCCAACTGTGTAGTTCATAGAGGCAAAGTCACTGAAGGTTCGTTCTCGCCGGGCCAGAGCGTGAAGGCCCGGGTCGGCAAAGACAGGAACTCCATAAAGAAAAATCATACCGCCACACATCTGCTGCAGTGGGCGCTGCAGCAGAGACTGGGCAGCGCGGTCGCCCAGCAGGGCAGCTTTGTCGGGCCGGAGTATTTGAGGTTCGACTTCACGTATCCCAAGGCCCCGACCGCGGACGAACTCAGAGATGTCGAGAACCTTGTCCGAGAGCAAATCCTCGCCGATTTGCCCGTGACCTGGACGGTGATGCCTAAAGACCAGGCCGAGAATCTCGGCGCGATGGCGCTTTTCGGCGAGAAGTACGGCAGCGAGGTCCGCGTAGTCTGCCTCGGCGCCGAAGATGATAGCGAAATCGCCGGGGCATTCAGTCGGGAGTTTTGCGGCGGCACGCACGTCGATAGACTCGGCGCTATCGGCGGATTCAAGATCATCAGGGAAGAGAGCATATCCGCAGGTGTCAGGAGGATCACCGCCCTGACAGGAACAGCCTTGAATGATTACCTCGAAAAGGCGAGCAATATCGTCGATGAACTCTCCGCAATGCTGAAGGTTCCCGCCGAAGCTGTCTGCGAGAGAGTCGGCAAGCTGCTGCAGGACAACAAGAAGCTCGCCAAGGACCTCAAGTCCGCGGCTCGCTCGTCCGGTTCGGATGCCATGACACAGGCCGGACAGCTCCTCGACAACTGCGAAAAAATCGGCGATGCCCGCATAATCACCGGACAACTTCTCACCGCATCGGCTGAACAGGCAAGAGAAGCGATAGACATGCTCAAGAAGAAGGCGAAATCTGCTGTTGTGGTCCTTGCTATGGCAGAGGGCGACGACAAGGCAACGCTCCTGGCAGGGGTCACCGACGACCTTATCAAAAAGGGTCTAAAGGCCGGCGATATTGTCAAGGAAATTGCCCCGATAGTCGAAGGCGGCGGCGGCGGCAGACCGCAAATGGCCCAGGCAGGCGGCAAGAATCCCGCGAAAATCGGCGATGCCCTCGCCAGGGCCGCAGAACTTGTAAAGGCGAAGCTCGCCGGGGCTTAATATTGAAATAGCTGATTCTGAAATCCTCTTCTCGGTGGTTTGAACCGGACCTTATGATCAAGTTCAACTGTCCAAATTGCGGCCGGAGATTGCGGGTATCCGAAAGCCATGCGGGCAGGGAGGGAACATGCCCGAAGTGCCGCAGCGCACTCGTCGTTCCGGACAGTCAGGTGGTGGCGGACCTGCTAACCCCAAACAGCCGGATCGATGTGCCGCAGGCCTCAGAGAAGCCTCACTACAATCTCACTTTTCTTGATAACCCCCAGCCGATACCGCCTCCTACCGATTGCGCCGAAGCCGGCCGGGCCGAGGAGGATAACTCCGATGCCCTCTTGCTGTCGGCCCAGGCGCCGATGCTCGGCTCTGTAAGACATGAGCCCGAACCCATCCCGCAGAGAAAGCTGCCCTGGATAATCGATATCTTCCTCTATCCGACAAGCCGTCTGTCACTCGTCATCCTGGCTCTTTTTGCGATTGTGCCGATTGCGATACGCATCCTGGTTCTTTCGACCGGTCCGTTCATGCTGATTACGCTCTGGCCCGGCTGGCTGGTCATCATATTCTTCTACCTCTATGCCTTCTGGTACTACTCTTCCGCAATCCGCCAAAGTGCAGAGGGAAAACTGCGGGCGCCGAACGAGATAACCGATGTCCCAGGAATGTGGGAAATGCTCGTCCAGCTCGGCAGAGCGGCAGCCTGCCTGCTGGTGTTCTTTCTCCCTGCCTTGATCTATCTCAAACATGCCCAGGCACGCGACACCGTGTTCTGGATGCTGTTCGGCTCGGCAGCACTGCTCTTTCCGATGGGGTTCCTGGCTGTGAACGTTTTCGATTCGCTCAGGGGGCTTAACCCGGCCGTGATCGTACCTTCCATATACAAAACATTCCTGCCTTACTGCTGCCTGGCGTTGATTCACCTGGGAATCGGGCGACTCCTCGCCGAGATAGGTCCCTACTGGCAGAGATCCCGCGAAATGGCATACATATCACTCGGCGGGATATTCTACCTGATGCTTGTTTCGGGGCATTTATTGGGCAGGCTCTACTTCCGGTATGAGGAGAAGCTCAACTGGGATGCCTGACATCGGCCCGAAGTCGCCTCAATCCTGCCGCCTGATACGAACGCTCCGGGCGTGAGCATCGAGTCCCTCGACCTCAGCTAACCGAATAATATCCTCGGCGCCGGCGGCCAACTGCTCGGAGTTGTATTCGATGATGCTGATAGACTTGACGAAATCATTGCTCGTGACCGCACTGGAGAATCTGGCCCGTCCTCCCGTCGGGAGCGTATGGCTCGGCCCGGCCCAGTAATCGCCGACCGCAACCGGCGTATGAGGCCCGATGAATATCGCCCCTGCGTTGGTTATCCTCTCGGCGACTTGCCTGCTTTGATCGCCGCACTGCACCTCAAGGTGCTCGGTCGCGAAATCATTTGCTGCCTCAACGGCTTTGTCTATATCGCCTGTAACAATTATAAGACTGAAGTGCCTGAGCGATTCGAGCGCCTCGGCGCTCCTGGGAAGTTCGGCCACCTGGCGCTTCAGTTCACCGAGCAATTCGCGCCCGAACGATTCCGAATCCGTGACGACAATTGCGCTGCTGTCGGTTCCGTGCTCGGCCTGGCTTAGCATATCGGCCGCCACCCACGCCGCCCTGGCCTGGTCATTGGCGATGATAAGGACTTCACTCGGCCCTGCAATCGAATCAATGGCAACGTAGTCGCCGGAGACGTTCTTCTTGGCGTGCTGGACATACTTATTGCCGGGCCCGACAATCATATCGACTCTTGGGATGCTTCCTGCATCGAACGCCAGGGCCCCCACCGCCTGAGCGCCGCCGACACGGTAAACCTCGGTAATACCCAGCTCATAACAGACGCCTGAAATCACCGGATGAATAGTGCCTTTATACCGCGGCGGCGAGACAACGGCAATCTCCTTGACGCCCGCAACCTGAGCGGGCACAGCCGTCATTATAACCGTCGAAGGAAGCGGGGCCGAGGCGCCAGGAACACAAATGCCGACCCTCCGAATAGGCGTGTACCTGATTCCCGCCGGCCTCGAAGTGCGGGAGTTCTTGCCGATGAAAATCTCCGTTTGATACTTTCGCACATTCTCAATCGCCAGCCGAAGCGAAGAAAGAACACCCTTATCCATCGCCTTGTGTGCCGCCTTGAGTTCGTCTTTGCTCACCCGGAATTGACCGGCCCTGAGCTTAACGCCGTCGAATTTCTCCGTGTACTCGGCTACGGCTTCGTCGCCTCTTTCGGCGACATTGCGAAGAATATCCGCGACGCTGCGGCTCTCTTGGCTGTCTTGCCCGGCGAGCCGTGCCGCAGACATCGTTTTCACGCGGAATTGCTCCAGCCTGTTCTCGAAGTCCGTTTCGGATGACGATATCAGTATTTGGTCGAGTTCGTCGCTCATTGCTTAATCCCTGGCTTTTCATAATGTCCCGAGAAAGACGCTCTCCGTGACGGGTCAGTCCCCAAAGTTGCCGTGACCGTAGGCGCGTATGGCTTTTTGCAGGAGCAGGTAGTCCCGGCCCTTGTACTCTGTCTTTATCCCGGCTATCTTGAATCGAGCGCGATCCAGAGCGGCAGCGTTCGTCATCTCGGCAAGTTCGAGTGCCTCGCAGGGCAACAGGTGCAGCGTAGCCTGCCGAACGCTCAAGCCCAGGGCATCCAGAACAAAGACGATTCGCCCGCCGTCCCCTCTCTCAAGCATCGCGGTTCGGTCCGCCAGTACCGAGTCCAGCTTCATTGCAGGCCTCTTGGCCGGCTTGTTCTTTTCTTCGACTTCAGCCGGGACCTGATCTTCGGCTTGCTCAGGCTTCTTAACAGGTTCTTTTTCCGGAAGAGTTTCGTCCTGAGGCTGCTCGTTGGGTTCGGTTGCGGGTTTTATTTTGTTGGGAAGGTCGATCTTCCGAGGCTCAAGCTTTTCCGGTATCTCCTCGACCTTGGGCTGCATCTTCCTCGGCAGGACGATCTTCTTGCTGCCGAGCTTCTCTAAAACCTCCGCAGGTATCTCCAGCACGCTGTTAGGATCGGTCAGAACTTTAGGCAGTTCTGTTTTTTCAGGCGGGGCCGGCTCGACGGGCGGTTCGTTCGGCTCCTTAACATCCACCGGCCTGGCAGCGGCCTTGAGCTCCTTGACTTCGCTCAACTGCAGGTCGTTGGGTTCGCTCGGCCGGACCACAGGGTCAACCGGCGTGATCTCGACCACGGGCAGAAAGAACTCCGGGAATATGTAGTTGGCCCCTCGATATTTGGTGATTCGGCCCCAGAGCCTGTACGTGCTGTCGGGATGTTCGCCGGCATCGGTAACTATCTTCCCCAGGGCCGTTGAAGGCAGCAACTGCATTCGAACCGGGCCTTTGACGACGACCATGAAATCATTTACATCCGCATTGAATCCGAACAGCCAAACGTCATCCTGTTCGAACTTCATATATCCGGCCTGGTCCTGCGGCTTGGCCTTGATGAGTTTGCCCTCAATACCTGTCAGGGCGAAGCCGTCCCGAATCAGCTTCGGGCGCTTAGCTCCGCCCCCAAACGCCGAAAAACAACAACAGAGAATCATCGCTAAGATAGACAGCTTCTTATTCATTTCGGTTGCTGCACACACCTCTATTTCAGGTTATCTACTATCAATTGAACGGCCTGCCCGGCATCGTTGGCTTGCATAACGGACATGCTGCTCTCGACATCGTCGCCGGCGACCACTTCGACCAGCGGCTTCCAGAATTCGCCCATGAGTATAATCGGTTTTTCGCCTGTAAGGAAGCCCTTGTTTTTCAATTCCCAGACCATCGCCAACTCCAGCAGCGTTCCCGTACCGCCGGGCAGGACTATATAGGCCGCACCAAGCTCCACGAGAGTATTGAGCCGTTCGTTCAGCGAACCGGTCACAATCTCGCGGCTGACGTACTCGTTTGCCTTGCTCTTGAAGGCCGAGCAGGTAACCCCGATTACCTCTCCGCCCGCTTCGGCCGCTCCTTTTGCCACGGCCAGCATCGTCCCCCCGTATCCCCCGTTCGCCACGCAAAAGCCCGCCCGCGCCAGGCCCGCGCCTGTCGAATAAGCCATTTCATACGCCGGTTCGCCCGGCTTCGTCCTGCTTGTTCCGAACAAGGTTACGATTCTCTTTTCCATACGTTACCATCCCGCATGTAATCCCATGATCATTCTGGATGGATTCCTTCTTTACCAGGCTCCTGAATCTTGTACTGTCTGCGCTTCAAAGCGATTTGCACCGCCTATTCAGCCTGCTTGCGCGTCAAGTTCAACCGTCCGCCGCAAAGCAGAATCTCCCTGTCCCTTGCCGAGAGCGCCAGCTTCCCTGTGAATTCGAAGGAGCCGTCCGCCTTTGCTATCTTCAGCTCGTCGCTGCTCTTGACAGCCTCCACCAGGCCCTCGATGACCAGCTTGTCGCCGGCTTTGAGCTTGTCGTAGTCGCCCGGCTCGGCGAATTCTATAGGCACGATACAGAAGTTTATGAGATTGGCCTTGTGGATTCGCTCGATGCTCTTGGCAATCACCGCGCGAACGCCCAGGTACATCGGGCAAAGCGCCGCATGCTCTCGCGACGACCCTTGGCCGTAGCTCTCGCCGGCTGCGATAATCCCCGCCGTGCCTTTGCCCTTCAGTTCGAGCGCCCGCTCGGCGAAGGTGGCCTTGCCTTCTTCGTTAAAGCAGTTGAATACAACCTTCGCATACTCCGGCACGTTGGACCGCAGCTTCAGAAAAACGCCGGCGGGCATGATATGGTCCGTGGTGATCTTGTCGCCGCACTTGAGCAGCACCTGCCCCTTAAGATCTTCCGGCAGAGCCTTCGGGGCCTCCGGCACCACTATCGTAGGCCCCCGGTGAACTTCGACCTGCCTGGCTTCCTTTTCGCCCAAAGGCTTCTCTATCATGCTGTCGTCGATGACAAAAGACTTCGGCAGTGCAACCTTCGGATATTGGGCGTCGATCAGTTCCGGCAAATCGCGCGGGTCGGTGATCTTGCCCGCCAGGGCCGAGGCGACCGCCGTCTCCGGGCTTACCAGGTACACCTTGTCGCCTTTGGTCCCGCTGCGCCCGGCGAAGTTTCGATTGAACGTTCGAAGGCTGACAAGATCATTTGCCGGTGAGAATCCCTGTCCTATACAGGGCCCGCACCCGGTTTCCATAATACGCGCCCCGGCTGAGATCATATCGGCCAGCGCACCATTTTCGGCGAGCATGTTTAGGACTTCCCTGCTGCCCGGAGCAACCGCAAATTCGACCATGTTGTCGATCTGTCGCCCTTTCAGCACCTTCGCCGCCATCATCAAATCGGCATAACTCGAATTCGTGCAGCTGCCAACCGCGACCTGCCCGATTTTTAGCCCGGCGATTTCCCTGACGCTCTTTACGTTGTCCGGCGAAGAAGGACACGCCGCCATCGGCTCAAGCGCAGAGAGGTCTATCTCCACGATACGGTCATACTCGGCATCGGTATCGGCGGCCAACGGCTGATAGTCCCCGGCGCGCTGTTGAGCGGCCAGGAAATCTTGCGTCTGCTCGTCGCTGCAGAAGATGCTTGTCGTCACGCCCAGCTCGGCCCCCATATTCGTTATCGTCGCACGCTGCGGAACCGAGAGCGTCGCGACTGCCTCGCCGAAGTATTCCACCGCCCAGCCGACGTTGCCCTTGGTCGATAGTATGCTCAGCAGTTTCAGGATAACGTCCTTGGCGGCCACCCAGTCGTTCAGCCTGCCGGTGAGCCTGACTCCAAGGACCTTCGGGGCCGTCAGGTAGAAAGGTCCGCCCGCCATCGCCGCAGCCACATCGAGGCCGCCGGCTCCGATTGCAATCATCCCTATTCCGCCGCCCGTCGGCGTGTGCGAATCGCTGCCCAGAAGCGTCGCGCCGGGCTTGCCGAAACGCTCTAAGTGCACCTGGTGACAGATTCCGTTACCCGCCCGTGAATGATAAACGCCGCACTTGGCCGCTATTGTCTGAAGGTACAGGTGGTCGTTGTGATTCTCAGGCCCGAAGCCGGCCATGTTGTGGTCGATATAGCTCACGGAAAGGTCGGTCTTGACCGGCCCGGCCCCCATCGATTCGTAAAGCAGAAAGGCCGTAGTGCCCGTCGCATCCTGAGTGAGCGTCTGGTCTATACGGATCCCGATCTGCTCGCCAGCGACCAGGCTGCCCTCGACAAGGTGCTCACCCAATATCTTGTAAAACAGTGTCTGTCCCAATTCGAGTACTCCTATAAAATGCAAGCGTACACTTTAACACAAAAACCGCCTCAAGACAAATCCCCACGAGGTGATATTCTTCATTATCCCCGTTATCTATGTCGTACGGCCTCTCTTTAGATAAGCAAAAAGGCCGGGGCCTTGTCCGCTCCGCTTGCAAGACCCCGGCCATAGCCGCTTACACCCGGCACTCACGGGCCGGGCGTCGGGCGATTATCGGTCATCAATAGTGAATCGTTTCTTTTTGTTGGTTTGGCGTATGCGTCGGACGGCCTTACGCCTTTCTTCTTATCAATGCTCACGCCGGTTATCGCCCAGGAGGTGTAAACATTATCGTCATCGATGCCGCAGAACGAAGCCCTCTCCATGCTCACGTGCCCGTCAACGAACAGTATGTTCTGGCCGTCTTCCTGGTGGGTCAGCGAGTTGCCGTAGCTAATCGATTTCTTGTCGCCGATTGGAAGGAAACTGTCCCAATCGTTGTCGGGCCCGCTGTGCGACCGTGGCCCGGTCTCGAAATTCTTGAGCCACGGGTTCGGATCGCCCGCTACCGCCATCCCGGGATCGCTCGAAGATGTCAGGTCATACCCGGCGAAAGGACAGTGATAAGCGTAGCTGCAGTGCTCCTGCGTCATCGTGGCGCCGAAATCCCAACAATCGACGATATCCATATCGGCGGGGGAACCGTGATCGGCCAGACTGAACTTTGTAACACCGGAATCGCCCTTGCAGAGAAACGACGCCGGAGTCACCTCGGCATACTTGATAAGCAGGTAGAACTGCGACGTAATCGTCGCATTCCCGCTTGTCCCGTAAGCCGACGCCGCGTTTGAGGCAAGCCAGTTGGTGACCAGCCCCCAGCCGCCGCTGCCGGCACGCGGAAAATCATCGCTGTAATCGTTGGAATAGATCAGCATCGCCTTCCCGATGCCGGATAAGTTTGTCCCGCAGTGCAGCCGATAAGCGATCTGCCGGACTCTGGCAAGTGCGGGCATAAGAATGCCCATCAACAGGGCTATGATCGCAATCACGACCAATAGCTCGACTAATGTGAAACCTCTTCTTTCCCGTTCCATTTTTCTGCTCCTTCACGCTGTCGGAGATTCGCCTTATCCGACCGTCCCGGGCACGTCCTGCTAAAATTACGGACAAAAATGATTGCTCCGAATTGCCCCAGGCCGTTCTGACCCGACCCGGCTGCAAATACCTTACATGCCTTCGCAGTCATTCCATGCCATCGAGAAATGCACGACAACACACACCGTTCTATCAGCGAATCTCCATTGTTCTTTTATTCGCCTCGAGACGGTCGGTTTGAACGCATCTGCTGCGAGCGCCTCAGCCTTGTGCCCTTGGGGGCCTTACTGTCGGGAGACGACGGCTCGGCCGTCTCGATACGGAAGGCTTCTGCACGATGTGCCGATTGGACAGGTTCGGGAGATGAAATGAAAAACAGATATGATAACTGCCTGGATTATGATGAACTTCTCAAGCCTGCCTGCCGGCTCCGGCGCAGACCTCTCAACGCTCATAGCCTACTCAGCATAATTGAGATTCTTGAACTGTCAAAGAACCACACCACTCGGCAGGCGGGTTCAGGATATGAAATGCGAAAAAAATATGATGACGACCTGAGTTATGATGTAAATTCAAACCTGCCTGTCATCCAATATACTATACTGTGAAAAAATCTCTCTGTTCGCAGTGCCTCACAGAGATTTTCTTTATTTTCTCCGAAGCACGCAAAAAAACGGCCTTGTGCGTTTCAGCACAAGGCCGCCTTGATATCTGTCGCATAAGTGAAACTTCCTCGCTTATTACCGGCTGGTAACACTGGCGCCGTTATCGGTCACAAGGAGGGAATCATTTCTGTTGCTGGTGGTCACGCCGGGCGACCCTGGAATCGCGCCTTTTATCTTGTTGACGCTTGCCCCTGTTCCTGTCCAGAGCGTGTAGATATTGTCATCGTCGATGCCGCAGAACGACTTTTTCTCCATGCTGGTGTGCCCGTCAACGAACAATACGTTCTGTCCGTCTTCCTGGTGTGTCAGAGCGTTGCCGTTGCTCTCCGATTCCTTATCGCCGGGAACCACGAAATCACCCCAGGCTGTGGATACTTGTTCGACCCTGTCTTTTGTCTCGTAACAATCGAGCCAGGGATTTGGGTCGCCGGCTACCGCCATGCCGGGATCGCTCGAAGAGGTGATGTCATAACCGGAGTACGGTGAATGATACGCGTAGCTGCAGTGCTTCTGAGTCTTGTGTCCGGCGCCGCCGCCGAAATCCCAGACATCCACAATATCAATGCCGGCTGTTCCGGCGTAGTCGCCCATCGCGAACTGCACGACACCAGAATCACCCTTGCAAAGGAACGATTTCGGCGTTACCTCGGCGTATTTGATAAGCAAATAGAATTGAGAAGTGATTGTGGCAGTGCCTGCTGTCCCGAAAGCACCGACTTCGGTGGCAGCCAGCCAGTTGGCTATATTCGCCGACCAGCCCGTCGTGCCTGCACGGGGAAAATCATCGTCATAATCGTTGGAGTAGATCAGCATCGCTTTGCCGATACCCGACAGATTCGTACCGCAGTAAAGACGATACGCAATCTGGCGAACTCTCGCCAGCGCGGGCATAAGGATACCCATCAGCAAGGCGATGATCGCGATTACGACCAACAACTCAACAAGAGTAAAACCTTTCTTCTTATTCATTTTCTTTCTCCTTCGTTACTTCTGAGATTCGCAAGTCCGACCATTGTCAGAGTCTGTTTTGATTTATTGCTGGATAGATAAATGCTTCCTGCCCCATGAACATCAAGCACCAACACCTTCTTTGCGCGAATCTACTGGACACTATTTCTTCACTCTGAAAAGGTCGGTTTAGTCTCATAATTACTCGGCTCTGCGCCTTTTTCATTCACCCTGTCTTGACCCGGGCTCTCATCCCCTATCGGGATACCGCAGGCCAAACTTAAGCATACTGACTTATCGGCAGGTGGGTTTGAGGTATGATAAACGAGCCTAAGTATAATTATGATGACAGTTTAATATGATAAAAGCTGTTCAAACCTGCCTGTCACTACCTAAATCCTAACACAACCGGATTAGCCTGTCAAACGAAATTCGGCGAAATCCCCATAATTTCATGAAATATTTATCGCATCCTTTACTAATCCGGCCTCTTGGCCTAAAATCGCACTCATGGTTGCCCGTAAAAGTCTGCAAAGTACGGAAAAATTGCTGAAAGAGCACTCCCAAAGCCAGTTGCTGGCGTTCTGGGATGATATCGGGCCTGATCAGAGACGCGATCTGCTCGGCTGGATAGAAGGCCTTAGCTGGGCTGATATCGACTATTGGGTGGCCGATCTCGTCAAAAAAGCCCCGGCCCCGGACATCCCGGCCGGCCTTGATCCGCCGCCCTTCTACCCGGCAAAGCCCCATGATGAGCCCCAGAGAGCAAAGTACGCCCAGGCCGTCGAAGTGGGCACGGAGCTGATTTCAGCGGGAAAAGTAGCCGCATTCGTCGTTGCAGGGGGGCAGGGCACAAGGCTCGGTTTCCCCGGCCCAAAAGGAGACCTGCCCATAAGCCCTCTAAAGAACAAGACGCTCTTCCAGATATTTGCCGAGCAAATCAGGGCTGTTTGCGAGAGATTCCGGGCCGTTTGTCCCTGGTACGTCATGACAAGCCCCCTTAACCACGACCAGACCACCGAAATCTTCCGCGAAAACCACTATTACGGGCTTGATTCCGGTGATGTCTTTCTGTTTCAGCAGGGCACATTACCCAATTTTGACTTTGAAGGGCGTATTCTGCTGGAAAAGAAAGACGAAATTGCCTGCTCCCCGGATGGGCACGGCGGAAGCCTCAAGGCCCTTTATGAAAGCGGCGCTATCGATGATATGCAGAGACGCGGCGTAGAGTACATCAGCTACTGGCAGGTTGACAATCCGCTTATCAACATCTTCGACCCCCTGTTCATCGGCCTGCACGTCCTCGACAAGGCTCAGATGTCCTCGAAAACCATTGAAAAATCGGGTCCGTTTGAGAAGGTGGGCAATTTCTGTATCGCCGACGGCAAGCTCAACGTAATCGAATACTCCGATCTCCCCGATGAACTGGCCGAGAAGCGTAATCCCGACGGCTCACTGGTCTTCAAGCTCGGCAGCATTGCCATACACATAATCAACAGGACGTTCGTCGAGAAGCTCAACGAAAAAGGATTCGCCCTGCCCATCCACAGGGCCGTCAAGAAAATCCCGTACATAGATGCCCAAGGCAACAGCATCAAGCCCGAAAAGCCCAACGGAATCAAGCTTGAGACCTTCGTTTTCGATGCCTTGCCTCTGGCCTCGACGTCGATCATTCTTGAAACCATTCGCAGCGAGGAATTCGCCCCCACGAAGAATGCGACCGGGATCGACAGCGTCGAGACCACAAAGCAGATGATGATAGACCGCGCCGCAGATTGGCTGGAATCCGCGGGCCTCGAAATACCGAGAAAAGCCGACGACTCACCCGACTGCATCATCGAAATAGCACCCGGTTTCGCCCTCTGGAAAGAAGACGTCCCTGCCAAACTCGATAAAATCCCCCCGATCAAGCCCGGCGACAAGATATATCTCGCCTGATTTCGATACTGAAATCGCTGTTTCTCGAATTTCGCGCTACTTCGCGGAGAATTTGTGTATCGTCGTGATGTCGTATTTCTCGCCGGGCCGAAGCACTACTGTCGGGAACTGCGGCTTGTTCGGAGAATCCGGGAAATGCTGTGTTTCCAGGCAGAATGCGTAGTGCTTCTGATATACCTTGCCTGCCTTGCCCGTCAGAGACCCGTCGAGAAAGTTGCCCGTATAGAATTGAACGCCGGGCTCGGTCGTGCGGATTTCCATCCTCCGCCCGCTTGTCGGCTCGGATACCTTCGCGCAGAGCTTCATCTTCCCGGTCTTGCCGTTCAGGACGAAATTATGGTCGTAGCCTCCGATATCGACCTGTTTGATTCGTGAGCCGATGGCCTTGGGCCTGGTGAAATCCATCGGCGTGCCCTTGACATCGCGTATTTCCCCGGTTGGTATCAGCCCTTCATCGACAGGGGTAAAGCCGTCGGCATTGAGCATCAGTTCATGGCCGAGAATATCACCGCTGCCCTGTCCTGCCAGGTTCCAGTAGCTGTGGTTAGTCAGATTCAAAACGGTAGCCTTGTCCGTGGTGGCTTCATAGTGCATTTTCAACTCGTTGTTCGCCGTGAGGGTGTAGGTGACGATGCACTTGAGATTTCCCGGATAACCTTCTTCGGCGTCCTTGCTGAGGTAGCTTAGCTTCAGTACGGCCTCGTCGCTGGCGGCTTCGGCCTGCTCTATCTTCCAGACGACCTTGTCGAATCCCTTGATCCCGCCGTGCAGGTGATTCGCCTCGTTGTTGGTCGCCAACTTGTATTCGACGCCGTCGAGCGTGAATTTCCCCGCGCCGATGCGGTTGCCGTATCGGCCGATTATAGCGCCGAAATAAGGGTGCTCTTTCGTGTAGCCTTCCAGACTGTCGAATCCGAGCACGATATCGCCTAACTCGCCGTCGCGATCCGGCGTCTTCAGCGAGACTATAATCCCGCCGAATGTGATTATTTTCGCCTCGATGCCCTTGCTGTTTGCCAGAGTTACAAGATCGACCGCCTGTCCGTCGGGGGTCTTGCCGAAAGATTCTACGTTAACGTTCATTTTCCTGGCCTCCTTACAACCACATTTACCCGTCGCACAGCCTCCGACATAAACAACCGCCGCCGCCAGCAACAGACTCAAAAAGATTCGTGTCTTCATTTTTTGCTCCCTATTATAGATACATCATTGTCTTGCTTTCTGTCGCTCTTAGACGGAAATATACCCGTGGAAAAAGCGACTGTCAAACCGTTTCTACTCCACCTCCGGCAGGGTACGGTTTACTACTGCCTGAATGTCGCCCATTCGCGTTGAATATGGCCGCAGCAGGAAACGGTAGCTGTAGGGCCTGGCAGGCAGCGTGTACTCCGGATGCGGCCTGGCGCCCCAACTGTCGTCGCCGCCGACGCCCATCTGCCTGTAATCGAGATTCACCGTAATAGTCTTGCCGGGCGACAGGTCGCTGATATGTTTGGCGTTTTCCAGTTCCTCCATCGTCCAGGGCCAGGCGCTGACGTCAATCAGAGGCGCGCCGACAGCCAGCAATCCGACCCCGAAGCCGTTGGTCAGGCTCACCCAGCGAACGTCACTCTTATTGCCCGTCTCCTGGGGACGGACGTACAGGTGAACCTGCTCGGTGACAGGCCCCGAATACAGCCCGACAGCGGCGGAGGTCTTGCGGTCCCAGTAGCTCTCGTGCGGTCCTCTGCCGAACCAGCTCATCGTGCTGAATTCGCCCGGAATTTGCATCTGCATGCCGAAACGCGGCAAATCGGGCGCCCCCTCCCCGGCAGGCTCAATGCTGCTTTCGACAACCAAATCGCCGCTGCCGTAAATCGTATAGATGCTCGTGTATTTAGAATCATTTCCGACCGGCAGTGTTGCCTGAACGGTTATGCGAACGACCTGCGGCTTGAGCTGCTCGGCCTTGACGCTGACGACCTTCCTTTTCGGCCCGGCCTGCCGCCACGCTCCCAAACGCCGCGGCATACCGTTGCCGTTGTCGTTGTCGATGGGAGGGCGCCAGAAGTTCGGAACCAGGGGGCCGGCCAGCAGCTCCTTGCCCGCGAACTTGAATGACTCGAGCGCGCCGCTGTCCCTGCCGAGGCGAATCTCGATAACCTTCGTGCGAGCCGTGATTGCCTCATCCGATTCTTCAAGCATGACCGGCACCATTTTCGAAATATCGATAGCCTCGCTTTGCGGAACCTCGAACGGAATTTGCATCTGGTCCCAGGCCACTGTGTAACCCTTCGAAGCCCATGCTGAATCCTCCGCCAGGACGGAAGTGACCTTGAGCCAATACTCGGTCCCTGCTTCGGCCTGCGGCTTCTCGAATGGAACAACAACCTCCCGCGTTTCATCAGGCCCGATCGGCACTTCTGCAAGCGTTCCCTCCTGAAGAACCTTGCCGTTGCCGGTAAGCTCCCACCGGATTTCAACGAAGCTCAGATCTCTGAACTCGTACTCGTTGCGGATACGGATTTTGCCGGCGAGCAGGTCAGCCGGCTCGACCCAGATTCGCTGATATATCTTCTTCACTTCATGCAGAGACGGGTTGGGCTTGCGGTCGGGCTGGACAATGCCGTTACAGCAGAAGTTGCCGTCGTTGGGATTATCGCCGTAATCGCCGCCGTATGCCCAGAACTCCTTGCCGTCCTTTGAAGTCTTGCGCAGGCCCTGGTCGGCCCAGTCCCAGATGAATCCGCCGATCAGACGCTTATGCGAACGGATCGCATCCCAGTACTCCTTCAAGTTGCCGACCGAATTGCCCATTGCGTGCGCGTATTCGCAAAGCACCATCGGCCTGTCGTCGATCGTTTCGGTTGCAATCCGGATGATTTCCGGAATCCGTGCGTACATCCGGCTTATCATATCCACGTACCAGTAATCCTTAGGACTGCCTGCGGCGCCCTCGTAGTGAATCGGGCGCGTCGGGTCGTACTCCTTGATCCACGCCGACATCGCCGCATGGTTGGGTCCGCAGCCGGTCTCGTTGCCCAACGACCAGAAGATTACCGAAGGATGATTCTTATCGCGCTCGACCATGCGGATCGCGCGTTCGACGAAAGCCGTATGCCAGCCGGCCACGTTCGACAGATACCCTTTAAGCCCGTGCGATTCGAGATTCGTTTCATCGATCAGGTATATTCCATATTCGTCGCACAATTCGTACCATCTCGGATGATCCGGGTAGTGTGACGTGCGAACCGCATTGATGTTGTTCTGCTTGAGCAGTTTGATATCCTGAATCATTCGGCTGACCGGAATCGCCCGCCCGTGGTCGGGGTCGTGTTCGTGCCGATTCACCCCGAAGAGCTTGACGCTCTTGCCGTTGACGAACAATTGTCCGTCCTTGATTTCCACTTTCCGAAATCCCACCCGGCAGCTTTCCGCCTCCACGATATCTCCCTTGGCGTCTTTCAGCGTCAAAACGAGCGTGTAGAGGTTGGGAAACTCGTCCGACCACTTCTTAGGCTCGGCTGCCTTGCCCTCCATCAACGCGAATTTCACGTTGTCCCGCTGCGGGTACTGTTCGTTGACAATGCCGGGCACATCCCTGCTCAAGGCCTTTTCGAAAACAGGCCGGTCTTTATCGTCGTAGAGTTGGGCCTGTACCGTCCAGCCTTTGAGGTCTTCGGTCGTATAGGAAGCGATCTTGGGCCGGATCATAACGGTTCCGTTCTTATAGTTTTCATTGAGGTCGCAGCGCACAAAGAAATCTCTGATATGCACTTTGGGTGTCGAAAACAAAAAGACATCCCGGTAAATCCCGCTCAATCGCCACATGTCCTGGTCTTCGAGATAGCTGCCGTCGCTCCAGCGATACACCTCGACCGCCAGCGTATTGTCTCCGGGGCGCAGGTATCGGGTGATATCGAACTCAGCGGGCGTCATGCTGCCCTGACTGTAGCCGACCTTGTGCCCGTTCACCCATAAATAGAAAGCGCTCTTGACGCCCTCGAAAAGGATAAACACTTCCCTGCCGTTCCAGTCTGACGGCGTAGTGAATGTCCTGCGATACGAGCCTACCGGATTATAGTCGTGAGGGATGTAAGGCGGATTCGCCGGAAACGGATAGCGCATGTTGAGATATATCGGCCGGCCGTACCCGTGCATCTGCCAGTTGGACGGAACGGGAATTTTCTTCCAGTCGGCGTCGTTGTAATCGACCTTGTAGAAATCGACGGGCCTGTCGGCAGGCTTGATTGCCCAGTTGAACTTCCAGTCCCCGTTGAGCGATTTGTAGAATGGTGATGCCTCCCATTGGCCAGCCAGGGCCGACTGTGTGTCACCATAAGGCGCCAGCGTGCAGTGCCCCGGTTCTTTGTTAATCCCTACGACCGCAGGGTTCTCCCAATCCGGAACCTCGCTAATCGCCGGCTCGGCAAGCTCGCCAAGCGCCGTTGATTCAAGCCTCGCATAGCCGAATTCTCCCATCGCTGTCAATACGAGTAATATTCGGAAGAATCCGTACAGGTCTTTGTACTTCAGATTTCGCATTTCCATTCTCCTTTTTGGCGGTTCGAATGCGTTTGGCAAAAGGCAAAGTCTATATCAAAAGCCGGATATTGGCCACAACTTTTCGGTCTTTCCTAAGCCCTGCCCGGGCGTTGCCGAGGGCAGCTGTCCCTAATTTCTGGCCCAGCCGAAGATTTCTTTTCGCATCGACAGGTCGTCGTCCGGCACTGCGACAACTACCCACGGCTCGTTTGTTGAGACCATCCTGCCTTGCCATGTGAGTGTTTGAAGGTCTGGGCTGTCAAGTTTTGCCTCAAGATGATTCTGCTCGCTCTTGAGGTTTGCGGTGCGAATGGCGAAACTCACCGGCCCCTGTCCCCGTGCATCAAGCTTGATCGTCACTTCTCCGTCCGGCGATGTCTCTGCCGAGAGCAGAAGGTCCGGTTCGACCGGCTCGCAGGCCGCTAACGGCCCGAGCAAGTCGCACATCACCGAAAGCCAGCGGGCCGATGGATGCACCCATACCTCCTTGAAATTGTAGCAGTTGTCCGCGGGCCAATAAGGCACATCGGCGTTGAAATGGCTCTGGATGCCCACCGCCAGGGAGCCGCACATGTCGCCGGACATCGCCGTGTATTGTGGTGCGTAGTCATAGCCTTCGCCGTACATGGTGCTCTGGGAGAAGGGATTACGGCCTACGACCCACTGCAATTGCAGCCGGGCCAAATCCGCCAGATCCGAGTCACCCCTCAACTGCGCAGCCGAAGATAATGCCTTGGCCTGCGAAAGCAGCGTGCCGTTGTTGCCCCGGAAACCGTTATACCAGACGGGAAACATGCGAAGATAATGATCCTTGCCTATCTCGACACCGTTAAGCACCTGCTCGCGGAAATTGGGCCGGGACTCTTCATCAGGCCTGTAAACAGAGGCCGGAAGCATGCCGTAAGGCTCGGTGAACCTGGAGATTGTCTTGAGGTACTCAGAGTACAGAACCACCGACGAATACCAGCGCATCCAGTCGGCGTGATCCGGAAACATCGCGCAAAGCTCGGCGAGAACGACGACCGGGGCCTGCTCGCCGCTGCGATGCGAATAATGCAGGATACGGTCTTTGCGGGGATTCGTATAGAAGAAGCCGGCCAGCGGCACATTCCAATTCGTCAAGCTCCGCTGCTGGCTTGCGATTATCACTTCGGCGAATTCAACGGCCGCGTCGCCGTAAGACAAATCGGCGGTCGCCTTGAATAAATCGATCGCCGCCATAGCCCCGGCGCAGGCCGGCTCCAGGTTCGCAGATTTGCTCTCGGTGCGGGCGAATCGCCAGTCTTCCTTGGCCGCTTCCAGACACGCCGACGCCAGGTTCGGGTCGATATCTTTGAAAATGCGCCCGGCAAGCGCCTCTGTCGATGAGGCCAGAAAGTTCTCGAACGGCTGGTTCCTCGCCTCCGCCGTAACATCGTCAACCGTTCCGAATTTGCCGTCGGTCCAGAAACCCATCGTCGCCCAGGTGCATCTGTAGCCGTCGGCGAAACGAGTCTTGAGAATCCATTCGACGCCCCATCGAGCCTCCTCGATCAGGCGGCGCGACAATGCCGGGTCGCTTTCCTGAAGAGTCTCTGCCAGGCTCAGCATCGCGTGCGCCGATTCGCTCGTGTTGACAAGACCCTGTGACAAGTCGCCCGCATCGTGCCAGCCGCCGTTGATGGCGATGCGCTTGTCACCGTGGACGCAGAGCCAATCCTTGTGGCAGACGTCGTGAATGCCGGGAACTGCGAACCCGCATCGTTCGCAATAGTACAGGTTGATTGTTTTGCGGATACTGTCGAGCCACGGGTTTTCTTCTATCAAGAACGGCCCGGTCTTGATATCGCCGAACTCGATCCTGTAGGCGCCTTCCCGTCGCACCTCTGAAAAATCCATGACCTGAAATTCACCTATTCGAGTCTTGACGTTTTGAACGGCCTTGTTGAGGACGGTCTCGCCCGTATCGGCCTCGACCAGCCTGAACTGTCTTGCAGGCGAGCCGCAGGCAATGGCGCTCTTGGCCCCTTCGGTTGCGTAGCCGCTGTGGCTGAAGGCGATCTTGCCGGGCTCGACCTCCCACCCTTCGAAATGGTCCGCCGTGACTTTCTCGAGTTCGAGCTTGTCGATGTCATAGACAACGGTCTTCGTTGCCCCGGGCTCCGAACCCTGAAGGCGATAGCTGAACTCGACACACGTCACCTTGTCCCTGGCGATATGTGCAATCTCCCAGACCACGTGATTCCACTGATCAGCTTTGAGCAGAAAGAAGTTACGCCCGTCGCGCCCGTGCGGGCCGGGCGACTTGACGCTGCCTTCGTTGACCAATACCACCGAGGCCGAGATAACCTTGAAGCCCGGAAGATGCGGATAAACCCAGAACGAGAGGCGATTGTAATCGCGCCAGTCCTCGCCCGGGAAATTCCGGCGGATACTGCACGCGCCGAAAGGCCTGCCGGATACCTCGCCGGGCTTCTCTGAGACCGTAGGACACATCAGGCGGACCGACTGTTTGCCGTCTTTGGCCCGCTCCTGCGTGAATCCCATCTCCCCAAAACCGTGATGAGACCAGTTGCCCGGCTCTTCCATGTCGTCGAGCAGGCGCGATTCGAGGACGGGCTTATTCAGCCAGCGATATGTAATAGCGTTCTTGGTATTGATCGGCATGGGCATCTGCCGAGCCTGCTGCCCCTCGTCGGCCGAGGCGATTAGCGAGCCGGCGATTAGAATCGCAAGGCAATATAGACAAGCCCTTATCCCCGATCGATACATAATGCGCCTCCTTGGCGGATTGCAATTGCAGTGCCCGCACAGGTCTCGATCCGTTACGACCGCCAGACCAGATGCTTGATGCTGCCGTGGCGCTCCTTGTTGCCGCCGGTAGCGTGCAGGGTAAAATCGCCGCCGGTCGCCCTGAGTCTCGCCTCGACCCACCCGATGGGGTCTCGGTCGTTGAAATTGTACGCCGTTGAAGGGAGATTTATCAGGTGAATCCCTTTGTATTTGGAGAACCCGTATTCGTGTGAATGGCCGTACACTATCGCCTTGACCTTCCGCACCCGGCGAATAAGCTCGTAGAGTCGCGGCAGATCCAGCAGGTCCCCGTCGCCGTCGCTCAATGTGTGGTGAAAGCATAGAATCGTCGGAGTATTGTCGGAATTCTTGAGATAATCCGCCAGCCAGCGCCTTTGAGCCCTGCCTAACAGGCCGGGCGTCTTGTTAACGAAAAGAAGCGAATCCAGCATAATCAATCGAACAGGCGGAGTATTCGCGACGAGCACGCACTTGCCCGAAACGGACGGATTCTCGCCGGGCAGTTTATCGAAGGTCTTGAGGAAATTGCCCCGGTCATCGTGATTGCCCAGCGCCGTAAATACGGGCTTCTGCTCGACCAGAGGAGTCAATAGCTTCTTGAAATTTGCGTAATCGCCTTCCTTGCCCGTCAGCCGGGCAAGGTCGCCCGTAATCGCAACCGCATCAGGCGAATTCGAAATTACCTCCGGAACGGCTTTTTCCAGGCCGCGGTACGGATAGAAACCGCGGTAATTGTCATTGACGTCTTCCGGCACGTGCGTATCGCTCAGCAGCGCCCATCGCACCGTCGGCGGCCCATTGCGGGCTTGGCCTGTGCCGAGTGACCTGCATCCGCCTAATGTCACTATCGCCCCGATACCCGCCAACCCGGCCTTTACGAAATCTCTTCTGTTCATATTCTTGTGAAAAACCGCTGCCATAAATCCCGCCTTCCTTGATTGTCTCAAATATTCGTTTTGCCGGGTGCATCCCGGCCGATGCACACCTATACCCTCATGTGAAGTCCGCCGTTGACTGCGATATACTCGCCCGTAATAAAACTCGCCGCATCGCTCGCCAGGAACAAAATAGCATTCGCGACGTTTTCGGCCTTGCCGTTTCTGCCCAGTGGAGTTCTGCCGGCTACCTTCGCGTAGCGGTCGGGTTTGCTGAATCTCTCGTGAAACCTTGTCTCTATAAAACCGGGCAGCACGCTGTTGACTCGGATGCCGTACCCGCCGAACTCTTTTGCCATTGCGATAGTCTCCAGCGCCACAGCCGCCTTTGCCCCGGAGTACATCCCCGAACCCCTGCCCCCGCCGCTGGCCCCGGTTACCAAGACTCTTTTACCTTTTAAGTCTTCGTAGATCATTGCTCAGCCGTTTCCCAATAACCGTTGCGACTCGATGCCCACATTCGCCGGACTGCGTATCTGCCGCTAATGGCCGGGAACTTCCATCTTCAGGTACAGAGGGATCTCCAGACCGTCCTTGACAAGGCTGTACTTTGAGTTGTATCTCTCGTCGGGGAAATCGTCGATTATTTTGTATGCGATTTTATAGCCCTGGGTGAAAGTGCTCGGCTCGACGAACTTATAGCCGTTCTCAGGAAACCATACTTCGGGAGTGTATTCCTTGCCATTTTCAAGCTGTTTCCTCAGCAGGGCCGAATCTCGTTCGGCGTCGCTTCGAGGACCCTTGACGATATAACCTTCGGCAAGCAACTCATCGAGGCACGCGCCGCTGCTCAGTGGTTCGAGGGACTTTTCATCCATTTCAATCACCTGATTTGTCACAAATGCGAAGCAATCTTCTCCCTGAGATCGGTTTCGAAGCTCGGCGTGACGCCTTTGATCTGATCGACAAGCTGGCCGCTTTTATATATGTTGAGTGTGGGTATGCTGGTTACATTGGCCTTGACGGCGGAATCTCGATAGGTGTCGATGTTCATCAGGCAGACCTTTACGCTCCCGGCGTACTCCTCGGCCATACTGTCAAGAACTGAACCAGCCATACGACACGGACCGCACCATTCCGCCCAGAAATCGACCAACACCACTCCCTCGGAATCCAATACTTCGCTGTCAAAAGTCTCGTCCGTCAACTCGATAGCCTTGTCTTCGCCCATCATTCATACTCCTTGCACCTGTAGATTACTAAAACGAATACCAACACCCTTACTCAGCAATACTAAAATCCAAATCCGAACCTGTCAAATACCTTTAGCTTCTTTTTCCGCCGTTTCGCAATGCCTGCGCCGCAGAAGTAGTTGCACTTGCCGGTAATCGATACAACGAGCAGATGAGACCGGCGGTGACGGCGGTCTCTGTGTCGGCTTTGGTGGAGATGGAGAGAATCAGGATAAGCGCTTCGTATCGGCCCCTTTCGTATATGCGCAATAATGTGAGATTGCAGCCGGGAATTCCACAACCTTTGCCGCGGATGTCAGAAGCCGATCACCGAAGCTCTGACCCTTGTTTTCTGTACTGGCAGGCATGGTTGGCAGGTGAGCTTTGGGGGCCGCGCGGCGGTTATCGAGTACTGATGACGGCTACAGGGCCGCTCTTGCCGCCGGTGAGGGGGTTATCTGGGGGAGCAAAAGGCCCCTTTTTGTTATGATATCAAGCTGAAACGCCGAAATTGAGGAAAATAGCGTTACTTGGGGTGCGTCCTGCGCATCCTAAATAATGACGACTGCTTCGAATGGAGAATACTGTTGACTACGTCAGGTTGGTGAAACGGGCGCAACTCGGTGAAAAAGCGAGTCTTGATAAGTTGACCGAGGTGGCCGAGGAACGTCTGCGCGTGGACGTATTTCGTTTGACACTCAGAGAGGATTTGGCTCAGGAAATAGTGCAGGAGAGCTTGTTTGAGATGTTGCGAGTACTGAACAATCTGAAAGATGCACATCGTTTCTGGCCCTGGCTATATAAGATAGCTCTCAACAAGATGCGGCTTCATTACCGGACCGAAACTCGCCGAAAGGCCGTTACCGCTGCTGCTGTTGTTCAAAAGCATGCTTATGAAAACGGTGGCGACCAGGCAATGGCCGGCGCCATAAGCGAGGAACTGAGAGAGATAGTCATAGGCGCGATGCGCAGCCTGAAGCCCCGGCACCGGATAATCCTGACGATGCGCTGCTATCGCGAGATGGATTATGCCGAGATAGCTGAATCGATGGATTGCAGCGAATTTGCCGCCAAAATGCTCTTTTATCGAGCCAAAAAATCCTTGCGTAAGCAGCTCGCCCGCTTTGGTTTTGGCAGGAGCATGCTCCTTAGCGCCCTGGTTTTGTTTGGCAAGATTACCGCTCGCAGCGAGGCCGCCGCTCATCTTACGATTTCCGGTGCGGCCATGAAGGTCGGGGCCGGAGCCGGAATCGTCGGTTTCGCTACAAGCTCGACAGGGATTGTCTCTGTTGCTGTTGCAAGTGTTCTGGCGGTCGGCGCCGCTGCGGTGACTACCGGACCGGCGGCAAGAGACTACAAAGCCGCACACGCCGGCCTCGGCGGTGATCAGGTTGTGATGGATATGGGCTCGTTGGGGCGGGGCAATGAGGAATTATGGTGTTACCATCCCGGTTCTGTGAACGGCCCCGTAATGATGCGATTGATGCGCCGCGATTCGGACAACGGGAATCCCTATTGTAGCTGGCTGCAGAACGAGCAGGCTGCGTACCGCTTCGATAAGGACAGAAATACGGTCTTCATTGAGAACCACCGAATATGGCGCGAGGATATGTCGGTGTGGCGATTGCCGACGGACGAACCTGAGTTGAGTGAGTTTCTCTCTCGCGTCGAAGGGCGAATTGACAAAATGCGCTACGTTCGAACCGGCGGTCCGGGCCTGCTGGTAGTCAGCCGGCGAGCCGAACAGGACCGCAGGCCAATTGTCACTCGCCACTTCAATGTTCTTGACGAGCAGTACTTTCTATATGCGTGGCCCGCTTGCGTGAATCTTGTTGATAATCGTGACGCAATGCACAAACGAGGCTGGACATATTTCCGCGTTGCCGGGCGAATCGACGATGATGAGATTACCGGTACGGGGCGGATACCCTTCAGCAATGCCGCTCGATCCCGTTTCGGACCGTGGTTGAAGCTGAGAATCGGCGGGAACGTGACACTTGGAGACAACGGCTTGGAGGCGCGCGTCTATGACAACCGGAGGCTTGTTGCCGGTTACGGCGGAGAAAGCTTCTTTGAAGGGTTGTCTCGGCCGTGGATAGGCCTGCATACGATCGATATGGTCCGACGAGATGCGGCGCGACGCCGGGTATGGTTCGAGACGACACGGCTCGGCGAGGAACATATGGCGGCTGTCTCGCTGTCGCATGATAACGCGGAGTTGACCTACACGATAAACATGGAAAAAGATATTATTGAAAGAATAGATTTTGTCGCCAGTGATGGTCGCCGGGGCGAGCTGAAATTCACTTATCTCGAAGACATCGAGGGCCTGGGCCAGGAGTTTGTCTGTCCGCAGTGGGAAAATCCTGACCAACGGCGGCGCAGAGGCCCGGATATGCTGTGGTTATTGAATTTGGTTGATGGAAAATGGTGAACGGTTGTTCGAAAATAGCCCGTGGCCGTGGCGACAGACTTGCGAGACTCGGCGCAGAAAATGCAGAGCCGATGAAATCGAAAAGTGCTGCCGCAGCGGTAGTGTTGTTGTGGTTCTTGTCGGTTTCTGCCGGCGCTGCATTTGGAAGGCAGATTTTCGTGGACGCCGACGCCGTCGGAGCAAATGACGGATCGAGTTGGGGCAATGCCTTCAATCATCTAAGGGATGCTATAGCGGCCTGTTCGAGCGGCGATGAGATAAGAGTCGCCCAGGGTGTTTATAAGCCTGACCGAGGGGCGGGAGTAACGGCCGGGGACCGGGGAGCGACTTTCCAATTGACCGATGAGGTCGTTGTCAGGGGCGGATATGCCGGATATGGACAGCCGATCCCAGATGCGAGAAACATCACGGCGTACGAAACTATCCTCAGCGGAGACCTCCATGGCAATGATTCTCCTGCAACTGAAGTCCGCTATCTGCTGACCGATCCGACCAGGAGCGGAAACAGCTACAATGTCGTCACCGGCACCGATTGCGGCAGGACGGCCGTCCTGGATGGGTTTACCATTACCGGCGGCAATGCCAATGGTACGAGATCGAGAGACAGAGTCGGCGGCGGAATCCACGACGGAGACTTGACGGTAAGCTACTGCAAAATCGTGCGAAATTCCGCCGCGGAAGGGGGTGCAGGGGTGGGCTGCTACGGAGGAGCTGCGCTGATGGACTGTAATATCAGCGACAACTCGGCACTTTACGCCGGAGGAGTCTATAATGTCCAGGAGGTGGCCAACTGCACCATTTCCCGTAATTGGGCTACCGTTTACAGCGGCGGAGGCATGAGCATACTTAGTGACGCCGCGAGAGTGACCGATTCGACTTTCAGCGACAACTCCGCAGCTCAACACGGAGGCGCGGTCCATGTCATGTACTCAGACCCCGTATTCACGCGATGCACCTTCAGCAATAACTGGGCCATGGGAAATGGAGGTGGACTCTACGTTGACGGCAGTACGAGTGGCGGAGAGCCCTTCTTATATCAGTGCAGAATCGTACAAAATACCACAGAGGGAGCAGGAGGAGGTGTGTACAGCTACGGCTACACGCTCAGCACATTGACGAGTTGTCTCGTCATCGGCAACGTCGCAGCAGGCGACGGAGGCGGAATATGCGATACATTCAACGCAAGCAGTGCAGTACTAAACTGCACATTAGCTCAAAACACGGCTTCGGGCAGGGGAGGCGCTATTTGCTACGACTCAGAGGTAGTTGCCGGCCGGTTGGTAACCAACAGTATTCTGTGGAATAACTCCGACAGCCTCGGAGGAACATCGGAGGAGTCTCAACTGTTCATCAAGAGCGGCCCCGCCGAATCGCCGATCCTGTACAGTTGCATCCAGGGGTGGAGCGGAACCATGGGAGGGGCAGGCCAGATTGGGACTATCGGTGAAGAGCCGGCATTTGCAGATGCTAACGGGGCTGACGAAATAGCAGGCACCGAAGACGATAATCTGCGCCTGAGTGTGGGATCACCTTGCATTGATTCCGGTGATAACTCCGTCGTCGAACCCGGCGCCGTCGATTTGGACGGCAAGCCGCGGATTGTGCACAGTTTCGTCGATATGGGCGCATACGAGTCTGAAGGCTATGGCAAGGGAGTCCCGCCACGTTACGAAATTATCGATTTGGGAACCCTGGGCGGATCCTACAGCAGGGCCTACGGTATCAACGAATTAGGCCGGATAGTCGGCACTTCTCAGACCGCAGGCGGGCAGTTGCATGCATTTGCATGGGATGATGAAGTGGGGATGATCGACATCGGAACATTGGGAGGCAGTGCCAGTACCGCCTACGCGATAAACAGGGCAGGCCGAGTCGTCGGCTCGGCCAGAACCGCAAGCGGAGAACTGCACGCTTTTCTCTGGGACAAGGGAAAAATCATAGACCTTGGAATTCTGCCGGGTGGAAGTTGCACCGAGGCGCTTGCGATAAACGATGCAGAACAGGTCGTCGGTCCCGCAAGGACATCCGCGACGATATATACCTGGCAGCGGGCGTTCTTGTGGGAAAACGATGCAATCGCTGATCTTGGCCTCTTGAGCGGCGCCGGCAACAGCAGCGCCTCAGACATCAATATCCGTGGACAGGTCACGGGAACCTCAGGGGATCGCGCATTTTTGTGGGACAGCACCACAGGAATGAGAGACCTGGTCGGGTTTCAAAGCCAGGGCAATGCGATAAACGACAGAGGGACCGTAGCTGTTTCCTCGCTTGGGACTTACTACCTCTGGGACGCTATCGGCGGCTTGCTTGATATGAATCTTATCCAGTACAGCAGAGTAAATGCCCTAAACAATAACGACCAGGTCGTTGGCGATTTCGATTACCTCGGCGGAGCCAATACGCACGCTTTTCTGTGGGACAGCAGCTATGGAATGGTGGACCTGAACGACTTTGTGACGAGCGATCCGACCTGGAAGGAACTCTATTCCGCAGGCGAAATTAACGACAAAGGCCAAATCGTCGGCTACGGCCTGACCGATACCGACCAGTGGCACGCTTTCCTGATGAATCCGGTGCCGGCTGATTCCTGTTTAGTGGCGCACTGGATGCTCGACGAGACCGAGGGCAGTGTGGCGCAGGATGCAGCCGGCGACAACCACGGCTTCCTGCAGGGAGACCCCCAATGGCGACCGTACAGCGGTCGCATGGACGGAGCGATGGAATTCGACGGAGAAGGCGACTATATCAACTGCGGAAACAGCGCCGTATTCGATCTTACAGAACACATTACGCTTGCCGCCTGGGTCAATATCAACGCCGTGAATGTCGATTGGCAGGCGATTGTGACAAAGGGCGATTCGGCTTGGAGGCTCTCGACCGTCGAGGACGAAATGAGATTCCACTTTGCCGTCACGGGAGGGCCCCCATGGAACTTCATAAATGGAAATACACAGGTCGCGCCGCATGAATGGCATCATATCTGCGGAACTTACGACGGGGAGAATATGCGCCTCTATATCGACGGCATCGAGGATTCCGCGAGCCCTGTGCCTGAGAGTAACGGAATCTCGACCAACAGTTACAACGTTCTTATCGGAGAGAACGAGGAGAATCCGGATCGATATTGGGACGGCCTGCTCGACGATATCAGGATATACAGTTGCCCCCTTACCGACGCCGAAATCCGTGAGCTGTTCTTGAAGGCGCCGATTTATGTTGACCAGGAAGCGCCCGGAGCAAACAACGGCTCAAGTTGGACCGATGCCTTCACCGGCGTTCAGGATGCCCTGACTTCGGCTTCCGGAGGGAATCATATTCATGTTGCATCGGGAATGTACAAGCCCGATTTCGGCTCAACCGTGACCCCTGGGGACAGGAATGCGGCTTTTCAACTGGTCGATGGAGTATCATTGAGAGGCGGTTTCGCCGGATTCGGTGAGCCGAATCCGAAGATGCGGGACTTCCAATCCTATGAGACTGTTCTAAGCGGCGATCTTGCCGGCGACGACGGACCGCAATTTGCAAACAACACCGAAAACAGCCGCCACGTCGTCACCGCCGACGGGACAAGTGCAACCGCCTTGCTCGAAGGCTTTACTATTACCGCAGGCAATGCGGAGAATCTCGGAGGCGGAGGAATCCGCATCCTCTCTGGAATGGCGACGCTGCAGGATTGCAGGTTTGTCGCAAACTCCGCAGGCCGGGGTGGGGGAATGTACAACGAATCATCGAGCCCAACCATTATCAATGTCGAATTCAGGGACAACCGGGCATTCCTCGATGACGCAGCGGATAATCCGAGGGGCGGAGGAATGTATAACTACAAGAGCAGTCCGAGGATCGAGAACTGCTTGTTTGTGGGTAATGCCGTCGGTGCTTCGACCGGCGACGGCGGCGACGGAGGCGCGATATTCTGCGGCGACAGTAATCCGACGCTTGTCAACTGTGTTATGAGGTCGAATACCGCCTGGATTGGAGGCGGCATGACCAGTTGGTGGGGCCGAGGCGGAACACTGGTGAACTGCGTCTTCAACAGTAACTCGGCAGGCAGCCGGGGCGGAGCCCTGGACAGCTTCGAAAACAACCCGACGCTGATTAACTGCACTTTCACCGCAAACGCCGCCGCAGCCGTCGGAGGGGTATCCAACGAAGGCGGGAATATGACCGTCGTCAACTCCATACTCCACGGAAATATCGACGGGACCGAAGACATAGAGGATGCCCAGATCACAACTACCGGGGGCGACCTGACGATCAGCTTCAGTTGCGTCGAAGGATGGACAGGCCTGCTCGGGGGAACGAACAATATCGATGCCGAAACGGTCTTCATCGACCCCCCCGGCGCCGACGGAATGACGGGAACCGAAGATGACGACCTCCGACCGGCGGCGGGCTCGCTCGTAATCGATTCCGGCGACAACTCGGCCCTTTTACCATTCGTTGTCGTTGACCTCGACGGAAACCCGCGAATCATCCGTGACATTGTCGATATGGGAGCGTATGAATTCGCCGGAGAACTCAGATGGTATGTAGATGTCAACAGCGGAGACGACAATAACAGCGGCTTGAGTCCGGACGATGCCTTTGCGACGATACAGAAGGGAATAAACAGCGCCGCCGAGGGCTATGCCGTCGTAGTCTATCCCGGAGTCTATCATGAAGACCTTAATTTCAACGGCAAGGCCATAACGGTTATGGGCCAGGGCAGCGATGCCGCTGTCATCGAAGCTTCCACTTATGCGGTGACATTCCACCGGGGAGAAGACGCAAACAGCGTCTTGAGGAATGTCGTCATAAGAAACTGCGGAATCGCAGGAATCCTTGTCTCAGGATGTTCGCCGAAAATAACCAATGTGACAGTCGTCGAAAACGAAATCGGAATATTAAAAGTCAACTGGGGCAGCCCCGATATAAGCAACAGCATCTTCTGGAACAATGCCAGTGCCGACCTTATTGAGTGCCAGGCAAGATTCAGTTGCATCCAGCGAGGCGGACCCGGCGAAGGAAACATCAACAAATATCCGCTGTTCGCCGATTTGGCAGGCGGCGATTACCACCTGCTCTCGCAGCGAGGACGTTATAGAGCCACAACAAAAGAGTGGATCCTCGACGATATCACCAGCCCCTGCGTTGATGCCGCAGAGCCATGGGTAAATCCCGCCCCCGAACGTATGCCCAATGGAGCAAGGTTGAATATGGGGGCTTTTGGCGGTACGTACTATGCCAGTATGAGCGAATGGCCCATTGCAGGAGACGTAAACCGCGATGGAGCCGTCAATATGGCCGATTTTGCCATATTTGCCGATGGGTGGCTCTTGAATATGGAATGGGCTCAGTAGCAGTCAAATACGGCATTATTGGGGGCCGACAGCGAGTTTTTTTTGACTTTTGTTGACAAAAATCGGACATGTTGATATAATGAGACAGGTGTAGGTTCGTTAACCTGTCGAGAAATTGTATGATGTGTCCAGGAATGGGAGAAAAACCTGGTGCGCTGTGGCGTGGGGTTGTTGGAAAAGTGGGGATACGGGAGGGGTTTACACTTCTTGAGATACTTGTGGTCATATCGATTATATCGCTTCTGATGGGTATCCTTGTGCCCGCTGTCGGCAGAGTCAGACGGCAGGCGCGAAGTATTCTCGGCGCAGCCGATCAGCATCAAGTTGTAAAAGCGCTTTTCTGCTATGCAGCCGACAGCGACGACCTTTTTCCGGAGTCTGTCGCGACAATAGGAGATGTGAATGTTGCATGGAACTGGACCGAGCCGACCACTGTGACCGGAATCTCCGAGCGAACCTGGAGACACAAACGGTCTATGAGTTCCTATCTTGGCGATTACATTTCAGAGGCCAGCCAAATGGCCTGCCGAAACGCCCCTCGCGAGCATGAGTATCTTCAGGAGGCATGGGATGAGGGCGATGACTGGATAAACCCTGCACTCATGGCGAAAGTGCCCCTGACCAGCACCTATTGTTTCTACTGGAATTATACCGGCTACCTGACGCCGGAGCGCCTGTTCAGGGGGCCGTCGAGCACCATGAGCGGTTCGCGTGAAAGCAGTCTGCTGATTAGTTGTTATTTCGGGTTCGACCATTGGCGGAGTATGGGCGTTTACAGTAGTTGTGAGAAGTTCAGAGGCGCCGGAATAACAGAAGAAACTTACATGGGTTCGGCATACTACTGGTCCGGATTGAGTCCCGATACAGACCTGTCCGAACTCAAAATCAGACTGCACGCCGGCTACACCGATGGTCATGTCGGAAGCTACTTGGCATCGCAAGTCGTCCCGATGCAGGCGATCATAACTCCTGCTACAGGAGAGCCCTACCCGCTGGGAACCGGAGAGGGACCGGGCGTCTTCTTTCTGCCTGAAGACGCAGTACGCTGAAAATGCGGAACCCAGGGCCTTCGCTCTCTGCAGGCAGTGCGCGGAGTCACCTGCTTGTCATCCGTTAACCGCTTTTACGGCGAAGCATCGAATGGCCGACATCCCCGCCCAATGCTGGAAGGGCGTGCGAACAACTATCCTGATATGTGCTTCGCCGGCCTATAGGGAAAGCACGAATTGCGCCAAATCCGCAATCTCGGCGTCGGTAAGGTCGGATGTCTGACCGTGCCTGTCGCCGGGATTATGCTTCGTAAGGACGTCTTCCATTCTCGCAGATCTGCCGTCGTGCAGGTACGGAGCCGTTCGCCAGACTTCTATCAGGGTAGGAGTGTCGAATTCCAGATCCTTTTCCCTGTCCCTGCCGGTGCCGATGTTGTATTTCTTCAGGGTTGTATATAGCGGCGCCGGATGGCATTTCGAGCAGCTTGCCTTCTCGAAGATTTCCTGCCCCCGTTTTGCCGAATCGCTCAGCTTGCCCTTCTCCAGATACGGACTGGGCACGGGTTTTAAGGACTTGAGATATTCGTCGATTGCTGCCGCATCGGCTTCGGGACGCACCGCAAACTGGATATGCTTTATGCCCGCCCTGACGGCGAGTTCCGCCGTGTCGCGAACGCCGAGCGCCATCGCCGGCGGCGTCTCGTGGGCCATGAGCATGCTCTTTGTGTTCTTAGGGTTGCCGAGCCCGTCGTTCATAAGGTCCCAGTTGAGCGCATCGACTCTCGCGCCGCCGGGATGGCAACTCGCGCAGCTCTGCCATTTTTGAAAGCAGAGTTCCGCGTCGTTGAAGAACATCTCCCCTTTTCGGGCGACCGTCAGGGGCTTCTCGGGCCCCAGTGCGAGCGATTTCGCCGCAGGCCTGACGTCGGGATTGATATCCACGACGCCCAGACTGTCGGTAAAATACTCTGCTGCGTAAACATTCGTCCCGATTACGGCGATGCCGCGGGGCCCGTTGCCCGTCAGGTTGATTCTTCTTCTCAGCCCGACCAGAAATGACAGATCGTTGGGAACATCGTCGTATGATGACGTCGCGTCGGAAACCTTCTCCCCCGCCGCGGCTTTCGCGAGCTTATCGTGCAGTTTCGCCCGGTCGATTACGCTGATCTGGTGTGTGCCCGCGTGGGAAACGCAGACATACTTGCCGTCGGCCGTGCATCGAACCCCCCATGGATTGGCGCCGCCGAGATCGACATCGTCCAGCAGGACAGTGTTAATCGGCTTCTTGTTCGCCACGTCGATTATGCTCAGAGCGTTGGTATTCACCCAGCCCCGTTCGAGTTGAGTCGTGGGGAGTTGGTAGCGGGCGAGAACGCCTGTGACATAGGCGAACTTGCCGTCGGGACAAATACAGATGTCCCGCAGACCCGTGCTTCCGTTCGGCAGCTGGATGGTCTTGTCGAGTTTGTTCGCAGCAGTATCGATAACCGATACCACCGCAGCAACGTAGTCGCCGTCTGCGGCCCCGCTCGGGACCAGATGAGTGACGAAAAGCAATTTGCCGTCCGGCGTTATAGCCGCCGCAATCGGCTCTCTGGTAACCTGGATGCTCGCTGTGACCTTCTTCGAGGCCGGATCATATACGGAGACCGTGTTGCTGAATCGGTTGCAGACATAAAGAGTTTTCCCGTCGCCGCTCAGCACAGGCGCCGTGGGTGTGTGCTCGGCGTCGAGTGTCTGCACAATGTCTCCGGAGTTCAAATCGATAACTGCGATTTTGCCTTCGCCCACGCCGATAGTAACGTAGAGCGTCTTGCCGTCGGGCGCCAGAGCCAGCCCGCTCGGCGGCCCCGGCAGTGAGATCGCTTTCGAGACTTTCGCGCCCGCGACGTCGAATACCGCGATTTGGTTGGCCGTTTGCTCGGCGATATACAACGTCTTGCCATCGCCGTCGGCAACCAGGGCCAGCGGAGAGAGATAATCGTTCGCCGCCGCTGCAAAACCAGCGGGTAAACAAGCTGAAATACAAATTATTATTGTGGATAGCGATGCCTTACTGTCCGTCGAGATCATCTGTTAGTCTCCTGTATTAGCTCGGAATCTCGAAAAAAATGTCTAAACGCAGGCACGAACAACGAACGCCTGAGGTGCAGCTATTTTAGCTTCTCCATTTGTCGGATGCCGCAAAAAAATGAAGTTTTTTACCCGACGACTATTGTCACTGCTCGGTTGCCTTTTCTGCAAACCTCACCTGTTGACAATAGGGATTTGGCGATTGATATACAATTCTCCGCGAGTTTCCCCCGCCGGTATGGATTCGGGGCTAAAGCTCTTCCGCCCAGCCGCAGTTTGGGCATTCGGCGAAGGCTCGGAACGTTTGCTGGCTGTGCTCGACAAACTGCCTGTAACTGAGGCCTATCTGCCCGCATATTTCGCAGGCGTAGTTATCGCACAGACTTGCTTCGACGCTATGGTCGGATATGTCGAATGATTCGGGAATGCCAACGACATAGCCTTGCTGATCCATCTGTCTATCCAGGTTCGTCATCATTGCCCCCTTTTTCAGCAACAAACAACCCCGTACAAATCAATATACGATCAGGCAGCCGAAGATGTTCATGTGAAGGCCTCGGCCCCCGCGGTCACAAGGCTATTTTGTCATTGACGGAGGAGCCGCTTCCGGACTCGAACCCCACTCTTTATTGGGCGCCGGCCCCATTTCCAATATGAGCGCCCCCCCGTCCGCGAGCTGCCGGTGGAAGAACCATGGTTTGTTCAGAGGATGACCGTCGAGCGTGGCGGACTGAACGTAGATATTCTCCGCAGAGTTGTTTCTCGTTTCGATTATGAATGTCTTGCCCTTGTAATACTTTTGGTCGAGGTGGATGATGATTTTCTTGAAGATGGGTGAGCCGATTTCGTATGTCGGCTGGACCGCGCAGCCGCCGTCCATCTCAAACAAGCCCATCGCGCTCATGACATACCACGCCCCCATTTGTCCCTGGTCTTCGTCGCCGGGGTAGCCGTCGATTGGGCCGACCCCGTAGTAGTGATTCATTATCTCTCTGGCCCATTTCTGCGTAAGCCACGGTTTGCCCGAGAAGTTGAACAGATATGCCGCCTGCATGTTCGGCTGGTTGCCGTGATTTATGGGGAAGTCCGCGAATCGGTCGCCGGTGGCGTTGAAATTGCTCTTGGCGGATTTCTCGAATCCTTCCTCCAGCCGCCTGTTGAATTCATCCTTGCCGATCAGATCGATAAGCCCCTTTACGTCCTGGGGCGCGAACCATGTATATTGCCAGGAGTTCCCTTCGACGAAGCCGGCGCCCGCATAAGGCGAGAAACCTTCGACCCATTTGCCGTCTCGATGTTTTTGCCGCATATACCCTGACGATGAGTCGAATATGTTCTTGTAGTTGGCGGCACGATTGATGAAGTATTCGTAATCGGCTTTCTTCCCCACTGCCAGCGCCATTTGAGAGACGCACCAGTCGTCGTAGGCATATTCGAGGGTATTTGAAGCGGGCCCGTCTTCGACGGGCACGTATCCGAGTTCCATATATGGTTTGAGCTGCATATTGCCCACGTAGCCCCCGCCCTCGTGCTTTCTGCCGGGCTCGGTCTGTATTCGCTTCATCGCTTCGTAGGCCTTGTCCGCATCGTAGTTGCGGATTCCTTTCTGATAAGCGCTCACCATCAGCGCGATTTCGTGAGACGCCACCATTATGCTGGAATACTCGATGCCCGTAGGACCTTTCGGCAGCCAGCCCCCCTTGTCGTAAATTTCCAGCAGCGACAAAACCCATTTGTTGGCTGTCTCGGGCGTCACCAGCGTCCAGAGTTGATTGAGATTCCAGAACGTGTTCCAGAAAGCGTCACAGCCGTAAACCGGCGAATCGGGGTCCTTGAGTTGCTGGACCTTTTCGTACATATCGACGTATTTGCCGTTTACGTCGCTCAGGATCGTCCGCGCGCAGTAAGAACGATAAAGGTTCGTATAAAATTTGGTCTTCTCCTCGTAGCTTCCGCCTTCGACTTCTATCCTGCCGAGAAGTTCGTTCCAGACTCTGTGCGCAGCAACCCTTGCAGCGTAGAAGTCCCACCCGAATCGAGCCGTCTCCCTTTCGAGGTTCAGCCGGGCCTGTTCGATGCTGACCAGTGATATCCCTGTCTTGAGTTTTATGACTTCGCCTGCCGTAGTCGAATAGTTCACGAACGCTCCGATATCGCCTTTGCCGGAGATGCTGCCAGTGTTTTCTTTAATTTCCTCGCCCACCCAGCCTCCGAACGAATCGAATGGCTTGCTCAGCCTGGCTGCGAAGTGCAGTGTGAACAATTGATAAGGGGCGTTTTGACCCGATTGCTGCTTCGAGTACCCCTCGATTTCGGTATCGGATACTCGCGTTATCCTGGCGTCGAGTACGGTATATCCGTATTCCGTCGGCGTCTCCAGGTCGAAGAGAATACGGGCGTCTTCCGCCTGCGGGAACGTGTATCGCTGAAATCCGGCCCTTGTAGTCGTCGTCAGCTCGGCCCTGATGCCGTAGTCGTCGAGCGTCACCGCGTAATACCCGGGCGAGGCGAACTCCTTGTCGTGGCTGAATCGGCTGCGGTATCCTTTGTCCGGATCTGCTTCGGGGCCAGGTATCGTCCGCAGCTCGCCGGTCGTAGGCATCGTCAACAGTCCGCCCATCGTCCATGAATGCAGATGGCTGAACCCGGCAATATTGTCGATGAGGTATTCGTAACCCGCCTTCCATTGATGACGCTGGTTGTCAGGACTCAGCTTGACCATCCCGAAAGGCATGGATGGACCGGGATAGAGCATCCACCGTGACTGCGACGTGCCCAGAATAGGATCAACCCAGTCCGCCGGCTCGCGAAGGCTCGCCGGGCCTCGCGCGACTTGACGCATGGCCACAACCTTGTTGCGGCTCTTGATCTTCGCGGTTACCGGTGTCTCGGTCTTGACCGGGGGCAGGGCAAGCTCGATAGTGTGCTTGCCGGACGGAACTTCGAGCTTTTCCGGCCGCAGCCCTGTAACATGGACCGTGAACTCCTCTTCGTCGCCTATCCGGATTACGTCCATCCACATAAGTTGACTCGGCTTGCCGTTGATTTCTGTCAGCCAGGGATCGATTCGAACGTCCCGTATAACGACGCCCCGGGGACGCGCCAGCCTAATGAAACGGGGCGTCTGGAAGCCGATCCAGTCGTAGAGTATCCAGCTGCCGTCGGTCGTAGTGATTGTGATCTCGTTGATCCCTGCTTTCAATTCTTCGGCAGGGAATTCGATTTTGAATCGGTGTTCCTTTCCTGCCTTGGGATTGCCCATGATGGAGGCGTCCGAGTTGCCCTCAGGCGGGCGATAATGACGGGCGTGGTCGTTGAGCTTGATTTGGAGATTTGGCGGATCCGCGGCGTGCGTATCAGCCAGGTCTAATATCAATCGACAAATCCCCGTATTTACCGTGCGATTGGTTGCGAATAGTATTCGGAATGTATGCCTCGCGTTGCCGGCCCAGGCGTCGTCCGGGCCCGGGTGGGCGTAGGGCCAGTCCTTGTTCGGTTCGGACTGCCCCACGATGAACAGTGCGTCCTCGACGTAATTGCCGTAGCCCCCGGGCGCCAGTGCGAATTCAGCCGTGTCGTTGTCGGCCTTGCCGATCTCCCAGAGGTAGTCTTGAGAAGACCTCTCTGCCGACAGCGATGCCGGGCAGATTGTAAACAAGGCCAGTAATAGAAGCGATACTCTTGCATTCTTGCGATTCATACGGAGTAATCCTCCTTAACTGCTCATCTCGTCGTTCTGTAATATCTTGTGCTATTAAACAACACCGACGACTTCTTGTCGAGCGGATGTTTTCTTAGGACCAGGCCCCCTCCACCTCGTCGATTGTCTTAGGTATTCCTCTGCCTAATACTCGCCGGCCCGATTCTGTAACGACAATATCGTCTTCGATTCGGATGCCGCCGAAATCTTTGTATTTTTCTACCGTGTTGTAGTCAATGAAAGATTCGCACGTCTTCTCGGATCTCCACCGGTCGATCAGTTGCCCGATGAAGTAGATGCCCGGCTCCACGGTTATGACGTAGCCCGGCTCCAGGGCCTTGCCGAGTCTCAGGGATCGCCAGCCAAAAGCCGGATTCCGCAGGACCGTATCGCTGTAGCCGACGTAATCCTCGCCGAGGCCTTCCATGTCATGCACGTCAAGGCCCATCATGTGGCCCAGCCCGCACGGGAAAAAAAGAGCATGGGCCCCGGCCTCCAGCGCTTCATCGACATCGCCTTTTACCAGCCCAAGCCCTTTCAACCCCGACAGAAGAACACCGGCTGCCAGCCGATGAACTGACCTGAATTCGATACCCGGTCCGATCGCTTCGATGGCTTTCTGTTGTGCATCCAGCACGACCGAGTAAATCTCTCGTTGTTTCTGAGAAAATCTCCCCCCGACAGAAATCGTCCGCGTAATGTCCGAGGCATAACCTAAAGCTGTCTCCGCACCGCAGTCGTTTACCGCGATGTCGCCTTCGCTCATAATATTGCCGTGGCAGTGGTTGTGAAGGGTCTCGCCGTGAATCGAAAAAATGGTCGGAAATGATAAGCGCCCCCCGCGCGAAATCGCGATACCCTCCATTGCCCCGGCCACCTCTCTTTCATAAAGTCCGGGTCTGGCCGTTCGCATCGCCGTCGTCTGCATCTCGTACGCGATATCGAGGGCCGCCTCGATCTCGCGGATTTCCTCGTCGCTTTTAACCGACCTTTGTGCGACGACAGCCCTGATAAGTTCCTCTGAAACATATTCGCCGAGCTCAGCCGGGCCGATTCCGAACAGTTCGCAAATCTGCAGAATGCTCCGGCCCCTGTATTGCGGAAGAATGTGAACCTGCCTGCCCTTTGCCAGGGCGCCCTTGAGAATCGGCTGCAGCTTATCCAAAGACGCCGTGTCGCGCACGCCAATCGCCGAACACCTGTCCTTCACCGTCGGCTGAGGCCCCGTCCAGATGACCTCATCGACCGTCACGTCCTCTCCGAAAACGCATTCGCGTTGCTCATCGACATCGATAATAGCCGCAAGGCCCGGCTGATAAAGCCCGAAAAAGTACGCGAATGTGCTGTCCTGTCGAAACGAAAAAGCATTGTCCGGATAATTCATCGGGCTTTCGTCGTTACCCAAAAGAAGAATCAGCCCGGATTGGATGTCGGATTGAAGCCGTTTTCTCCTCTTTATATATGTTCCGGCTGCGAACATTTGTCAGTCACCTCCGCCCGGCTGTTGCTTCCGGGTCAAAAGGCTCACCACTATCAGGCATACTACCGACAGCGTTATTGCCGGCAGTACGGCATCGAGCTTCGCAATCTCAGCCGGAAGGCGCCCCTTGATAATCTCTTCCCAGACAAGCGTGGTGACCGTCCCGGCCAAAATCGACGAAATTGCCCCTTCCTTCGTCGCACCCTTCCAGAACAACGCCGCTACAAGACAAGGCGTAATTGCAGAACCATAAACAGTGAAGGCATACATCGCCTTCTCGAAAACCGTTGTGCTCCCTGCAAACGCCAGCGAAACGAGCCATGCGATTACCCCGAACGTTAGCACCATCAGTCGGCTTGCAAAAACGATCCGCCTCTCGGAGGCCTTTGGGTTGATGTATGTCTGATAGATGTCCTTTATGAACGTCGTTGCAGGAACCAGCAGGAAAGAATCCGCCGTCGATATGATAATCCCTACGATGGTCACCATAAAGACTATCCCCAGCGCCAGAGGCATGAAGTGACGTGCCGCGTAGATCAATACGAACCGCCCGTTTTCCGGGTCCGGAATCAGGCTGCTTGCGAACCACGCCTCGGCGATGATCAGTTCTTCGATGAGCAGCGCCAGAAATATCATAACAAGCACCGCCGTTCGCGCCCCTTTGGCGTTCTTGCTCGCAAAAATCCTCTGGTACTGGTTCGCGTCGCCCATCACAAGAAGAAAAACAGGCAGCAGGAAATTGATATAGTCCGCCGGGCCGAAAACCCCGAAAAGCTTCATATGATTCGGACGGTCCGCCATCGCCGCAAATCGCTCGGCCATGCCGGCCAAACCGCCCGCCTTGAAAAGCAATACCCCGAATGCGACCAGCAGAGAACCTATTATCAATGTTCCCGTGACAATATCCGTAAACGCCAGACTCATCAGCCCGGCCAGCATCGTGTAGATGATGATGAAGCACGCTGCGATGATTGTCGCCCGATACGCCGTCAGTACCGGTTCGTGCAGATACGTCTGGCCTTGACCGGGCAGCCGTGCGATTCGACAGGCCGCCGCCCCTTTGCCCGAAGCCGGATATAATCCTTCCGGCATGATTCTCGTAAACGTATTCTGTTTGATCACCACCGTGTTTCGCAGCCGGCCCGCCTCTACCGCCTCCTTGAGTTCCTGCTTGACCTTGATGATTTCCGAACCGCGAACCACGCGAATCGTAAAAGTCTGAATCTCGTCTGCCCATTCCCCCGAATTCTGCTGCTTAACCTCCAGATCGATGCGTGCGGTTCCGGTGAAATCCGCAGCGGGCTGGTAGTGAAAATAACCTTTGCGAATCTGGTTTTTCGTCAGCGTATCGCCGGGCGCCAGAAGAACCTTGTCCTTCTTGCCTGCGATGACTTCGAGGACCATCCCGCCGGCGTTGAACTGATAACTTACGATGACCATGTATGCGATTATCAAAGCGGCCACTGCCAGCAGCCGGGCCGCAGAGCCGTATCGCTTGCCGATGATCTCAGGAACCGAAAGAGCTTCGATATTCCTCGCCCTGGCGGCGATGAAAGACAGCAGAATCATCCCCACGAATGTCCCCATCGGCAGAAACAACGCCGCCATTCCCACTTCATAAGTCTTCCCCGCGTTGCCAACGATCGAACCGGTCCCGATCCATACCGCAAGCATCGTGCAGACCATAATCCATGGAGAGAGAGTCCGGCCGGCTACCGTGAAGTCCGCCTGAGTCTTGACCTGCCTGGACTTGTAAATCCCGATGCCCGTAAGTATCAAAAGGTAGATGAATATGCCGACCAGGTAGATCATGCTCTGCTCCGGATCATGCTTTGTTTGTTGCTGGCTTTATAGTGCTCATGATTGAAGACCCCAGTTCGTTCGCGGGTAAGTAACTTTAGAACAACGCTCTTACAACCCAGCTCGCGGAAATTTACTACCCTGAAGGGTATATTTGAGGAACTGCTCGGCGAAGTATTTGGGATTCAGCGCCTCGCCTGTCGCGCGTTCGATCATCTCATCCCAGTGGTATTTCGCCCCGGGGCCGAGGACTTCTTTCCGTAGAAAATCGCCCAGCCTCTTGTCGTTGACATAGCTGACGTTTTCGTCGGATTCCAGGCCCAGTATGTCCCTCACGTAGTGGTGGTGCAGTTGAGAGGCAAATAGCTCACCGAGCATGTAGTTGTGATAGTAGCACGGCGCCGTCGTAAAGTGCAGTTTCGACGCCCATCCGGCGTCCGCCGGCCCGCCGGGCTTCTTAACGAACTGGTATTTCTCCACCAGCCTCCACCACAGGTTATTCAGATCCTGCTCCGGGTCTGCGTAAAGGGCCTTCTCGAAATTGTACATCACCATGGCCCATCGCGCGAAGAGTATCTGCTGAAACTGCAGATACTTCCATGTCACGCCCTCGACTTTCGATCGTTCGGCGTCGGACATATCGAGCATCTCCTGCATCCACGCGGCGTTTCTGCTGAGCCTGCCGAAAAACATCGCCACCGCTTCCGTCGTAAAGCTGTGCGCCGGCTCCCGCAGAAGCCACGGCTCGCTCTCGTCGTGGTACTTGCTGTAAACCGCATGGCCCAACTCGTGAAGGATAGTCTCGGCCCAGCGCTCGGTGTTCTGCAGGTTGCAGAGGATGCGAACGTCGCCGTGCCGGTCGATATCCGTACTGAAGGCATGAGGGTACTTGCCCTGCCGGTCGTAGAGGTCGCTGCTGGCCAGGATATCATCGACGTCCAGCCCCACGCTTGCATAGTACTCCTCGGCCAGCTCTTTAACGTCTTTGTCCCTGTAATAGATGTCCAGGTCCAACTCGTAAACCAGCGGAGTCCGCTGGAAAAACGGGTCATGGTAGTGCCAGGGCATCAGTTCTCCGGTGTCTATGCCGTAGCTCTTCGCCAGAATCACATCCAGCTCCTTCTTGAGTTCCGAGAAGGGTTTCTCCGTAAGCCCGTCGAGTTTGGCGAATATCGCATCTAACTGTTCGACGCTCTGTTCGCCCGTGACTATCATCATCGTATGGTAGTTCTCGAACCCCACCAGCCGGGCGGCTTCGTTCCGCAGCTTCACAAGCTCGATGAGGTCACCCGCAATAACATCGCCGACCTGCTTGCTCGCACGCCAGGCCAGTTCCCTTTTGCGAACATCCTTCTCCGTGGTCATTATCGTATAGATATCGCTCATCGTGACTTCTTGCCCGTCGATTTTGCCGCGATAAGTATTGTACTTCTCCTGCACCCTCGTATCCGTTTCGACAAGCCGCTTGAGCATCTCAGGCGGTATCTGGTTGGCCAAATAGCCGTTGTAAAGTTTATCCAGTTGACGGGCGAGCCCGGCCTTCCTGACCGACTCCGATTCCTTGATTCCCTTCAAAAGCGCAAAATCATCGGCATCGCTGTAAATCCGGCGAATCTCTAATTGGAGCTCGCCGAGCTTCTCATAGTCCTCGGCCTTGCCTGTCGTCGCGGCGTCCCAGTAAGCCAGGTTCGCCTTTGCCGCCAGCGGATCCAAAACCGCTACGTGCCTGTCGATGAATCCCTGCAGTTGCCGCTCTTCGGCATTCCGTCCGCAGCCTGTCAGCAATAGCGCTGTGGCTGCGACTGAAAAAAATACTTGCCTGTTCATAATCTAATCTCCGTCAGAATCAGCCTCGGCTGGGGCATATATCTTGACTGATGTTGTCTTCGACCGTGAGTATAGCAGCCCGATGCCGCCGCGTCAAAGCCCCAAAACCTCGACAGGCCCCCTCTCCCGCCGATTGCCTCAGAACACCTGCTGTTCTGTTCTTGTGATGATTTCGTCTTGAAGCTCTTTGCCGATGTCAACGAAGTAATCGCTGTAGCCCGCCACACGAATGATAAGTTCGCGATTCTCATCGGGTTTCTCCTGGGCGCGCCGCAGTGTCTTCGCAGTTATCACGTTGAACTGAACATGATGGCCGCCCAGCGCGAAATAACCGCGGATCAGGTGGGCCAGTTTCTCGATGCTCTCGGCGTCGGCGAGCAGTTGCGGGTTGAATTTCATGTTCAGCAATGTCCCCCCTGTGCGGGCGTGGTCGATCCGCGACGCTGATTTCACAACCGCCGTGGGCCCTTTGCTGTCGCACCCCTGGCTCGGAGAGATACCTTCCGAAACAGGCGCCCCGGCCTTGCGACCGTTCGCAAGCGCGCCAGTGACCGCTCCGAAATAGATATGAACCGTCGTAGGCAGAAGGTTCACGCGATACTTGCCCCCCTTGGTGTTGTCCCTGCCGTTAAGCAGCCTGTAATATGCCTCGAATACCTCTTCCGCTATTGCGTCGGCGTAGTCGTCGTCGTTGCCGTACTTCGGCGTGTGGTTCAAAAGCTTGTTCCGCAGTGACTCGTATCCGGCGAAATCCGCCGCCGCGGCTTTCAGCAGTTCGTTCATCGTGAGAGTCTGCTTCTCGAATACGTGATACTTCACCGCCGCCAGGCAGTCCGTCACCGTCCCGATACCGACCCCCTGGATATATGTCGGATTGTATCGCGCCCCGCCGTTGTGATAGTCCAGCCCTTTGGCGATGCAGTCGTCCATTACCACCGACATGAACGGCGCCGGCATCTCATCCGCGAAAAGCCTCTCGATTCTGTTGTTGCCTTCGATCTTCAGGTTGATGAAGTATTCGAGCTGCTTGCTGTAGGCGTCGAACAACTGCTGATACGACATAAAATCCCGGGCCTCGCCCGTCTTCGGACCCGTCTGCAGGCCCGTCGCCGGGTCCGCGCCGTTATTGCACGCCAGCTCGAAAATCTTAGGCCAGTTGATATACCCCGTAAGAGTGCAGCTTTCTTTCCCGAACGAGCTGACCGTTACGCATCCGCTCGGCCCGCCCGTCCTTGCGTCGGCAAGGCTCTTGCCGTCGTGAAGCAGTTCCTTGATGATTACATCCGTGTTAAAAACCGATGGCTGCCCTATCCCCGTCCTGATAACCTCGCAGGCCCGTTCCAGAAATGCCTGCGGATTCTTGCTGCTTATCTGGATGCAGGCGCTGGGCTGCGTCAGACGCATCTCCTCGACAACCTCCAGGATCATATACGAAACCTCGTTGACGGCGTCGCTGCCGTCATCGGCCCTCAGACCCCCGGTATTGATTAGTGCGAAGTCCGTATAGGTCCCGCTCTGCTCCTCGGTGACGCCGACCTTCGGAGGAGCAGGCTGGTTGTTGAACTTTATCCAGAAACACTCCAGCAATTCCTTCGCTTCCTCGCGGGTCAATGTCCCTTTCGCCAGACCGTCCTCGTAGAAAGCCAGCAAATGCTGGTCGAGCCTGCCGGGATTGAATGAGTCCCACGTGTTCAGTTCCGTAATTACCGATAGATGCACGAACCAGTATGCCTGCAGCGCTTCGTGGAAATCCCGCGGCGCATGCGCCGGAACGCGCCGGCAGACTTCCGCGATATGGAGCAGTTCCGCCCGACGCCTCGCGTCCCCGCATTCGCCCGCGAGTTCCTCGGCCTTGTCCGCGTACCGCCCCGCGAAAGTGATTACAGCATCGATGCATATCGCCATTGCTTCGTATTGTTGTTCTTTCGCGTATGACCCGGCGTCGTTCGGATCTATCCGGCCCCGGTGCTCGGTGATCCTGCGCTTGAAATCCAGCATACCCTCCCGATAAATCTTGTCGTCCAGAATCGCATGGCCCGGCGCACGCTGCTCCATGAATTCCGTGAATACTCCCGCATCGAACGCCCGATGCCATTCGTCGCTCATCAGCGAAAACAGCTTCTCGCGCAGCGTCCTGCCCGACCAGAACGGGATAATCTCCTCTTTGTACTTTCGCCTGACCTCGTCCGAGACGACGAAAGAAGTCTTTTTCCTGCTGTTCAGTATCCGGAGGTCCTCAAGGTCGTGGCAGCATAACTCCGGATACGTCGGCGTTGCCTTCGGCGCCGGCCCCCGTTCGCCCACTATCAGCTCGCCGTCGTTGATGCAGACAGCCTTGTTCTCCATCAGGTGCTTGAACACCAGTGCGCGAGTTACCACTGCCGACTTGCCCTCGGCAATATCCGACTTGTAAAACTCGGTTATCAGCTCGGCCCTCTCCGTCGAAATATAGGGCCTGGTCTCGACACTTTCTTTCCGGAGTCTGGATACTCGTTCATTCATAATTCTCAGCCCCCAATCTTGACCTTGAATCCCCGGCTTCTGAACTTCGCGGCGATTGATCTCATCTTCTTGTCGGTAGGCGTCTCTATTTGTACAAGGTCGATGCCCGCCGCTAACCGCTTCGCCTTCTCATTGCCACCTCGATTGTAAGGAAGAATATCTATTCGCTCGACACCGCAAAGAGAAGCCGCGAATCTGCCCGTCGCCTTGATATTAGCCTGGTCGTCATTGAAACCGGGAATAATCGGCACCCTGATGACAACCTCCCTGCCCGCCCGGCAAAGACGCCTGATATTATCCAGTATAAGATCGTTGTCAACCCCTGTGAACTCCCGGTGTCTTGCGCTGTCCATGTGCTTGATGTCGCAAAGCAGTAAATCCGCCTTCTCGCCGACGGCATCGACAACCTCCGCCTCGGCGTAGCACGTCGTATCGACCGCTGCGTGTATCTTCCTTGCCCGGCTTTCACTCAGAAGCGCAAGCAAAAACTCGAATTGACACAGAGGCTCGCCACCCGAAAAGGTCACGCCCCCGCCCGATTGCTTGTAAAAGACAACGTCCTTCTCGACCTCGGCCATCACCTCGCCGACCGTCTTTTCGCAGCCTATTATCTCGCGGGCCCCGCCTGGGCACGCCTCTATGCATTCGCCGCAGCATGTGCATCTGCCGGCGTCCGTTCGAGGTAGTCCGCCGTCGAGCGAAACCGCATCCTGCCTGCACAATTCCACGCACTGGCCGCACCTGATACATCGACCGGCTCGCAACGCCGGCTCAGGCGCCGATTGCCGGCTCTCCGGATTGTGGCACCATTGACATGCCAGCGGGCACCCTTTGAAGAATACCGTCGTTCGTATCCCCGGGCCGTCGTGAATGGCATATCGTTTAATATCGAACACCGACCCCCGTACCGACAATCCGCCCGCCTCGGCCGTTGCGGACGCCTCGGAAATGTGCTCTGCAGGATTGCTGTTGTCTCGGCTATGCACGGATTGATACTGTCCATTTACAATCTAAGGCTTAGAAATATAAGTCCCTTAATATACCAGATATCCCCCATAAATACAATAGCCTGTGCCTGCTTGCAGGATAACCGCCTGCCCACCCGAAGGCTAATTCCCTTGGAGTTGCCTGTGAATTCTGATACTATTGAACCCGATGGATTCGATAGTCGGCACGAAACACGATACCGGCCTTGTCGATTTCCGGTGAGCGCCGGACTCGACTTGGCCTTGTGCGCCGGAAAATAACCTGGATTGGGGCTATTATGACGTATAGATTCTCTATGTGGATTACAGCGGTTCTTATGCTGACTGCCTGCTACCCTCGCCCAGCGTCGGCGCTCGAAGTCCGCGTCGATTGTTCCCGGCGACTTCCGGAAATCCGCCCACTCCACGGAGTCAATAACGGCCCGCTCAACTATGGCGAAACCATCGACTTATCCGACTATTTCCGCGAGCTGGCGATCCCCTCGGCCAGGCTCCACGACTGCGAATGGCCCAATCCAGACGTCGTCGATATACACGCCGTATTCCCCGATATGACCGCCGACCCTGCCCTGCCTGAAAGCTACACATTCAGCAGAACCGACGACTACGTCAAGGCGATCATCGAGACCGGAACCGCAATCGTGTATCGCCTCGGCGAAAGCATCGAACACTCCAAGAAAAAATACAACGTCAATCCCCCCGAAGACCCCCGCAAGTGGGCGCAAATCTGCCTCGGAATCATCCGGCACTACAACCGCGCCTGGGCAGACGGCTTCCGCTATAATATCAAATACTGGGAAATCTGGAACGAACCCGAAAACCGACCCACCATGTGGACCGGAACCGACGAGCAGTTTGACACCCTCTACACCACCGCCGCAAAGGCAATCAAGGCCGAATTCCCCCACCTCATGGTCGGAGGACCTTCCGCCGGCGCGCAGGGAAAGCTCGTCGCCGGCAAAATGGAGCCTTGGCCCTTCCTAAAAAAATTCTTCGAAGCCTGCAAAGCGCAAAACGCCCCCCTCGATTTCTTCTCCTGGCACACCTATACCAACGACCCATACCTCTACGTCACCAAGGCCCGTGCGATAAGAAAAATGCTCGACGAATTCGGCTTCGAGAAAACAGAAATACACCTCAACGAGTGGAACTACCTGCCCGACGACGATTGGACGCCCCTGGGCCTTCGCAAAGAGGGAATCGTAAAGAAGCAGTGGTTCGACAGAATCGCCGGCCCTGAAGGAGCCGCATTTCTTGCCTGTGTGTTGATATACCTCCAGGATGCGCCCGTTGATGTCGCAAACTACTACGCCGGCGATACCAACTGGTTCGGCCTCTTCGGACGCTACGGCCAGCCCAGAAAAAACTTCTATGCAGCCAAGGCCTTCAAAATGCTCCTCGATACGCCCCTGCGAGTGAAAGCCTTCGGCGCCGAGCCCGGAAAATCCGCAATCTGCGCAGGACTCAGTCAGGACCAAACAGAACTGACCATACTCATCAGCAATCTCCGATCCTCCGATAAGCAATTCAGATTGACCGTGGAGAACTTCGCCGAAAAGGAGAAAGTCAACTGGAGCCTCTGCCGCGTCGATGTGCAAAACGACCTGAACCAAATCCGCACGGGCGTACTGGACCCGCCGACCATTGAACTGAACGAAGTTGTTGAAGCGCCCTCTGTTGTCCTGCTGAGAATGAAAAAAGCCCGTATTGAATAATGATGAAGTCAAATTCGGAAGGTCAAAATCCATGTCCGACCTCAATCGGCTGACACCCGCAATCCTGTTCTTAATGCTCTGCGCCGCCGGCGCTCTCGCCGCCGGTGCCCCTGCAGATATTGACACCGCCGATTGCCCCCCGATAGCCTTCGTCAAGAGGCCGCATTTCGACCGCCCGTTCGGAATAGGAACTATCATCGGATGGGATATATACAAACCAGGCGGCGGAATCTACATCTACGACCCCGCCGAACCAGGCAGCGGCGCACGAGAAATATTCCGCCGCGACGACGGAGTGATCTTCGATATGTCACCGTCATTCGACGCAAAAAAACTCCTCTTCGCATGGCGAAAGTGCACCCATAGGAACAACAAGAAAGGCCCGCTCACTGTCTCCCGCGTCTGGACCGATGACACCCTCGATTACATCATGGAGCTTTCAGAGCCTCTCAATTCGGGCCAGAAGCCGAACCATTCCTTCTGGGATCGCAAAGGACAAACCGAATGGGCCGAAGTCAATTTCACCAGCCCCCTCCAAATCTCCCGCATCAGCGTTTATTGGTTCGACGATAAGCCCACCGGAGGCTGTGCCGTCCCGCAATCATGGCGATTGTTTTACAGGGCCGACGCCGAATGGCGGCCCGTCCGGGCCCTCACCGAATATGCCGTCGCAAAAAACGCCTGGAATCCGCTTCGCTTTGAGCCCGTTCAAACCAAAGGCCTCAGAATAGAATTGCAGTCCCGCCCGGGCCAGGGCTCTGGAATCCAGCGACTCCGAATCGGAGACAGCGACCAGCACCAATCGATTCTCCGCCTCGCCGCCGAAGAAGCCGAACAGCAGGACCAGGACTGCTTCCATATCTACGAAATCGCAACCGACGGCACAGGCTTGCGAAAGATAACCGAAGGCCCCTTCCAGGACATCCACCCCTTCTACCTGCCGGATGGAAAAATCGGCTTCGTCTCGACAAGGGTCAGGGCATTCGCACTTTGTCAGCCCGGACCGGCATGCGCGCTGTACGTCATGGACCCCGACGGCCGGAACATCCGCCGAATTCACTTCGGAACGCTCGCCGACCACTCCCCCTGCATCCTCGACAACGGCCAAATCCTATTCACGAGATGGGAATACCAGGACAAAGACCTCACTTACCTTCAGGGGCTATGGACTATCGACCCTGCAGGAAAGCGAGTCCAGCTCTTCTTCGGAAATACAATCCTCGAACCTGCCGTAATCTGGCAGGCAAAGCCGATCCCCGGAACCGCCGACGTACTCTGCACGCTCGCCCCACATCACGCTAATCCCGTCGGCGCCGTCGGAATCATCGACAGAAGCCAAGGCCTCGAAAACCCGCTCGGCATTACCAATCTCACCCCCGAAGTAGATTACAACCCCGAACGAAACGCACGCGGCCCCGGCGACAGGTCCTTCCCCTGGGCGTATCGAGACCCCTACCCAGTCTCGGAAGACCTCTTCGTCGTTTCTTACGGCGGCGGAGGAGGCCCCCGGCGATACAGGCTCTTCCTCATGGACCGAACGGGCCGAAAGAAAATCCTCTACGAAGACGATACTATCTCATGCTTCAATCCGGTCCCGCTTATTCCCCGAAAAGAACCTCTGACCGTTTACTCGGAACCGCCCGCCGACGAAGATTTCGGAACCTTCTTCGTCGCAGATATCTACCAGGGACTCACCGGCGTCCAACGAGGCGACGTAAAGGCGATTCGCATAATGAAGGTCATCCCAAAGCCCTGCAATATGCGAGGCCAGAGGGGCTACGATATGGACCCCGTTATGTCGCGCGGAACCTATTACGGCAAGTACTGCCTCGGAACCATCCCCGTCAGCGAGGACGGCTCGGCATACTTCAAGGCCCCCGCGGGAGCCGAACTCTACTTCCAGGCACTCGACGCCGAAGGCCGCGAGCTCTGCCGGATGGGCAGTGTCACCCAGGTCGTCCCGGGCGAAGTGCAAAGCTGCATCGGATGTCACGAATCCCGGTTCACAGCCCCGCCCAGCCGCGCTCTCTCGACCAGGGCTATCGCCGCCGAGCCTGTCGATATCACGCCCCCTCCCTGGGGAGCCGAACCCATGGATTTCGTTCGGCACATCCAGCCCGTTTTCGATAAGTACTGCGCAAAATGCCACTCCGGCCCCGACCCCAAAGCAGGTCTCGACCTCTCCGGCGACAAAACAAGATTCTTCAACATGGCATACGACAGCCTCACACAGCGCCGCCTTGTAAACTTCTACTGGCTCCTCGATGAGGCCCTCGTCCGCGCATTCTTGCCCCTCGAAAGCGGCTCTCTCGTCAGCCCCCTCGCGCAGGTCATACGAGAAAGCCACCCCGAAGTGGACGACGAATCACGCAGACGCATATACACATGGATCGAGGCCAACGTCCCCTACTACGGCACATACGACCACACCCGCCCCGGAACCGCCGGTTCCCGCGATGCGGTCGTAGGAACACAATGGTTCGACCGATTGCACAGCGTCTATCGGCGAAGGTGCTCATCCTGTCACGGAGATTTCTACACGCAAAACAAAGGCGACCACCATACATGGATAAACCTCACCCACCCCGCCTGGAGCCGCCTGCTCAACGCCCCCTTGCCCAAGGCCGCAGGCGGCCTGGAATTGTGCGCCCCGAAAGAAGGACGAAAACCGCTGCTGTTCACCGCCAAGACCGACCCCGACTACGAAACCATGCTCGCCGCAATCCGGCAGGGAAAAGAAGAATTGTACGCCAAGCCCAGAATGGACATGCCCGGCGCAAAACCCGTCCCTTACCCGAAAAACTACGCCGGCCCATATACCCGATTCTCAGGACCTTAGTAATAAGCCGCTATCGCAGCGCGCCCTTGCCGAGCAGTTCTTTCATCCCTTCCCCGAAGGCCTTGCCCATCTTGTAGTAGATTCGCGCGCTGCCGAGATAGTGATAGCCTTTTTCCGAGCCGACGTTGTAGAATTTCACCCAATCCGGGCCGTTCCACACCCCCTCCTCCACCATCTTCTCCACCTCCGGCTCCCAGAACACCCGCGTCTTAACGAATTTCACATTGCCCTCGAATTCGGGCAGCTTCGTCGCAGCCTCCTGAGCTTTCTGGAAGTCGCCCTCCTCGCTCGCCCCCAATTCGCCGATGACCACAGGCAGATCCGCCGCCTCCAGGTCCCTGCGGACATCCTTGATCAGCGCCGCCAGGCGACTGGTGTAGTTGACGTATTTTTCTTTTCGCTGCTCCCCGTCAACCATATCGTTCCAGCCCTGGAAGAAAACGAAACCTGCTAATTCGTAGCCCCTGTCCCGGTCGTATTCGGGAAAGTATTTCTTCATATCCCCTAAGACCTCTTTGACATGGCCGATCATGTCCCTGTATGCCTTGCCGTAGCCCGCCTTGACATCTTCCATCGTCGCGTTCGCGTTGCGTTTCCTTGCGTTCTCCAGTTCCTTCTCGAGTTGTTCTGCCGCGGGCATATCCGCGCTAGGCGGAAGAAAATCCTTCCTCACGCTCCTGCCCCCCCAGCAGGTCTTGATCAGCAGCACCTGTTCGCTCATCGCCTCGCCAATTACCCACCCGAACCCGAGTTCGGGTCCGAGTTTCTTATCGCTTTGTCCGAAGCCGGGTTTCAGCTTGCCGTAGCGCCCTCCGTCCGTCGTCCATATCCAAACGTCGCTGCGCTCGCGCCAGTCGCCCCAGCGGTCTTTCCACTGCTGGTATTCCTCTGCCGTCTCGGCGTTATATACAAGGTATTCCAGCGTCCGCAGCGCCGCGTGCCCCTGCATGTTAGACTGCCCCGCAAGGATGAACACCTTAACGGGCCCTTCCTTCGACACAGGCCACGGATCTTGCTCGAACGCCGATTTCACTGCCCCGCCCCCGGCTGTGCAGGCCGCCAATACCGACCACACCGCCACAGCCCAAATCATCCTGCCCATACGCATAATACTGCTCCTTATCTGTTGACGAACTGCCGTCGCCAAAAACTCAATTGCAGATTCATCCTAAGCCTCGCGCAACTCAATGTCAACCCGCCCGGTTTTGTCATTCCGAGCGAGGCGAAACCGAACTGAGGAATCTGTTAAAACTCCCTCTTCCTTCTCTTTCAAACTTTGGATTTCGCATTTCATCGGGAATGGTAGGTTGTGCACCCCGCCATGGGTCCCAAGGACCGCACACCAAAAAGCCATTTTATGGAAGCAGTTTACCGCCACGCACAAAACCGCCCTCACTCCTCTTCACTGTCCGTAGCCATGTACTCCCGCTGACCCTCATTAACATACGCCGGCTCGTCAGCATTACCCGAATCGTCCTCCTCGTAGTACTCTTCTTTCGCCTCATCGCCCTCCATCTGTTCTCGAATCCGCTCGTACTCCTCCAAAGTCACAACAACTTCCCGCGCCTGAGAACCTTTGTACTCGCCCAGTATTCCCGAACCCGCCATCATCTCGATTATCCGAGACGCCCTCGCGTAACCGATATTCAGCCTTCGCTGAAGCAGCGAAACGCTCCCCCGACGAGTCTCAAGCACAATCCGAACCGCCTCGTCGAATAGCTCGTCCCTGCACATCTCCGAGGTGTCGAACTTTTTCATCTGAGTAAGCTCAGGATTGAACTGCGGCTCCGCAACGCCCTTGAGATGCTTGACGATGCCCTTTATCTCCGCCTCGTCGATAAACGTCCCCTGCGCGCGAATAAGATCGCTCGTTCCCGGCTTGAGAAACAGCATGTCACCCTCGCCCAGCAGAGTCTCGGCGCCGTTCTGATCCAGGATAATCCTGCTGTCCATCCGCGCAGCAACCCTGAAACCGATTCGAGTCGGCATATTCGATTTTATCAGGCCCGTCACCACCGTTGCCTGAGGCCGCTGCGTCGCCAGAACAATATGAATCCCGACCGCCCGGCTCTTCTGAGCAAGACGAACGATAAAAGCCTCGATCTCCTTCGCAGCGGTCATCATCAGGTCCGCAAGCTCGTCGATTATGATAACGATATACTCAAGCTTCTTCGGAATCTTGGCGTCCTCTTCCGCGTTGCTCGGATTGAACCGATTCGCAATCTCCTCGGCCCCGAGAGAATTGTAATCGGCGATATTCTTCACCTTGGCCTCCGCCAGAAGAGCGTAACGCTCATCCATCTTGACCGTAGCCCATTCCAGTATCTGGGCCGCCATCTTCGTCTCCGTCACTATCGGGCACATCAGGTGTGGAATTGTATTGAATGCAGCCATCTCGACCATCTTCGGATCGATCAGGATCATCTGCACCTCGTCGGGACGCTTCGTCAGCAGAATGCCTGTGATGATGCTGTTGATGCATATGCTCTTGCCAGAACCCGTCGTGCCAGCAATAAGCAGATGAGGCATCTTCGTCAGGTCCGAAACAAGAGCTTCCCCTGCCGAATCCTTCCCAAGATACAGCGGTATGTGCATCTTGCCCGGAGCAGAACCCGCAAGCTCCATCATGCTCTTGATGCGAACTTTTTCCTTCTCGCTGTTGGGAACCTCGATCCCGATTGTATGCTTGCCCGGCAGCGGAGCGACAACGCGCACCGCCCCGACACCGAGAGCACGAGCCATGTCGTTCGCCAGCCCGCTGAACTGGCTGACCTTAACCCCCGCCCCAAGCTCGAGCTCGAACATCGTAACAACAGGACCCGTATCCGCCGCAACAACCCGCGCATTAACATTGAACTCGCCCAGCAAACGCTCTAAAGCGCTGGCCTTGGCCTTGACAACTTTCTCCTGAACAGCAGTGAAACAATGCTCGCCTTCAGCAAGCAAATCCAGAGGCGGCAATTCGTAATCTTCATAGCTCGGCTGTGTAACAGGCCGGCGAACTGCAGCAACCTTCGCTTGCGCCGGCTTCTCGACAGAAACGGCCTTGACCGCAATCCTCTCCGCCGGATGTTCTATAGGTTCCGCCGTACTTGACGTACGAACCCGGCGAGTCAGATCGTTGCGGACTACCATCGGTTTCTGTCGCGAACTCAAACGCTGCCATATCTCGCTTACTACCACAGATTGCTGCTTCGCTGCCGACCACGCCGGCACAACCAGACCGAGCATAGCACGGGCCCCGTAACCGAAATAACCCAGAACCGTCAGCACAAAACTGTCCGCCAAAAGCAAAAAGCCGACCACCCACGTCGCACAAATCAATATCAAAGTCCCCAGCCACGCGAAATTGCTCCGCAGCAACGCCGCCGCGCCGGCCCCGAGAACTCCGCCAGAACCCATCGGAAATCCGAAAAACCTGTAAGGCCATAAGCACTGAAAAGTCATCGAAACCGCCGTAGTCAGCAGCACCAGACCTGTCGCACGAAAAACCAGTTGACCCGTCGGATGCTTTGTCATCTTCGCAACCAAAGAGCAGATCAGTGTGATAAGTATGACAAACGCCCCAGGACCGAGGTAGTAAAGAAGGTAATACGCGCAAGCCGCACCAATCCAGCCGCACCAGTTCGCCGTCGGAGAATTATTCGGAGAAACGAACGGGCTCGGCCAATCACCGATATCGAAACTCACGCAACTGCACAGCAGCACAAAACATGCCACAATCCCAACGCACCCGAACGCCACTCGCACCCCCGCATGAACCTTCTCACGCTCGGCCTTTTTTCTATAAGAACGTTTCTTGCTCTTTCGCACGCGCGCAATACCTTTAACAAGTCCTATAATAAACGTATTCTAAGGGCAACCAAACCACCTGTCCAGTCTTAAGGACTTACATATATCGGCTCCACCGCGCAATTCTCTGCAAATTTGTACCCGCCGGACCTCAGCCGGACACCGGCAAACGCAACCTCATGCCCCCAAAAACACGGGCTTGATATGACGCTCGTAAATGTTCTCGGTCACATTCTCGCCGATAATATCCGCGTACTTGTCCAATGCATCCGTGAACTTGCGACCCATCTCCGCGGCAACCTTATATGACACATGAAGAAGCTGCCGAAAATCAGGATTGTAATCCCCGCAACCCTGGTCGTGCCGCAAAGCCCCGGCAAATCGTGCCCCGTCCCAGCCGCTAACCTCTCGAACGCGCGGAAGCCGGGCAGGATTAATGTCGATCACCGTCTCGTAAGGCCCGCAAAGTTCATCTATTCGATTCAATGCCCGCTCGTAAATCCCTCTGGCAATGGCAAGTCCGTCCGCCCCGCCCATCGCAAGACCGATCAACTCCTCGAGCCAGGTCGTCCCGGCTGTCTTGATATGAACACCGGCGTCAAATTTCTTCAACGCCCCGTGGATAGGCCCGTAAATCGAAAACTTGTCGCTGCCGGAATGAACGCTCAGCTTCAGTTCGTCAGGCAACCCGAACTGCTCGCGAGCGAAAGAAATAACCGCAATGTCACGCTCGAATTCCGCCTCGAACTTGCCCGCCTTGCCCGCATAATCAACACCCTTGTTGAACCGCCCCGAAAACTTCGGCGCAATAGTCTGAACCGGTATGCCCTCATCCGCAATCGCAGCCAGGATAAAAAGCAAATCGGCAGGACTCTGAGCCTCGTCCGTCTCGTCCATCGAAACTTCGGTGATAAACATACCCTTGCCCTTGACCGACTCGATATGACGGTAAATCCTGCCCGCCCTCTTCACCGCAAGCAAGTATTTGCCCGCCGCGACCCTGATCGACTCTTTCGTAATCTCAAGAGGCTTGCAAATGCCTCCCAATTCCACCCTGCCCGCATACTTGCCGTACTTCTCGACAAACGCATCCACCACCCGCGGCTCGGAGCTCCTCGCAATATAGTCGGCAACATCCAGCGTGAAAAAGTCACTCGCCTTGATAAATTCATCCACGTCCTCCATACCTATGTGGTCTGCATCGACAAAATACGACCCGCCCCACCCGCACTGTCGTACCGCATCGTCCGCCTCGCGACGCACATTCATAGCACGAGTCCCTATTATACGGTGCTCACGCTGTGATTTGTTCCAGACCGGAGTAATCTCAATCCCATGCTCCGAGGCCTTCATCACCGATCTGAGCTGAGCCTGGCCCTGATGCCCGAACCGGTCCCCCAGGCCGAATGAATACTTGTCGAGAACCATACGCTCATTCTTCATGCCCGATCTCCATTCATAGGTGTTTCTTCAGCCACGTTAATGTCTCTTCCCACATTTCAGGCGTGTAATCATGCCCGATGCCCTCATAGACCACCCCGCGAAAGTTTTCCGCCTTGTCGTACAGCTTATACAAATGTTCGGCGAACGCATTGATCACCCGCACCCCGTCCGCCGGCGAACCGCTGTCGCTGTCGCCCGTAAGAGTCAGGTGAGCCCGAGGCGCAATCAGCCCGACAACCGACTCGGTGTCTATCCCTTCCTTGAGCATATTCGGAACGTAGTAATAAATGCCGTGCGCCCGAACGTCGCCGTGCGCAATGAGGTTCTGGTACCGCGTAAGGCAGCACACGCTCACCGCGACCTTGACCCGCTCGTCCAGCGCCGCCGCCCACCACGTCCGCGTCGAGCCCATACTCATACCCATCGCCGCGATACGACCCGAATCGACTTCCGCACGCGAGCAAAGATAATTCAAAGCCAGCAAATCGTCGCGAACCATCATCCCCCACAACGTCTTGCCCTGCCACAAGAATGTCTTGAAAAGCGATGCCTCTGTCGCGCCGCCTTCTTCCCGCTCGCCCGCCGGACCCTGGAATCGGCGATCCCCGAAAGAATAAGCATCGATACCTAAAACAACATACCCCTGACGAACCAGCGCCTCACCCGTCGCAAAACCCAGCTTGCCGTAAGTGGGCTTCAGCAGTTCTTCCTTGCCCCGGTCGTAGAGCCCCCCGTGCTGATGATGATACAGAATCGCAGGACCCCGACCCTCGTGCCCGGACGGTATCAGAATATAGCCGTAAACCATATCGCCGACTCCGTTGTCGAACGAGAACCGCTCCAGCCGATACCCCTCTTTCGATTCTTTCCCCTCAATCGTAACTTCCGGCGTAAACAGCTCCGGCAGATCACCCAACAGACGCTGTAACTTCTTGCGAAGAGACACTTTGCGATTGTCCCACGACCCCGCAGACCGCGGCAAGGCAGTCGCAAAAGCCTTGAATCCGCCCTTCAAAAAAGTCGGCGGCAACTCCCTCGACAATCCCGATGAAAGAGACGCCAAAACAATAGGCACCAATGCGAAATTCATCATAATTCCTTTCCAGCCGATGCCACCGGCAAACCGAATAATACCTGTTTTTCTCGCGAACATTATGGCCGGTAGATAGTAAATGATAGTAAGGATTTGGTAAACAACTAAAACCGACTGGCGATTACGGAGAACAGAACATAGTAAAAACCATCCCGACGAGGTCTGGATTCTCCATAAGTCCTGTAGGGGGACGCCTTACCGCGGAGTCCTTAGGACCACAGTTTTGATTTTTGAACTTTGACTTTTGAGTTAATAAAAAAAGACCCCGCAGCGCATCCGTTCGCCACGGGGCAATGAAAAAGTAACAAAAACTTACAGCTTAACTCGGACTAACCATCAACCCTCACCACGTCCGGCAGGCCTTTTTGTACTCCTTCTGAATTTAACCGGGCCGCCCGGTATCCAACGGATCGCGAGGCACTCGCACGATAACGCCGAGACGGCCTAATTCGCCGGCAACTTCCGACTGCCTCGGATCAAGACGAAAACTCTGCTTGAAATACTCTTTAGCAGTCTCCTCATCGCTATTGTTCAAATAGTAATAACCAATTTTCCTGTGAGGCTCGGCCGATTCGGGCGAAAGCTTAACCGCCTGACGATAACATGCCAGAGCATACTCCGGGCAGCTCTCGCCCTCGAACGCCGCCGCAAGTTTCATCGTCTCCTTGTAAGAAACATCGACCTGATCTATAAACTGCTTCGCTCGAAGCACCGCACCGGGCTGTTCCCCCTGGTCCGTCTGCAGCTTGACTATCGCAGCCTGGGCCTGCCGATGAGCAGGGTCAAAACGAAGAGCGGTGTCAAGGTGATATTCGGCCTCCCGGTAAAGTCCGTCCTTCCGGTAAGACTGGCCTAACGCGAAATGAACTTTCGTATTCTCGAATTTGCGCTCGAGTTCGGCAAGCAAACCGGCCCGTTCGCCTCCGCCAGATGTTGCCGTGACCGCCTCGCCTCCGCCCGATTTAACGGCACCCCCGTGACAGCCGAAAAGCAAAACCGCACAAACCACAGTCGAAAAAACAAAAAAGGCTTGACCTCTTACATGACCCGTCATCGCATGCCTCCGTTGCAAACGCAACCATTTCAACTAACTGTTTGCCAACACCATAATCTGGCACATCCCGCGAATCTCTGCAAGCAGAAATTCGAGGAAATCAAATCTTTTTTCGGACCCTGCAAAATAGTCCAAATCAATATCGAGCCGGAAACCGAACCTATACGTCTAAATTCTGAACCTCCAGAGCGTGTTCCTGGATGAAGTTGCGGCGCTGCTCGACGTCCCCCCCCATCAATATGCTGAACAGCCTGTTAGCCTCGCCCGCATCCTCGACCTTGACGTTCAGTAGCGTCCGAGTCTCAGGGTTCATCGTCGTATCCCACAACTGCTCGGCATTCATCTCGCCAAGACCTTTGAAACGTTTGATTTCGATCCTTTGGCCCCCTATCTGCCGAACCGCGGAGCATATATCGCCCAAAGAGGCTACCTCATAAGTCTCTTCTCCGCGAACAAGCTGAAACTTTGTCGCAAGAGCCTCCCCGGAAACAGCCCTCGCAGGCTTCAGCAGAAAATCCTTCAAATCCAGCCCGAATTCATCTCTGAGCTGCTCGGTTATCTCGTTAATACGCAATACTTCATGAAGCTCTTCGCCGGCAATCCCGCTTTCGTCTTCGGCCCCCTCATCTGAGGAATTCGCCCGGCCTTTGAGCTTGTCCAGACGCTGTTCGTACTTGTCCAGCGCATATAGAATCTCGTCCTCTTTTCCGTCCACAAGAATACGAAATCGAGGCAAACCGCCCTTGGAGGGATCGTAATAGGCCTCGACAAAGCCCGCAAACTCAATCCCACGCCGACTCAGAACCCCGATAAGCCGCTCGGCCTCCGATAGAACCTTCACAAGCCGCGCAAATTGCTCGCCCGAAATCGCACCCTTGCCCGACCCACCCTTGCTCTTCGCACCCTTGGCCCCGTCGCCGTTTCGGATTATAAGACAAGTACCCTCCAAACCACGCTTAATCATACGCTTGCGCATCTTGTTCTCTGTGAGGATATACTCCGACTTCTTCTGACCCTTCACCCTTATCTCATACAAAGGAGGCTGCGCAATGTATATCATCTCCCGCTCGAACAACTGAGGCATCTGCCTGAAGAAAAACGTCAGCAGGAGCGTCCGAATGTGAGCGCCGTCAACGTCCGCATCGGTCATTAGAATAACCTTCCCGTACCGGCACTTCTCCAAATCGAACTCGTCATTCCCGATGCCCGTGCCGAGAGCGCTGATGATAGTGCGTATCTCGTCGTGCGCCAGCATCTTCTCAAGCCGAGCCTTCTCGACGTTAAGAATCTTGCCCTTCAAAGGCAGAATCGCCTGAATATTCCTGTCACGACCCGCCTTGGCCGAACCGCCCGCCGAATCGCCCTCAACGATAAATATCTCAGTCGTGACTTTTTCCTTGCTTGCGCAATCCCACAATTTCCCCGGCAGATTCGTCGAACTAAGCACCCCTTTGCGGCGTGTCAATTCCCGCGCCTTACGCGCCGCAACACGAGCGGCGGCAGCCTGAATAGCCTTGTTCAGAATACGTTTGGCGTCCGCGGGATGCTCCTCCAAAAAATGACCCAACTGTTCGTTAACAGTCGTCTCAACGAAACTGCCAACCTCCGGATTCGTCAGGCGAACCTTCGTCTGAGCCTCGAAATGAGGATCCGTCAGCTTCACCGCAACGATCGCCGTCAGACCCTCGCGCAAATCGTCGCCCGTCGTTACCTGGCCGTTCTTAACAAGGTTGTTATTCTTGGAATAAGCGTTCATCGTGCGGGTCAGAGCCGTACGAAAACCCGAAAGATGAGTCCCGCCGTCAATGTTCCGGATATTGTTCGCAAAGACCAGAACGTTCTCGCTGTAACCGTCGTTGTACTGAAGCGCAACTTCGCAACTCAGCATAGCCTCCCGGTCCTCGCGGGCGAGATAAATAACGTCGCGATGCAGCTTCTCTTTCCCCTCGTTAAGATGCTGAACAAACGCCTTGATGCCGTCGTCGAACTTGAAGACCTCTTTCTTCTTCGCCCGGTCGTCGCAGAACGTAATCTTGATCCCGGCGTTCAAATACGCCATCTCTCGTATGCGCTTCAGAAGCGTATCGTATTGGAACTCAACATCGCCGAAAATCTCATTGTCGGGCTTGAAACCGATCTTCGTGCCGCACTTCGTCGTCGAGCCGATCTCCTTGACTTTCCCAACGGCGATGCCCCGCTTGCACTCGAAATGATAATGCTTACCGTCACGATACACGTCTGCCTCGAGCCATTCGCTCAGCGCATTGACAACGCTGACGCCGACCCCATGAAGCCCCCCGGCAACCTTGTAGGCGCCGCTGTCAAACTTGCCGCCGGCGTGAAGCTTCGTCAGAACCACCTCCAGGGCGCTCATATTCGTCTCTTTATGAACCTCCACCGGAATACCGCGACCGTCGTCCTCGACTGTGCAGCTGCCGTCGGCGTGTATCCGAACCATAACGTTCTCGCAGTAACCCGCCAGCGCTTCGTCGATAGAGTTGTCGAGAACCTCGTAAACCAGATGGTGAAGACCGCCGATCCCCCGGTCGCCTATATACATATCCGGACGCTTGCGAACCGCCTGAATCCCCTCAAGGACTTTTATCTTACTCGCATCGTAATCTTGCTGCTTAGCCATATTCGCTTTCTATCCTGCTCAACCTGCAACAAACTTAATACTCACCAGCCGAGCCTCGGGGCACTGAGCTTTCAGCTCGGCGAGAAGCACCGAACTGCACAACTGAAACTCGTACATATAAGACGGCGAATCGACTTGAACCTTCATTCTACCGCCCGTAACATCGATAATCTCACAGTGCTCAAGAAGCTCACGCGGAACAATACTGCTCCATACTTCACCAACCGCTCCGAATCTCGAATGAAGCGGCGATATACGCTCGGCCATAATCCTCTCAACCAGATCGCCGAGCCTGGCGGGTTTCCGGCTCCTCCTCGTCCCGCTCTCACCGCCTGATTGCCCGCCTCTGTCCATCGTCGTATTTCGCACCGCCTTCAGACGCCGCCAATGCCGTGCATCCGATCAGAATTAACTCCTGCCGGCTATCCCAGATTGATCGGCATAAGCACATAAAGAAAACCGCTGCCGCTCTTGATAACACCGGGCCGGTCAGACTGGCCAAGCTCAAGGTCAAAATCAGACGCCCGGATCACACGAAGAACCTCGAGCAGAAACTGTGGATTGAATCCGATTTCAATCCCCTCGCCCTTGTAATCGATAGACATATCCACTTGAGCATCGCCCATCTCGGGAGCCCGGCAGGAGAAAACAAGCTTGTTCTTCGTAACCGCCAGCTTGATGCCGCGAGATTCCTCGCTCGTAAGCAACGCAGAACGACGAACGGCGCTCAATACACCACCAGTTGACAGAGTCAACTTCTTGTCGTGGTCCGTCGGGATGATATCCTCGTATTTCGGGAAGTTCCCCTCCACCAGGGTCGAGCTTATAACAACATTCGCACAATTGAAAACAATCCGGTTATCCACCACCTTCACCGCAACAGTATCTTTCTCGCCCCCCACGAGCTTCTCGAGAAGCTGCATCGTCTTCGCAGGAACGATGACGCCCCCGACATTATCCTTGCCGGGTGCTGAGCCAACCTTCACGCGAGACCGAGCCAGACGCCTGCCGTCCGTAGCAACGAGAGTCAGTTTCTTGTCCTTAATCTCCCACAGAACCCCGTTGATCGCATATCGACTGCTCTCCCGCGCCGTCGCAAAAAGACACTGCTCGATACCCCCCTGAAGCTCGCCAAGCCCGATCTCGATATCGGCATCGCCCTCGAAAACCGGAACCGCAGGATACTGACCCGGCTCGTGACCGTAAATCGTAAAGTGACTGTCCGCCCCCCGTATCTGGCAAGTGCCGTCCGCAGACTCGATAAGCAAAACGTCGTCAACGCTCTCACGAACAATCGCCGAGAGCTTCTCAGCCGAAACAATCAACTCCCCGGCCTCTTCAACCTGAACCTCACTGGCAGTATAGCTGATCCCAATCTCCAAATCAGTCGCGCAAATCCGAACCGCCTTGCCCTCAGCAGCGATTTGAACGCACCGAAGAATCGGCTTCGGCGTCCGACTCGGCACAACCGGCGTCAGAAGACCCAGAGCCTCCGCCAGCGCCGCTCTGTTAAAATTAACCTTCATAATCAACCCCTGCGAATAAACGCAAAAAAACAACAGTTTCTCAGCCCCCAAAACTAATACCGCAGTATATACCGCAATACCAGCGCCGACAACCATATTTTCCCAAAATTCAACCCGCAAAAACACCGAAATCCTAACCCTTGCAAATCCCTCGGCTTGGAACATCTCATCCTTTCCCGGCCGCGACTATATTGTCCCGCCAAACGCATAAAAAGTTTGAGATTATCACGCAACGACCGTATCATAGCCTGCCATGACAGACAAGAACGCCAGGTACGCCAAATCTGCAGAAGCATTCGAGCAGGCCCGCAAATGCCTCCCAGGCGGAGTCGATTCCCCCGTTCGGGCCTTCGGCGGAGTCGATATCGACCCGATATTCATAGACTCCGCAAAAGGCGCAAAAATATACGACATCGACGGAAATGAATACATCGACTACGTCGGCTCATGGGGACCAATGATACTCGGCCACACGCCCACACCCGTCCTCCAGGCAATCCACGCAGCAGCCGAAAAGGGAACCTCATTCGGAGCCCCGACCCTCGCAGAGACAAAACTCGCCGAAAAGGTCATAGCCGCATATAACTCCATCGAACTGGTAAGATTCGTCTCCAGCGGAACCGAAGCCGTAATGACTGCAATACGCCTCGCCAGAGGCTTTACAAAAAAGGACCTCATAATCAAAATGCAGGGATGCTACCACGGCCACTCCGACTCACTGCTCGTCGCCGCTGGCTCAGGACTCGCCGAAACCGCGATCGCATCCAGCGCAGGAGTACCCGAAAAAATCGCAAACCTCACCGTCGTCCTGCCCTACAACGATATAGAAGCCCTTGAAGCGGCTTTCGAAAAATATAACCCCCGCATCGCAGCAGTAATAATAGAGCCCGTCGCCGCCAATATGGGCGTCGTCCCACCCGTCGATGGCTACCTCCGCACAATCCGCGGCCTCTGCACAAAAACCGGTGCCTTGATGATATGCGATGAAGTCATAACAGGATTCCGCCTCGCCCCCGGCGGCGCTCAGCAGCTATACGCCATCGCCGCCGACATCACCTGCCTCGGCAAGATAATAGGTGGGGGACTCCCCGCAGCCGCCGTCGGAGGCCGGGCCGACATCATGAAATTGCTCGCCCCCCTCGGCCCCGTGTACCAGGCCGGAACGCTCAGCGGAAACCCGATAGCAACCGCCGCCGCAATAGCGACCCTCGACATGCTCGCCGAAGCCGGCTGCTACCAAAAACTCGAAGCATCTTCTGCAAAACTCGAAGCAGGACTCGCCGCCGCCGCCCGCAAAGCCGGCCTACCCCTAACAATAAACCGCGTCGGCTCGATAATGAGCTGCTTCTTCACCGATAAACCCGTCCGAAATTTCGCCGACGTCAAGGCGACCGACATAGCAGCATTCAAAAAATACTTCACAGCAATGCTCGAACAGGGAATATACCTGGCGCCAAGCGCATACGAAGCGATGTTCCTCTCCCTCGCACACACACCGCAAGACATAGAAAAAACAATCGAAGCAGCCGAAAAAGCATTCGCCGTAATCAAATGACCAAACATCCGGGAACCGTTCTGCTGGCCGTCATAGCCGCCGCCTGTCTTTGTGCTCAGGCGAGTGAAAGTACTGCTCCAAAGCAGCTGCCCGATATCGTCGGAGTCACCCACGTCGATGGAAAATACCGCCTGACCGACAAGGACTTCCTCAACGAAGGCGCCGACCAGATCCTCGCCCTCGGTTCGCGCGTAATAAAGGTCTGGTTCCACAAGCCCTGGAACTCATACCGCTTCAACTCCGACTGGCCCCGCACAGAAACAATGGTCGAAACCGCAAAATCGCCGTACTTCCGCAAGCTCTTCGCAAAACCTTTCACCACATACATCCTCATGTGCTTCTCCACGGGCAGGCCCGAAAACTACTTCAGGGCAGGCCTCACCCCCGAACAGAAAGCCGACGAGCAGCAGCAGTTCTATCAACTTGCGAAGTACCTCCTCGCCGAATACAAAGACACCGCCAAAACGTTCGTCATCCAGCACTGGGAAGGCGACTGGCTCGTCCGGGGCAACTTCGACGCAAACGCCGACCCCGACCCCAAAGCACTCGAAGGAATGATCGACTGGCTCAACGCCCGACAGGCCGGCGTCGCCCAAGCCAGAAACGAGTCCCCCGCTCCCCGATGCCGAATCTACCACGCAGCCGAAGTAAACCTCGTCGTCGCATCCATGGAGAAAGGCCGACCGAACATGGTGAACAGGGTCCTGCCCAGCACCAATCTCGACCTCGTCTCGTATTCCGCCTGGGACTCCGCAACCGCCCGCCACAACGACCCGAACACCCTGCGAAAAGCCCTCGACTACATCGCCGCCAACACCCCCGACAGCCCCGACTTCGGCGACAAGAACGTCTATCTCGGCGAATTCGGCATGCCCGAAAACGAGTTCAGCCGCGAAACAACCCTCCGAGCCGTCCGCGCCGCAACCGATACCGCGCTCGATTGGGGCTGCCCATACATCGTCTTCTGGCAGATTTACTGCAACGAGCTTAGGCCCGGCAAGGGCCCGCCCCCCGTCAAGAATAACGACGACGTCAGAGGCTTCTGCCTCATAAGACCGGACGCCTCAAAAACCGAAACATACGGCTATTTCCGCAACCTCCTGAAAACCACCCGCCCATTTACTCATTAACCCATCCACTCATTATCATGCTGAGGCGACGCCGAAGCATCTACTAAAACTTCTTCTTTCTCTTTCGAATTTCCGCCGTAAGGCGTCCCATAGGGAGCATTTCCACCTGAGGTGTCCCGCCGTGAGGTGTCCCTTAAGGGACTTACGGGACTTACGGGAGTGCTTCGAGTCTCAACTCTTACGGTAGGTTGTGCATTGCACAACAATCCGTCTTCGTCATTGCGAAGGCTGCGAAGCAGCCTGTGGCAATCTCTTCCGTCTATAAAACCTCGCCTTGTCATTCCGAGCGAAGCCGAGGAATCTATTAAAATCCCCTCTTCCTTCTCTTTCGAA
>JAFGCD010000041.1 GCA_016932835.1 Sedimentisphaerales bacterium
TCCTTGAGTTCTGTTGGAAAAACCGTTCAAAACACACTCAAGGAGGCTCTATGCACATCCCGTGCCAAAACGGGTAATCGCGTGTCATTCTATGCTTGCATCAGGAGCTTCACTAAGGTATAATCACCCCGATTTGTAATGGAGCGGCTTATCACGCGCGAGGATCGGGCAAAGGTAGTTCTTAGAAGGTGAATTGATGCTGAATGTTTTGATAGTAGGTTTGGGTGGATTCGTAGGCTCGGCCATGCGATATGCAACCGTACAAGGCGTGCACAGGCTGCTTGCCGGCCCGTGGTATTCCTACGGAACATTTGCCGTAAATATAATAGGATGTCTGATTATTGGATTTCTCGGAGGAATGGCCGAGAACAGGGCCGTATTCGGGCCCCAGGTCAAGTTGTTTCTGCTGGTCGGGATTCTGGGCGGATTCACAACATTCTCCGCGTTCAGCTATGAGACACTGGCGATGTTTCGCGACGGACTCTTAGCCGGCGCTCTCGTCAATATCGTGTTGAGCGTTGTTTTGGGGTTGGCTATGGCGGTTGGGGGCTATAAGCTATCGGCTGTGATCTGAGCTGTTGTATATGCGCGGCGACAAGCCTCGGCGCATTGACGTCTGCTGATTAAACATTGTCAAATCGCTAATCGCTTTTGGAAGTTTGTAATGTATTCCGACTATATTCGTAACGTTGCGATAATTGCACATGTTGACCACGGCAAAACCACCCTGGTTGACCAGCTTCTATACCAGTCCGGCATGTTTCGCCAGGAGGACCTCGACAAGCTGGCCGGGGGCGAGCACGGACTGATTATGGATTCGAATCCGCTCGAACGAGAACGCGGAATAACAATCCTCAGCAAAAACTGCGCCATCAATTACACCGACGCCGCCGGCGACGAATACAAAATCAACCTTATCGACACGCCCGGCCATGCCGACTTCGGCGGAGAAGTCGAACGCGTCTTGAAAATGGCCGACGGCGTGCTCCTCTTAGTCGATGCGTTTGAAGGTCCCATGCCTCAGACCAGGTTCGTATTGAGCAAGGCCCTCGAACACAAACTGCGGCCGATTGTCGTCGTCAACAAAGTGGACCGAAAGGACAGCAGGCCCGACGATGTTGTTAACGAGGTCTTCGATTTGCTTGTCCAGCTCGGCGCCGAATCCGAGACGCTCGATTTCCCACTTCTTTATGCTTCGGCAAGGGATGGATGGGCGACAACCGATATCGAGAAAGCAACCGACAATATGCGGGCTATATTCGATGCCGTCATAAAAAGCGTCCCTTCGCCGACCGTGGATCCCGACGCGCCCCTTCAAATGCTTGTTACGAATCAGGAGTATTCCGACTATGTCGGGCGGATAGCGATAGGCAAGGTCTTTGCCGGGCAGATATCCCAGGGCCAGAGAGTTACCGTGATTGACAAAAATGGTCTGCATACACAGCAGAAGGTCATGCAGATTCACCAATTCTACGGACTCGGGCGAAAGCAGGTCCCGTTTGTCGAGGCAGGCGACATATGCGCGATATCAGGCCTTGACCCCGTCGAAATAGGTGACACGATAGCCTGTGCGGACAAACCATCCAGGCTTGCCGTCATCGCCGTTGACGAGCCTACGATGACGATGACATTCAGGATTAACGACGGGCCTTTCGCAGGCAAGGACGGCAAATACCTCACGAGCAGACAGATTGGAGACAGGCTCGCAAAGGAGCTCCAGAAAAACGTCGCCTTGAGAGTCGAACCGGGACAGACCCCGGAAGAATTCAGCGTCTCCGGACGAGGACTCATGCATCTTGGCGTCCTGCTCGAGAATATGCGGCGAGAAGGATATGAGATATGTGTCGGCAAGCCCAATGTAATTCTCCGAACCATCGAAGGAAAACGCCATGAGCCGATAGAACTGCTCGCCGTTGATTGCCCGCTCGACTGCCAGAATGCAATAATGGCACTGCTCGGGGACAGGCGAAGCGAGATAGTAAAGATGGACGCTAAAAGCGGAGCAAGCGATTTTATTCACATGGAATTCCTCATTCCATCGCGCGGGCTCTTCGGGCTTCACGCCAGAGCCATGAATTCCACCCAGGGCAGAGCCGTGCTCCATCATACGTTTGAAAGATACGAGCTGATGCGCGGAGCCATACCGCAGCGAAAAGCCGGTGTCTTGATCGCGACCAATACCGGGCAGGTAACCGCATACGCCCTTGATGCCCTCTACGACCGCGGCATCTTTTTCGTCGAACCCGGTGAAAAGGTGTATGAAGGGCAGGTGGTCGGCGAACACTGCAAGGAAAATGATATACCCGTAAATGTCACTAAGAGCAAGCAGCTTACGAACATCCGCGCCGCGGGCAAAGACGACGCCGCAAAGGTCAGGACTGCGAGGAAAATGAGTCTCGAAGTCGCCTTGGAGTATATCCAGGAAGACGAATTTGTGGAAATCTGCCCCAATTCCATTCGAATTCGAAAGAAACTTCTGAAAGAAACCGACAGGCGACGTCACGCCAGAAAGGCATCTACGTAACGTGCGAAATCGGCGTCCCTGCCCTGAGTCGAAGCGCATAATCGGTGCCGGTTCCGGCAAAATACGCTGTTTTCCGCTCATTTATGGGGATGAAGCAGCCGGAGCATACTGCTTAAACAACCGGTGCAATTGGACTTGCCGGCTTGTCCCGGCTGGTCGCAGCAGCCGTTTCGACTAAGCAGGTGCGCTTAGTAAGCCCCGGACCGGAAATATTTTTGAGCTATTTTAATTCATTCTTGTTGATTTTCCCGAACCGTGGTGGTATATTCAGGCGTTCATGAGGCTTATCCTTTCAGCTCTCAAGGATAAGTTTTCGATAAAAAAAGTGAGAGATATTGGTTGAGCGCCTGAAATTTGGGCCAAGGAGAAGTTTAAGTGAGTACAGGTATTGTAAAATGGTTTAACTCAAGCAAGGGGTTTGGTTTTATTGCCCCGGACGACGGCGGCGATGACTTGTTTGTCCACCACTCTGAAATCAAGACCAGCGGCTATGCATCACTCGATGAAGGCCAAAGGGTTGAGTACGAAGTGGGACAGGGCAAAAAAGGCCCATGTGCCACAAATGTAATTCCGGGCTAAAAGACAAAGAAGCTCGAAAAATCAAAAGGCCCTGCATGACAGCAGGGCCTTTTTACATCATTTTGTGTTTTTCTCGATCTCTTGGCGGGAAGTTGCGGTCTCGCCGCTTGTGAGCCTTCACTGTCACCTCTGGTTTGTTGAGCAAGTTGATAAGCGGAAGGGTACAGCCGTAAGGGATAGTGCGCTCTGGGACCTCACAACACGCCGAGCCTGTGTTAGAACGGGTTCAGCATCTCCTTCGCCTGCCTTGTGCCCCAGACGATTACCTCATCGATGAAGGAATTCTCCGGAACGTCCGCTATGAGCTTCCGCCGGTCTTCGGCTTTGACGGCATCGCCCGGGAAAACAGCAGAAGATACTTGCACTATAAGGCCCTGCTGCTCTATATTTGGCTAAGAGTCAACGCGAAATCCGACAGGGCCCGAATATGGCAAGGATAACCTTTAGTCTTGAAGAGCTAATAAAGCTTCTCGTCTCCAACAACCTCCTGCCTGCCCGGATAGTCCGTCCCAAAGTCCAGGGTGATACGATTCATTTTGTCATACGCACCGGCACAATCGTTCTGCCCTTCATCCCCGCATCCGTCAAGTATTTGGGCCTGAGCAACTCGGTAGCCGAGTTAGAGCTGACCATCGTCAGCAGCCGATTGAATAAGACGGTCGGTCGCTTTATCGGAAATATCGAATCGAAATTACCCTCGTTTGTGAGGCTTGAGCACCCGAAAATCTACGTGGATATCGACAAGCTGCTCAAAGACAGGAACATGAAGGCTTTGACAGTCGAAGATATCGTTGTCGAGAACGGCAGGATAAACATTACGACGCGCAGCATTTAAGACAACAAAGGCCGCAAGCTGTTATAATTGGCATCTTTCCTGCTGATCTCGATCTTGCGCTGGTTTTCCGCCCGTGCGCAAACGGCAACGCAACTAATAACCGGGCCTGCCGAGGACCGCCCGACAGGCCCGGCTTGTATCGACTTGCTACTGGTTGTTAGGTCTTCTGAATTGGCGGACGACCTTCTTGCCAGCTATCTTGCTGACGCCTTGTGAAGTCGTCATCTCTCCGGTAAGATTGCCTTGGTCCAGCTTCCCGGCAAAGCTCATTTCAAACGGTTGCTCGCCGAATGCCATAACGATCTTGAAGCTAACTTTATCGCCGTTAAGTGTCACTTCCTTAATGGGGGTAGACCCGTAAAGGCCGCTCATGTCGCGGTTCACTACAAGCCTCTGTTTCCGGACGCCCCGTTCGGACGTCACTTCGAGATTCCAGGTCCCCATCAGAGGAACGCCGAGCAGCGTCCCCTCGACCGGGATATCACCGCGGTCCGACTTGAACGTGCCGGACAGCGTGTCCCTCTCGATCGTACCTTCGAACGTTGACTCCCACTGGCGATCCTCGATCTTCGTCTTTCGCTTGAACGTCAGGTTGCCCCGTTCGTATGCCAGGTCGGTGATCTCGTGTTCGCCCCGGTCGCTTTGCCACCGGGCGGTGAGCTTGTCTGCCTCGTCGTCCTTCTCGGATTTGACGGTCCTCACCGCCAGGGTCGAGGTTAGCTCCCGCTCGCCGATCGTGTATTTCATCAGCCAGTTCCCCACAGCCCTGGACGTTCGCGGCCAGCGCTTGCCTTCGACCTTCGATTCGCCTCTGTCGCTGGTGAGCGTTCCAGCAAGTTTCCCTTCGGTGATAGTCCCGGCGAAGTTGGAGGTGAATTCATTGTCGCCGAATCGAACTGTCTGCGTGAAACTGAGCTTACCCTCCTCGAACTTGACGTCACTCAGGTCCGTTATTCCCCAGAAGCTGATCCATTGCCCTGTGAGATTCCGATCCTGATCCCGGGAAAACGACAGGATTGAGTCCATCTGTCGCTCGCCGAATTGAACCTTGATCTGCCAGTCCCCGTACAGTCCGCCTCTTCGCTGGCGGGCGGGCTGCTCGGCGGCCCGCAACGACGATCCGACCATCAGCGCAACGGTGCAAAGAAATACTCCCTTGATGAACGTGCGGTGCTTCATGATGTGTTCCTCCAAAAAAAACATTATTCGAACATCTGTTCCGTTTCTTCTCTTTGAACTGATAAACATATTACAGCATGGAAAGCGAAACTGCAAAATCCAAATCATATACACTCACTGCTTCGTTCTGGAACATACCTGCCTCGAAAAGCCTCGAACAAACCAAGCCCTTTTCAACACTGAATTGCGAGCGAGAGGATTTGAACCTCCACGTCCCTAAGGACACCAGGACCTAAACCTGGCGCGTCTGCCATTCCGCCACGCTCGCGAAAAGACTATCCCTCTTCGTCACCGGCCGATTCTTTCCTGCTGATCTTCTCGATTCGCTTTTCAGCCTCTTGCAGAATACCCCGGCAGCGCTTGATCAGGCTCATCCCCTTCTCATACTGCTCCAGACTGTCCTGTAGGGTAATCTCGCCCTGCTCGATCTTGCCTACGATACCGGTCAACTCCTTGATGGCCTCTTCGAAGCTGAGCTTGTCGGTATCTTTGTTCTTCTCTTTAGCCATTATTCTGCCTTCGGATTCGATTCTGATTATTCCGGTTGTCCTGCTGCTTTTTTACCGCCTGTTCGCCGCATTTTCAATCAAATTCCGGCCTATTGCTCAACTCACTGCCACATCATCCCTTGCTTGCCGACCTCGTCATTTTTCTGTCTTTTATTGATTACCTTGCTGTCGATCCGCTCATCGTCTGCAAGCTCCGTAACGACAAAATCGCCGATTTCAACATCCTGCGAACTCCTGATTACCTTTCCCGTCCTTTTGCTGCTGGTAATACTGTATCCGCGATTCAGAACCGCCCTGGGATTCAGTCCCGCCAGTCGGTTCTCCGCCGCCGTCAGGCTGAGCGTTCGCCCGCTCATGATTGCCTTTCTTAGTCCGCTCAGTTCGCTCCGGCCCTCTGTGAGTTCCAGTCGCCTCTGGTTGACCGCCCGCCCAACCGCAACGCCCGCCCGATTACGAAGGTTATTTAGTTCGACCTTCATCCTCCCTATCAGCCGGTGAGGCTCGATTCGGATAATCTGCTCGTATCCGCCGGCCACCCTTCGCTGCGCAGAGGCGAGCATATCTTTGACCGCCTCACTCATAGCCCCCTCAAGGTCGTCCAATTGCTGCTCAGCCGTGCGAATGAGCATGAAGGGGTCCCGGAATACCGCATCGGCCAGAAGGGTCTTAAGGTTCTGTCCTGCCAGTTTCAACTTTGCTGCAATATCGCCTCGCAGCCGGCCCTCGATGCTCGCCAGGCCGTCCAGGACCTCCGCTATATCCGGCACAGCCACAACCCCGGCCTTGGTAGGCGTCGAAGCCCGCTTGTCGGCTGCCATGTCCGCCACCGTAGTATCGATCTCATGCCCTACGGCGCTGATGACCGGTATCTCTGAGTCGAAAATCGCCCTGGCCAGAACCTCCTCGTTGAATGCCCACAGGTCCTCCATCGACCCGCCCCCGCGGCCGACAATCAGCACATCCAGCTTGAGCTGCTTATTGCGGCGATTGATATCACGCAGAGCCGACGCGATTTTTTCCGCAGCACCTTCGCCCTGTACGGGAACCGGATACAGAAAGAGCTTCGCGCAAGGCCAGCGATTGAAAATGCTCTCGGCTATATCGTGCACCGCCGCCCCGGATTCGCTCGTTACTATCCCGATTCGTCGCGGATATGCCGGAAGCTCTTTTTTGTGCTCATCGTCGAAAAGCCCCTCCGACCGCAGCTTCTTGACCATCTGCTCGAATGCCAGTTGCAGCGCCCCGATTCCCTCCGGGGCCATCGACTCGGCGTAGAACTGGTACTTCCCCTGGGGCGGATAAACATCGATATGCCCCCGAACAACAACCGCTTGCCCGTTTTCAACCTCGAATTTGACCTTGGCAAAACTGCTTTTCCACATCACGCAGGGCAGAAGGGCATTTTCATCTTTCAAGCTGAAATAGGCATGTCCGCTTCGTGCCACTACCCAGTCGGTCAGCTCCCCGGCAACGGCCATCCGAGAAGGCAGACCTTCCTCCAGGACCGCCTTAATCAGCGAATTCACATGGCTGACACTATATATCGTCTTGTCTTTTGCCATTCTAAGCCGATTATACGCCCCTGAAGTGCCGGCGGCAATTCGCAATTCATCCATTGCACGCCCGAAAGAACCGGCATTCGGCGATATCGAGCTGCACCGGCATAATAATGGAACGCAGAATCAAGGCCGCTGCCCCAACTTTTCCCCCTTTTCAGGATTATTTCGTTGATATGCTTTGCGGAGAACGATTATTATCAGACCGACTGGCTTAAGCTCGTTCAAAACGCGTATCTGCCCGGCGGCAGTGAGCATGAAACGGATTTCAGTGTGCGAGGATGAAGATGGATCTCTTGCTTGAAGCAGCCGCGATGACGGCAGTAGTCCTCGTGGGGGTGCTGGTTAGTTTAGGTTTCTCTCGCCTGAGACGCCCATATTGGATCTGCAGCTATCTTTTTTCTCTCTTGCTGATTGCATTGCTGCTGGCCGGAAGATGCAGCACATTCCTCAATTTTCTGCCTCCGTTCTCATGGGTCGCCGCAGGCCGGGTAAGATTCATTATTGTAGCATTGGCAATAACTATGGGCCTGATAACCCCGCTCTCACGTCTGCCGCGAAGGTCGGAAAAGTATGTTGTCGCCGGCTTGACCGGCATCTTCGTTCTTGCTTTTGCCTTCGTTCCGTTTCTCGCTCCAACCTTTCTTCGCGACGAATTGACGACCCTGCAGACAAAGATAGGCGCCGACGGCATCTGCAGACAGACCAGAAGCTACACCTGCGGCCCGGCCGCCGCAGTTACGGCCCTGAGAAAGCTGGGTTTCGATGCCCAGGAGGGAGAAATAGCCGTTCTTGCACATACCAGCCCCATAACAGGAACTCTGCCGAGATCTCTGTACTCCGCCCTGCAGGGCCGATACGGACCAGAAGGCCTGAGATGCCGCTATCGCTGCTTCGATTCAATCGCACAACTGAGGGGCCGCGGCGTTACGCTCGCAATCGTAAGGGATGCCTTCCTCGTCGACCACTGCGTGGCGATTCTCGACGTTTCCGACCGAACAGTCCTCGTCGCCGACCCTGTCATCGGAGAGCAGGTTCTTTCCTATGAGCAATTCGAGAAAATGTGGCGGTTCACCGGAATAGTCCTCAATCGTGATACCCTGACAAGCATTTAAGGCCGTATGCTACATTACAAGCGGCAATTCCTCTCCCAGGATATGTAATTGGCTTGGCGATAATGAGACTTTTTTCTCCAGCAGTGACATACTGTTGTCACAGGGGCACATAAATACCTTCTCGCAGGCTTGGGAATAGCCAATACTATAAAGGAGAGAAGTTGAGAGTCCCCGGCTCCGCAGAAGCCCGGGCCGACAGCTTCGAGATTACGAAGCCGCTGGCCCGGGCCCCATTTATCCTCAAAACCCTTTCAGTACCACAAAAACCGCGAATTCGTCTTCTAAAGGCGCGCTGATTCGATGCTCTCTGCACTCACCTTCGAAAACAGGCTTTTCGAACAGTCTCTTCGGGTCCATCAGGCGAAAAGCCTCCCCGTTACTGAGAAACGCTCCGGCCGGGACTTCTATGCTTTCGGTCTTGGCCCAGTTGTAAATCACTAAATGAGCGCGATTCACGTCGAAGCGATTCGGCAGCAAGACTGTCTTGGCCTTTTCAGGCCGCTGCTGCCCGCGCTTTACAATCAAGTTGTTTTGTTCGACGGCCTTTCTATAGCGGACGATATTCAGTGTGCCGTTGGCTATTATGTTATCCCGAATCTCGCAGTCCGCATTGTAACCGGCGGAATACCCGATACTCATATCCACATTGTACAGATAGTTGCCAAAGACGCCGATACCCTCGCTCGGCCGACCGCCCCCAATCAGGAAAGGCCCTTTATCGTAGAAAACGCAGTCCTCCACGATGAAGTTATTGACGTAGGCCCGTGAAGAACCGTAGGCGTGCATAGTATAGGTCCCGTCGTACTTGCAGCTCATTATGCAGTTGGAAATCCGCTTTATGCCCTCGTCGTTCTGCGTATAAACGCAATGCCCGTGTCCGCGGTCGGTCCCGAGCCAGCCGTTGTCGTAAATGATACAGCCGTATATCTCAGGGTCGATCTCCCCTTTCCAGCAGCTAATTCCCTGGTTGCAGTTATGTATTACGAGATTGATATATTTGCAGTTCTTTCCGCCGTACATATGCACCCCTCCCCAGGGCCGCTGCAAATCCTCCGGATGCGACCCCGCACTGAACGGTTCCGGCGGCTGAGGCTCCGATACGAATATCTCAAGATCGCGGATCCGGACGTATGCCGACGGGCTTTGAATCGAAAGCCCGCCGTCTATGCGCACCCTACCCCCGGGCGCAGGCCGCACCTCGATAGGTTTGTCGCCGGTTCCTGTAAGCCGAACCTCGAAAAGCTCCTTCGGACGCCGGCGATAAGTCCCTCCGAGTAGAAGAATCGTATCCCCCGCAGAGACCTCCTGCTTGCCGTCGAGAGCCGATGCGATATCCCACGGCTGCTCCTGTGTCCCTGCGTTGTCCGCCGTGCCGTCCTGCCCGACATACCATTCCTTTGCTCCACACACACCGGCTGCAGGCAAGATAAAAAGAAACGAACTTATCAGTCTGATAATCATCGTCTTGTCACATCCCCTTGGCGGCGTTCGTATTCTTCCTTGAGGTATATCATGACAAGCTCATGAAGCCTCTGACACTGATAGAGTCCGGCCCTGCCGCCTCTTGAGTTGTCAAGGGGACCGGGTTCCATACCCTCCAGATGTATCGAACTGCGATGTTCAATACTGCCACAATACAGATTCAAGACGGCCGGTGGTTCGTCCGAGTACTCTTGTGAATAGAACTTGACCTTCGGCACGCCGCAGAAGGAGTATCGCCCGTAAGGTTCGGCACGCTCTATGGATCGCCAGACCCTGCGAATTACTTCTCTGTCTGTCACGGCAACACTGACATCCGACCCATAGTCGCCTTCGGAGGCCTGGAGGACCAGCTTCCTAATTGTCGATGGTTTCATGCCCCTTGCACGCAACTCCCTCACCAGTTTGTTGCTGGAGCACCCCGTCGCAAGCAATGTGCACCACAACAGAATCAGCGTTCTGCCATTACACATCTGAATCCCACAAATCGGTCGACCGTCTATTCCAGACGCTTCCTGTACAGGCGCGTTTGCAGGGCGTTTTGCCAGGCCGTCCAGTTCCCATCGCCCAATTCATCGTCAATCGCCGAGACAACCTGGTCGATTTTGGCGTCCATATCGTCAATGAAGCACACCATAAACGCCTCAGCGGTCGCCGGCAGCTTCGGCGAGCCGAATTCGTATTCTCCGTGATGAGCTAAAATGATGTGTTCCAGGCTGTCCAGCGTTTCATGGTCGATTCGTGTGCCCGCAGCCCGCAGCGTCTCGGCCTTTTGATGTATCATGCCGTAGCCCTTGACGATATGCCCGATCAATTGTCCGCTGTCGGTATATGAAAAAGCCATATCGTAGCCGAGCTCGTCGGTCTTGCCTATGTCGTGCAGGAAGATTGCCGCCAGCACAAGGTCCGCCTGCACCTTTGGATAGAGGGGCAGTATAGCGACCGCAACTCGCAGCATGTTGTGCGTATGCTCCAGAAGACCGCCGATGCAGTCGTGGTGGAGCTTGACGCCCCCGGGCGCCTTGCGGAATTTCGCCATGAGTTCCTCATCGCCGAGAAATGCCCCGACGAGCGCCTTGAGTTGCGGATTTTTCACCCGTCCGACAATCTCGGCGACCTCCGCGAACATCCTGTCGATGTCTTTTCCCGTCTGTGCAAGGAAATCATCGATATTGACCCGGCTCGAATCTATCTCACTGATCGTATTGACCACTAATTGCAGGTTATTCTGGTACAGTTCGCTCCTGCCCTTTATATGCACGAATCCGGGCTTAGGCAGAGATTTGTAAACCACCTCGCTCGCCTGCCACATCCGCCCGTTCAACTGCCCCGTCTTATCGCAGAGAAACATCGCAATATACAAGTCGCCACGCGACGTGCTCCTGAGAATAGGGTCCTTGACCATGTAGATTTCGTCGATAGTTTCTCCCGGCTCGATCTGGTTGATAAACTTGTGCGACATTCCATGCTCCGTATTAAGCGTCTTTCGGTTAAGCTTCTCACATTAAAGCCCGCCCATCATACGCCCAATCCAATCCTTATGCAACCCCGGCCTCGCTCAAACGCTAAAATCTCCAACATCTCTTGCAATCCGCCGCATTGTAGGCTATAAACAGCCTTTCGAGAACGAACTCATTACGAGAAAAGAGATACGATATGAAGTACAGCAAGACATTCATACCTACCGTCAAGGAAGTCCCCGCCGACGCCGAGTGCCTCAGTCATCGCCTGATGATTCGCGCAGGCCTGATTCGCAAGGTCGCAAGCGGAACATACTGTTATCTGCCCCTCGGCTGGCGAAGCCTGCTCAAGATAATCGCAATCGTACGCGAGGAAATGAACAGAGCCGGCGCCCAGGAAATCATCGTGCCTTCGATACAGCCTAAGGAGCTCTGGGACCGGACCGGCAGGAGCGCCGATTACGGCCCGACAATGTTCTCGCTCGAAGACCGCCACGGCAGGATGAACGTCCTCGGACCCACCGCAGAAGAGGTCTTCACGAATCTCGCCGCAGGAGAGATCAAGTCATACAAGCAGCTTCCGATGAATCTCTACCAGATTACGGCAAAATACCGCGATGAATTCCGCCCGCGCTTCGGCCCAATTCGATCCCGCGAATTCATTATGAAGGATGCATACAGCTTCGACGATACGCCCGATAGCCTCCACGAAAGCTACATGGCGATGTACGACGCCTATTGCCGAATCTTCACCCGATGCGGAGTCGAATACGTTATTGTCGAGGCCGAGTCCGGCGAGATGGGAGGTTCCGGCTCGCACCAGTTCACCATTCCCTGCGAATCCGGCGAGGATACCATCGTATATACCGAAGACGGCTCATACGCCGCGAACCTCGAAAAAGCGGCAATCGACCCCGTTGCCCCCTCTGTCATTACGAGTGAGCCAGGCGAGTCGAGGAATCTCCCCGCACCACAAGAAGTCCATACCCCCAACGTCGGAACTATCGAAGCGGTCTGCGATTTCCTCAAAACCAAACCCCAGGATATGATAAAGACCCTCATCTACGCCGCAGGCGATGATACGGTAGCTGCCTTGGTGCGCGGCGACCACGACCTCAATCCGGAAAAGCTCACACAAACCCTCGGCGGCGCGCATACGGACCTTGCCGACGAGCAGACTATCGAAAAAGTCACCGGCGCAAAAGTCGGATTCGCAGGACCGATTGGAATAGCCGAAAAAGTATCGAAGCTGATTATCGACCACGCCGTTGCCGCCATGCCCGTCGGCGTCACCGGGGCCAATAAGACCGACTACCACATCAAGAACGTCGTTCCCGGACGTGATTTCCCGCTTGAAGGTGATAACTTAACAGTCGCCGACCTTCGCTACGCTGGGCAGGGCGATACCCGCGACGGCAAAAAGCTGCTTTTCAAGAAGGGTATCGAGGTCGGCCAGGTCTTCAAGCTCGGAACAAAATACAGCACCAAACTCGGCGCCAGGTTCCTCGATGAGCAGGGCGTCGAAAAGCCCTGCCTGATGGGCTGCTACGGTATCGGCGTCAATCGAATCTTCGCCTCCGCCATCGAGCTCGGCAACGACGAAAACGGCATCGTCTGGCCGATAGCAATCGCGCCGTTCGAAGTGATCATAACCTGTGTCAACCAGGACGACGAGGAAGTCGCCAAAGTCGCAGATAGCCTCTACAAGCAGCTTCTCGACGCAGGTATCGATGTCCTCTACGACGACCGAATTCTCAGGGGCGGTGTCAAGTTCAAAGACGCCGACCTCATCGGCATCCCGGTTCGGCTGACCGTCGGCAAAAGGGGCATAGCAGAAGGCCAGGTCGAATTGAAACTCCGACGCGATGCCGAAAGCAGAAAACTCCCAATCGACAAGGCCGCTGACGAGACCATCGAGGTCGTCGCCTCGCTTAAGAAAGAAATTTCAGCCTGACAGGGCCCGTCCCCGTCCCCGGCAAAAAGACGAAAATAATCTCTGAACGGCGCAGACATTACCCCCGAATTCGTATATCATATGGGCTTCAGGTTTTGATTATAGCATTTGGAAAGTGGTTTGGCTCGGGCCTTTGAGCCTGAGCCGGCTTCGAACTTCAACAAGGAGAAGAAATATGAAAAACGGCAAACTATCCAGACGCAGCTTTATTCGCAATACATCACTGGCCGCAGGCGTCGTCGCCGCTGCAGGCGCAAAAGCCTTGGCCCTGGCTCCCAAGGAGGTGACAATGGTCGTTAAGAACGGACGCATCAAACAGTCCGTCAGCAAGTGGTGCTACGGTAAATTATCGCTCGAAGAAATGTGCATCGCATGCAAGAACATGGGCCTCAAAGGCATCGACCTGCTCGGCCCTGCTGATTTTCCCATGCTCAAAAAGTACGGGCTGGAATGTTCCATAATAAATACGCACGGCTTGGGCAGGGGACTCAACAGAAAGGAACAGCACGCCGACTGCCTCCAAAAGATAAAGGATGCTATCGACGCCGGCGCCGAATACGGATACCCCAATGTCATCAGCTTCCCCGGAAACCGCGATGGAATGCCGGACGACGTCGGTGTGGAGAATACCGTCATCGCGCTCAAGCAGATCGCCTCCCATGCCGAGAAAAAGAAAGTCAATATCTGCCTCGAATATCTCAACAGCAAGGTCAACCACCCCGACTACATGTTCGACAATATCAAGTGGGGCGTCGAGGTCTGCAAGCGGGTCGGATCGGAAAGAGTAAAGATCCTCTACGACATCTATCATGCACAGATCATGGAAGGCGACATCATCCGCACCATCAGGCAGTACAAGGATTACATGGGCCATTACCACACAGGCGGCAATCCCGGAAGGAACGAAATCGACGAAACGCAGGAGTTGTATTATCCCGCGATTATGCGCGCAATCGTCGAGACCGGCTACACCGGATACGTCGCGCACGAATTCGTCCCGAAGAAGGACCCGCTGACGTCATTGGCCGCCGCTGCGAAGATCTGTGATGTCTGATCGGCACGATGCCGACTTGTTAGAACTATTAAGACGCCGGCGTATTTATTCTCGATGCCCAGAATAATGTGGGAGTTGAAGAATCCTAAGCCTGTAAAGCTCATCATCGGCATCCTTGCCGCGGACCGGAACTGCCTCCACGAAGCGGTCGAGGCGGCGATCGACGCCTTCGGAAAGACCGATTTCACAAGTAATGTTTGGCCCTTCGTCCAGACGGACTACTACAAAGAGCAGACAGGCCCGAGAATCATGAGGCAATTTCTCAGCTTCGAGAAGCTGATTCACCCCGGAAAACTGGCAAAAATAAAGCTCCGCACCAACAAAATAGAGAAAAAACTCGCAAAAAAACTCGCAATCCCGCTGCCGAGGCCTGTAAACCTCGATCCCGGCATAATCGAGCCTGCAAAGCTTATTTTAGCCTCAACAAAGGACTTCTCGCATCGTATATACATCGGAAAAAGAATGTACGCCGAAGTGACCCTGTCATTCGACAAGGGCCGCTGGCGACCGTTTGATTACACGTTTCCTGATTACAGGCAGCAGTTGTATTTCGACTTTTTCGACAGGGTTAGAAAGAGATTAGTGGAGCAGCTAAGATCGCAACGTTAGTTCTATCTGCCGCAGTCCTGCTTACGGGTTCGTTTGTTCTCTCGACTGTCTTGACGCTGGTCGTAAGGGCATTCGCCGCTCGCACGGGATTGGTCGCCCGCCCCGTAGAAGACAGATACCACAGAACCGTAATACCCCTCGGCGGAGGAATCGCAATCTTCGCGACAATGCTCGTCTTCATGCTCGCGGGCGCCGCGGCGATAAGGTTCGTATTCATGAAGGGACATTTCGCCGCACTCGCCGAAAAAGCCAATATCGACCCGGCGGACTTCGCCGCCAAACTGAGCCAGCTCGCAGTGATGCTCTTAGCCGCCGGCCTCTTGTTCGCTCTCGGCCTCTGGGACGATATCAAACGCCTCGGCCCTCGATTCAAACTCGTCGTCCAGTTCGCGGTTGCATTTATGGCCGCCGCATGGGCCGAAATAAGGGTTGAGTTTTTCATCCAGAACAGTCTTGTGACATCGCTCCTCTCGGCATTCTGGATAGTCCTGATTGTCAACGCCTTCAACTTCCTCGACAATATGGACGGCTTGTCCGCAGGCATCGCTGCAATAGCGGCGTCCATACTCTTCACCGCCGCGGCAATGAGCGGGCAGGTCTTTGTCGCAGGGCTCGCACTGATTTTCATTGGCGCCCTGTTAGGATTCCTCGTCTTCAATTTCCCTCCCGCCGGGATATTCATGGGCGACGCCGGTTCCATGGTAGTAGGATTCTTCGTGGCGATGCTTACACTCCGAACAACGTACTACCATCAGGCGCGAAGCGGCCAATGGTATCCGGTCCTCCTGCCGCTCGTAGTAATGGCGGTCCCCCTGTATGATTTCCTCAGTGTAACGGCCCTGCGAATAAGCCAGGGAAACAGCCCTTTTGTCGGCGACACCCAGCATTTCTCCCACCGTCTCAGAAAACGAGGCCTCACAGATACGCAAACCGCCCTGACACTTTATCTGGCGACACTGTGTACCGGACTCGGAGCCGTAATTCTGTATGGCGCCAGCCTGGCCGGGGCCGTACTGGTGCTCGTTCAGACCGTTATGGTACTTGCGATAATCGCAATCCTTGAAACCGCTTCGAATAATGACAAAAAGGCCGAATAAACCCGATACGACTAAGCCCCGGGCTCTTGTGGTTCTTGAATATGTTCTGCTGGCCCTGTGCTTGTCCGTCCTGGCCCTGCGAGTGACATTTACCGAAAGCCCCACACTCGAATCCCCCGGCATACCCGGCGCCGTCAGTGATGCCATCTACAGCCTCTCCGTCTCAGCCGTACTGATATTCGCATTTGTCATCTGGCTTGTGGCCGGCATCTGCGGCAATAGACTCTTCTACCGTCACGCCGGAATCGAAACAGGGCTTGTCATTTTTGCGATCGCAGCCCTGATAGCAGGCCTCGCCGCCTCGAACAAAAGACTGGCGATAACCGATTTCACAGTATTGCTGGCGCCCGTAATAATGGCGATTCTGCTCGTCCAGATACTTGATTCTCCGGCAAAGATAAAAATCGTCCTTGCTGTAATCGTCGCGCTGGGAGTCGTCACCGCCCAGCAGGCGGCGGAGCAGTTCCTCGGCGGCAACCAGGCTGCGATAGACCAATACGAAAAAGACCCCAAGAGCATGCTCGAACCGCTCGGAATCGAGCCGAACACATTCCAGAGTTTCATGTTCGAGCACAGAATATACTCGAAAGGAGTCCGTGGTTTTTTCACCACCAGAAATTCCGCAGCTTCGTTCCTGCTCCTCGCTGGTTTTGCAGCGGCAGCCCTTCTTATCGATCAACACAGAAACCAAATCGCCGGCGCAGGCCGTCTTCAACTTCTCGCAGGAGCCGTCCCGCTCGCGCTTATTCTTCTCAGTCTTCTTCTCACGAGGAGCAAGGGGGCATTTATTGGCCTGTTCTTCGCAGTCCTGCTATTACTTATATACTCTCGCTTCGGCAATTGGTTGAAATTGCATAGAAGGTTCCTGTTCATAGCCTGCTTGATTCTAATCGCGGCAGTGGCCGCCGCCGTCGCTTGCTATGGCTCGAAAAGGGAATGCCTGCCCGGAGGGCCTTCGATGCTCGTAAGGGGGCAGTACTGGAACGCTGCGGCAAAAATGTACGCCGACCACCCCCTCACAGGAGTCGGACCCGGAGGATTCTCCGATTACTACACACAATACAAGCCGGATGCCGCATTGGAATCAGTGGCCGACCCGCACAATTTCCTCCTGAGCATCTTGACTCAATACGGGCCCCTCGGCCTGGCAGGATTCCTCGCGATGCTGTTCGTCCCGATCTGGAGGGTCTTGTCGCCGACTGCAAGTGACTCGACGCTTCCCCTTAAAAAGCGGGAGCCGACTTTTTACAGACTCGCTCTCGGCTGTGCACTCGCGATAGCCGCCTCCTTGCTAATAGTCAGGCCGATCACATCGCCGATCCCGGCCGACGCACCGAATCAAGAGAAACTTGCGGCAATAACGGTGTTATACCTGATGCCCGTTTTAGTCTTCCTCGTAGGGTTTCTGCTTGCAGCCGTAGGCCAAAGAAAGGCCGGCGAACCCTCGCAGTCGGTGGCGCCGGCCGCTCTGCTGAGCGCCGTCGTGGGACTTCTCGTTCATAACCTTATAGATTTTGCCGTTTTCGAGCCGGGCGTATTCACTGCTTTCTGGGCGGTGGTGGCCTGCCTGGTAGCAACGCACGCTAACCGCGACCGGACGCTGCATGTCTCTCTGAAAATCGCTCCGGTAACACGGCTGATAGTCTGTGCCGCCGTGATTACTGTCACGATTGTCTTCCTGAATTACGCCTTTGTCCCCGTAGTAAGAAGCACCGCAGGAATTGCTCTCGCCGACCGCATGGTCGAGTTGGGACAATTTGACCGGGTTCACCCGATCCTCGAATCCGCCGCTGAGCATGACCCGCTCGACCACGCAGCCCTGACATTCGACGGACGACTCTACTTTCGTCGCTTCGAAGTGAACAGCGACCGTGACAGGGACCTGTTGCTCAAAGCCGAACACGCTTTCCTCGCCGCCATAGACCGCAGCCCCGCCGATTTCAAAAACTACGAAAGGCTGACAAAAACATACATCCTGCTCGCAGAAACCGCAAAACCAAAAGAAGCCGCCCCATGGTTCGACAAGGCCGCAGAGGCCGTCGCCCAGGCCATAAAACGCTACCCAGGCTGTGCCAGGCTCCGGGTAACACTCGCAAGAATAGAAGAGCAGCGGGGCAACACCGGCAGGGCAATCGAACAGTACACAAGAGCCGTCGAAATCGAAGACAGTTACCGCCGCCAGTTTCGCATGATGTATCCCGAAAGAGACCGGATCGTAAGCCGCCTCGACGAAGACAAATATCTCTTCGCAAAGGAACGTCTCAAGGAAATGACTTCCCAGCAGATGCCCTGATTCCATAGCTAACGACTATTCGCCGCGCAGATTCGCGCATTGCGCTTGAGCCCTTCCACTCCCACCCGTCTGATTGGCGAATCGCCGAAGGTCCTCTCGAAAGACGCCTCGTCCAGCCCCATAACATCTTTCAGTTCCAGCGCGCTCCGGTCCGGATAGAATTTGAACTCCCTATTCGCACACGCAGGCGCTTCTTTTAGATAGGGACACACCCTCACGCATTCATCGCACCCGAACAGCCTGTCACCCATATTGCCCGCAAGCTCTGCGGTGATTTGCCCTTTATGTTCGATAGTGAGATAGCTGATGCACCGCCTCGCATCGAATTGCCCGTCTTTCCGCAACGCGCCGCTGGGGCATGCCTCGATGCACTTTTCGCACCCGCCGCAGCCGCCTCCCCCGCCGGCATTATCACTCCGCAGCCCGACCGTCGTGACAATCGCCCCAAGAAATACCTCCGGCCCCAACGCGGGATTTATCAGCATGTGGTTCTTGCCGATAAAACCCAGCCTCGCACGTGCCGCCAGAGACCTCTCGGCCAGCGGAGCCGAATCGACACATATCTTGAAGCGCCCGTCCGAATCGGTCAGCGAAATCACGAAATCCGCCAATCTCCCCAATCGCTCCCTCATGAAAGGATGATAGTCCTCGTACAGTGCATAGTCAGCCACGCGGCCTGAAGGCTCGTTTGTCGGGCGGACGCTTCCTTCTCGCGGCTTGTAGTTCAACGCGACTATGATAACCGATTCGGCGCCGTCGAGAAGCTGTGACGGGTCGATTCGCTTCTCGAAATTCCGGTGCATATAGCCCATCTGCCCCGCATACCCCGCCGCGAGCCACAACCGCAGATGGTCCGCCTGCTCGTCGCTTATCGGCGAAGCGCTCGTAATGCCGGCCGCATCGAAACCCAACGCAAGAGCTTTGCCTTTTATCTTGTCCTCGATACTCATCAAGTGGATTATACTGCAATATCTGTCCAATTGCACGGCCGGTGGACATCTTGGACCGGCTCCCACGCACAAGGCCTATAATCATAAGCCCGGACCCGACGATTCCCCAAAAAGTGACTCGAATCCCGAATCCGCTCGACCCCGGCTAAACTTACCTGCTTTTTCTAACGATAAGTTCTATAAAGCCTTGAATCGTCCTTCGGATGTGATTGGAGATCGAAAATGACACATGGCGATGCCGTCAATAATATCTTTGCCGTCGAACTGCCACCGGGTTCGAAAAACCTCGAAACCCTCGATGGTGTTTCAAGGGCTATTCGCAACAGACCTTTGTGCCGACTCGCTGTCGATTTTGCAAACGTGGATGTCCTCTCAAGCGAAGGAATCATGAGACTGCTCAACCTCAGGGACCAGTTGATGCGCAACAAAGGAGGCCTCGTTCTTACGAGGGTCTCCCCGGCTACGAGGAATGTATTCTTGGTCACAGGCCTGGACAATGTCTTCGAATTTGCCGACGATGCCGTTGCCCCGCAAGCGACCGTCTGAGCAAATCTCTACACCGGCAGCCTTGAAAGCCCCCCCCGGCTGCGCGACGCAGCCCCGATGCCGAATCACAACACGCCACTTGACATGACAGCCGTCTCCGATATAGACTTCAATAAAAAGTCCGCAAGGAGACGCTATGTTTATCCACCGAACAGCCGTGATATGGCTCGTACTGATTGTAATCCTCATCGTGCCGAAGACAGCCCCCGCCGAACAGGTTGCGGAATGGGATTTTACTAAGGGCATACTCGGATGGACCCCTAACCCGACAGTCAATCCCCTGGAATCATCGCCGGAAGGCCTGCTTGTCACCGCGACCGGCCAGGACCCATGGATCGAAGGTCCGCCCATAGACCTGCCCGCAGCCGACGTCACAAGGCTCGTAATCAGAATGAAATCGACCGCAGATACCGCCGCGGAAATCTTCTACGGCAGGACCTTTACTGCGGGCAAGTCGGTCCGCTTCGATGTCCGAAACGACGGCCAATGGCACGACTATTCAGTCATCATCGCCGACAAGCTCGGCGAGAAAACCCGCTTCCGCCTCGACCCATGCCTCGACGCCGGGCAGGTGACCCTGCGATTCATAAAGGTCGAGGCAATCGAAGGAATTCGCCTCCCCGAACTCAAAAAACCCCAATTGCCCGAGAAAACTACCGATCCCGCGACCGTCAAATCAGGCCAGCTCGAACTTGAACACTTCAAAGCCAAATGGGGCGGCTTTGCCCTCAAGGTCAACGGCAAGGAAATGGCCGCAGGCCGTCAGGAAGACCTCATTGGATTCATCCTCGAAGGCCGTCCACAATGGCTCAATCTCGAGGAAGCGCAAGTCACCTTTCAGAGCGAGCCGAAAGGCACGCTTACTGAAAATGCCTCGATACCCGACAGCGGTGGGGCCACCTGGCGGATCAAAAGAACCGCAAAGCCCGCAGCCGAAGGAAGCCTGATTGTCGAAGTTGAAATTAAGGTTGATAAAGATAGAGACGTAGTCCACATCCCGTACCTGGCCGTATTCCCCGGACTCGGCACTTTCGGAAAGTCCAAATACCAGGGTATTTTCCCCGGCCTTGAATACCTCTGCGACGAGCCCGCCAGCAGCACCGCGGACATCGCCGAGCCGCACAATATCCGGCGAACCCCCGACCCGGTCAAGATTACATTCCCTATGATGGCCGTATCGAAAGACGATTGCTACATAGGCCTGATATGGCAGCCCTCGGAAATGATCGCACCCACATTTGATTCGCCCGACAGAATCTACAACTCGGATGCGCACCTGATAGCGCTAACCGCCCCGGCCGTAGGGACGCTGAGATTTGAGAATGCCCCATGCGCCCATAGCCCCTTCAAACTCAATGCCGGCGCGACCCTAAACGCCTCCGTAACCATAATTGGCGGAAAAGGAAAAACGATAATACCGGCTGTAAAGCAATACGTCCGACTAAGAGGCCTGCCACCTGTGCCCCAATACCAAGGAGGTCTGCAGGCCGCAGCCGAACTCCTTGCCCACGGCTGGCTCGACTCCAAAATCAACAACCAGGGCCTCTTCAGGCACGCCGTCTGGGGGACCAGCTTCGGACCACAGCCCGCAGCCGATGCACCTATGTACATCGATTGGCTCACTGATTTCCTTGAAGACGACAGCCTCCGCAACAGACTGAGCGAATTGCGGAAAACCGCGCTGGCAGGGATACCCCAAGACCAGCCTTTCTCGAGCAGCGTCGGCCATGTCCGCCTGCCCGCGGCGCCGTTCGTGTTCGGCCGACTCGCCGAATTCGTCCGCCAAAGACGCGACGCAGCCATGGACCAACTCAAGAGATTCGACGAAAAAGGCATACTAACATACGAGCCGGGCGGCACGGATTACTCCAGAACCCACTTCGCAAAACACGCCAACGGCTTCGGAGGAAGACTTGTGGCAGACATCCTCCAGGCCGCCGCGCTCTCAGGCGACAAACAGCTCACGGCCAAGGCTCTTGAGTTGCTCGACAAGCAGACCGCCCTCTACGCCGACACCGTCCCACGCGGCGCGCAGACCTGGGAAATACCACTCCACACGCCCGACATCCTCGCCTCGGCCCACATGGTAAAGGCATACACCATAGCCTACATAATCTCGCAGAAAGATGACTACCTCGAACAGGCCCGCTACTGGGCATGGACCGGCGTGCCGTTCGTATATTTGCATCCCCCGACCCCGGGCCGAGTCGGCAGCTATGCTACTATTGCCGTCCTCGGAGGCACAAACTGGCAGGCCCCCGTCTGGTTCGGCCAGCCCGTCCAGTGGTGCGGACTGGTCTATGGAGGAGCCTTACACATGCTGGCCGAAGTGGACCCGCAAGGACCATGGAAACAGATTGCAAAGGGAATAACGGCCGCAGGATTGCAGATGACCTGGCCCGTTACCGATGCCGACCGTCAGGGACTCCTGCCAGATTACTTCCTGCTGCGACCTCAGATCTCAGACGGCCCCGCGATAAATCCCGGAACGGTGCAGGCCAATATTCCCGAACTCTTTGCTGTCGGGAAAATATATGATTTCAAAAAAGTCCCTGCTCGCAACTGGTTCGTACACGCCCCATCGAGGATTGGCGAGGTCAAAGACAACGAAGGCTTGATCTCGATTGCAGTCGATGGGTGCGCCGGCAGACAGTACAGACTCTTGATATCCGGAATGGAAAAACAACCCGCTAAAGTCGAATGGGCCGACGACAGGAAAGAAACCATACGGTTCGGGCCTGCCGAGACCCAATTCCACCCCGAAATAAATGCCTTGATAATAACCCTCAACGCGCCTGCACGGATCAAAATAGAACCGTGACGACAGGCAGGTCCGTCGGCGGCCTCGCCGCGACTGCTCCCATGCCAACAAGGGCCCGGCCTCTTACACTACCTTACTGACCTCGAAAGTAACCGTTCCGCCGCCGGTGAACGTGACCGAATCAGGGCAGTGAATGTAAGCCTTGCTCGAATCGTCCTTGCCCTCGATGCCCCACTGAGCCGGCTCCGATACACGAAGCGCATTATAGTAGGGCATCAAAGACCCCAAAGCATGCATGCACACCGGAATATCGCTTACGAGCTGATAGCCCGCCTTGAGCGTGAAAGAATCCCCGACCTTATAAGTCGGGCACTGCCCCTTAATCTCTTTTACCGTAACTAAAAGGTCCATTGTCTCATGTCTCCTGCAGAAAAAAATCAGTTGACGCAGCACGCGGCGCTCTATTATCGCCTCACTTGAATTATGGTCAAGCTGTTTCGAATGCGTACTCGTGTTTTTCACACTTTTCGATTGTGCATTCATCGAAGAGCCGGTAATATAGCCGCCGGTTTGGTCAATGGAGAAAAAAACTATGGCAGAAAGACTCATCGGACTGATAGGCGGCACAGGACTTGGCGATACCCTCGCAGAACAGATCACCGATTCTGAACTGCACGACATCGATACGCCGTTTGGAAAGCCCAGTATGCCAATCCTCGTCGGGCGCTACGGCAACAGGCAAATCGCATTTATAAATCGCCACGGCGTCGGCCATACCTTCTCGCCAAGCTGCGTGCCCTACGCAGCCAACATCTTCGCACTGAAGAAGCTCGGGGTCCGTACGCTAATCGCAAGCGGCGCCGTCGGATCGCTCAGAGAGGATATCGCCACTGCGGATCTGATCCTCGTCAGTCAGTACATCGACAAGACATTCAGGCGGCGAACCAGCTTCTTCGACGGAGTCGCTGCCGTACATTGCGAAATGGCACAGCCGGTTTGCCCCAAACTACGCGAAACACTCGCTAAAACGGCGAAGAGCATCGATGTCAAAACGCACCACGAGGGAACGTATGTATGCATGGAAGGCCCGCAGTTCTCAACACGCGCCGAATCACTCCTGCACCGGGCATGGGGAGCCGATTTGATTGGAATGACAGGTATGCCCGAGGCCAAACTCGCCAGAGAAGCCCAGATGTGCTATGCAATGGTTGCCTTGGTCAGCGATTACGATTGCTGGAAGCTGCATGAGTATGGAATAGACAGGAAAACACTCCTGAAGGAGATAATCGGCAACCTCGTCGCGGCTACGAATAACTGCCTCGCACTGCTCAAGGCCGTCCTCGCCGGCACAGAAAACCTTGAATGTGACCAGTGCTCCTGTCGCCACAGCCTCGACCTGGCTGTCTGGACCGACCAGGACCATATCGACAAGGCACGCAGAGATGAACTAAGTGTGCTTTTCGAGTGACCGGCACACTTGACGAAAGGCCCGGCTCCGCTATAATTACCCCCGTATCTAATACATAATAGTACCGACCTCCATTCGAAAGGATTCTAAAATGAAAAGACTGCTTTATGTCGTACTCGTCGCGGCATTTGCCGTCGCACTGGTATCGGCTGCCGGATGCCAGGAGTCACAGACGCCGGGCGACAAGAAGGCCAGGCTCATAGCTGCCGAGAACATGGAATTGAAAAAGCAGATCGCCCAAAAAGACAAGGAAATTGAAGGCCTCAAGACACAGTACACAGTACGCCTTAAGCTCGAACAGAGCAAACTTGCCGAATGCCGGCAGAAAACCGCCGATTGTCAACAGGAACTGAAGGAGGGCATGGAGAAAACGGTTAATGATGTGCTCGTCGCGGCGCTGGAAGAAAGCGCAAAAATCAGGGAGGAAAACGCGACGCTGAAAGAGGAAATAGCTAAGCTTAAGGGCGAAGCTGCAGGGCCTGAAGAAGCCGGAAAGACCGAGTGAATCCGGGCATTGCTTTATAAAGTCAATCTCAGATTCAACGTCCTTGTGTGCAGACTTTCTGCGCCGCCTTGATGCGGTCGGGTAAGTTCTCGTTCGGCCAGTGTCTTTGCATCGCCGCCGCCACAAGCCCAACAAACATCGGATGCGGTCTCAAAGGCCTGGATGTAAGACAGGGATGAGCCTGCGTGCCCATGAAGAACGGATGATTCGGCAGTTCCAGTATCTGCATGATAGGCTGATCGGGCGCCTTGCCGGAGAATACAAGCCCGCCTTGTTCCAACTGCTCGATGTAACGCGGATCGACCTCGTAACGGTGCCGGAAACGCATGCGTACGGATTTCGCCTTATTGAAAAGCTCCCACGCTATGGTCTTGTCCTTCAGTTCGACGTCCCTGCCGCCAAGCCGCATATTGCCGCCAAGCCCTTCGATCTTCTTTTGCTCCGGAAGTATGTCGATGACAGCCTCGCTGCAGTTGGGCTCGATTTCAGTGCTGTTGGCATTAGTCAGCCCGCAAACATTCCGGGCAAACTCTATAACCGCCATCTGGAAACCGAAGCATAAGCCGAGATAAGGCAGATTCTGCTCTCGTGCGTACTTTATGCACGCAATCTTCCCCTCGGCCCCGCGAGTCCCGAATCCCCCCGGAACGATAATCCCGTCCACGTTCGCAAGCTTCTGCGACGCATTTGAGTTTGTAATGCCTGTCGTATCGATCCATTTAATCTCGGCATCGGCCCCCAGCGCGATGCCCGCGTGTTCCAGAGCATTGATGATCGAGGCATAACTGTCTCGAACCGAAGTGTACTTGCCCGTAATACCTATGGTAATCTCACGTCTCGCTGCGCTTATCTTATCCGTAAAATCGCACCATTTCGCCGACGCCTTGCGCTCGTGCCGAAGATTGAGCCTGTCCTCTATTTTCAGAAGTCTGGCGACCTTGAAGTCCAGGCCGGCCTCTGCGATCATCGCAGGGATAGTATAGATACTCGCCGAATCGGGAAGGCTTATTACTCTGTCCATCGGAACATTGCTATAGACGCTGATCTTCTGCCGAACCTTCTCAGTTACTTCGCTGCTTGCTCTGCATGCGATAATTTCAGGCTGAATCCCCAACTGCATGAGCTGCTTAATACCCAACTGAGCGGCCTTGGATTTCTGCTCGCCCAGGGTCTTCGGCTTCAGAATATATGTCAGAGCCACGAAGCAGCTGCTGCCAGGCCCTTCTTCGTATGCCAGTTCGCGCATCGCCTCGATGTAATAGGCATTCTCGAGGTCTCCGACCGTGCCGCCGATCTCCACGAAAACGATGTCCGCATCGCTCTGCATCGCCAGCTCGCGCAGCCGCAGTTTCACCTCGCCGGTGACATGAGGAATCATCTGGACGTCTCTGCCGAGATATTCTCCCTGTCTTTCCTTATTCAGGACAGAGCTGAATATCTGCCCGCTCGTGGTGAAATTCGCCTTGCTCAGGTCCTGGTCAAGCATCCGCTCGTAGGTCCCAAGGTCCATATCGCATTCCATCCCGTCGTCCAATACGAAGACCTCGCCGTGACGAAACGGATTCAGCGTCCCCGAATCGACATTCAGGTATCCCTCCAGCTTAATCGGCGCGACCTTCAGCCCCTTATCCTGCATCAGCTTCGCCAGACACGAGGAGAATATCCCCTTGCCCAGCCCGCTCATTACCGTCCCCACGACGAAGCAGTACTTCGTTTTGCCCTTCTCATAGCCTTTGGGCAGAGGAGAGAAAAACTCGCTCTCGGTCGATACATCGCTCAAAGACGCCAGCAAATCACTGTTCTTAGCCATAAAACCTTCTTTCTATTCCGTCTCAAGCCGCAGAGTTATTCGTCTTTATTTAGCCACAGAGGACACAGAGGTCACA
>JAFGCD010000042.1 GCA_016932835.1 Sedimentisphaerales bacterium
CGCCGAGACCTGACGGAGAGAGATTCCACCCCGAATTATAAACCCATTATAGCACCACAACATACAACTGTCAATCAAAAACAAACAAGACTGGAGTGAAATATGGTCGTTTGGAGGGCTGAAGCGCCACAGTCATATGATGACGGGCATTATAGGTCTTTGAGAATTCGAAGAGGAATGACTCAAACAGCGGGTCAGCCGATCATATCGAGAGTCGCCAAGGCAGCAAACTTATCGCGAGTCAACTCGAAAACCTCGTTTAACCCTGTAACAGAGAAAACCTCCTCAGTTGTCGGATTAACGTTACAGAGCACAAGACGCGCCCCCCCCTGGGCTGTCAACTGGCGCAATTTAACGAGCATCGAAAGACTGGACGGTGTTACCTCTCCACCGGCGGCGAAATCAACAACCACATTGCATTTCTCTCTCTCGGCCACATACTCGGCCAGTAATGTCAATTCGTCCGCCATTTCCGGGCCATCCGGCAGTTCGAGAACAATTATCTCATCCGACCAGTGCTGTATAGCCATCTTGGTTCTCCGTATGTTCCCCCATCACGTTCACCACGGCTCCTGCGAAGCCTCAATTTGAAGGATGTATCGGCAGAAAATATGGCCGTATTGAAAACAAAATGCAGGGCATCTCTCTTTTTTGTTGACGGGCGTTTTTTCGAAAGGTTTAATCCGTCAAAAGGGATATGTCGAGCTATGCATAACCCCTGCTTTCAATGGAGGTAAATACGATGAACAACGAGAATGTGATGGCTGCCGTTTTGAACCGAGCCCAGGAGTCCGAGGGCAAAAAGAGGCTGAACTGCGCGGAGGCTTTCAAACTCGCCGCCGAGCTTAATGTCGGGGTGGCCGAGATAGGTCGTATCTGTAATCAGTGCGATGTGAGGATATGCAAATGTCAACTTGGCTGTTTTTCATAAGGAGATGGAGGATAAAAATATGAAGAAGCTGCAGCCGAGGTTCAAACTCTGGCTGAACGCCCAGAATATCCAAGGCGCCTTCGGTGACGGCAAATGGCGGCTGCTCAGGGCAATCCAGACTGAAGGCTCGCTTCAGGCCGCCAGCCGATTATTACAAATCAGCTACCGCAAGGCATGGGGTGATCTGAAAAAGACCCAATCAGCTCTCGGTGTGGCGCTGGTGGCCAAACAACGAGGGGGCAAGAGCGGCGGACAGACAGTACTGACCGACAAGGGCAAAGAATGGCTCGATGCATACGGACGATTCCGAAAACAGATCGAACAAACGGTCCAAACCGCCTGGGCCAAACATCTTGGGAGGCTTGCAAGGTGATCAGCAGCTTGTCAGGCAAAGATAAGCTGCAATCGCCCTGCAGCGAAGCATTCAGCCTTGTAGAGCTGCTGGTAGTGATTTCGATTATGTCGCTGCTCTTAGGCCTCCTGCTGCCGGCGCTCAGCCGTATAAGAGCGGCGGCGCGACAGACAATATGCCAAAGCAGGCTTCGACAATGGGGGTTTGCTTTCAACGTGTACGCCCAGCAGAATGACGGCTATTACCCTCACATTGACGGTCGAGACCGCACTGAATCGACGCCGAAAACGGATGCCGAACGGGCCGACTACTATTTCGGATGGGTTGACGTCTTGCCCCCGTTACTTGGCGAGAAGGCGTGGCGTGACTACGACTACCGGCAAAAGCCGGACATCGATACGATATTCCAGTGCCCGTCAGCTCGACTTGCGCCGGATAGCTGTTACAAATACAGGCCGAGGAGGACCGGATATTTCTCCTATGCGATGAATTCCTGCCTTGAACTGGACGAGAATTGCTGGGCGCCTCATGGAGCCGCCGGGGCGGATTGGCGTATGCCGAGTTTTCTTCAATCGACAACAATCAAGAATGCGGGTCGGCTGATCCTGCTTTTCGACCAACTCCTTGACCCCGAAAAGGGCTATGGCGGCAAGGCGGTCAATCCAACCGCCGGGAAGTATTGCGGCAGCTATCCGAAGGCATTCAGCGCCCGACACAGCAAGAGCAATGGGGCACTGGGCGGTTCAATTCTCTACTGCGATTATCATGTCGAATGGCAGGAAACTGTCTGGAAAGAGGAATGGCCCGAAGACCTTGAGGTTCCGCCTCTGGGTGATCGTGACTGGTACCCCTGATGCCGAAAGACAGTCAAAAAACAGAGTTACATAGGATTTGAAGGAACATGAGATGAAAGAAACAGCAAGAATCGTCGTAACTCTCAGCGTTTTGGTTTTGGCCACGCACGCCCGGGCTGAAACATTGTCCATTCACAGCATTCAATACACAACGGATGCCAACGGCGCCAGCCTGTATGACGGCGATATAGTTGACTGTCTCGGGGGGGTGGTGATACATAAAGTTGAGGGGCGCAGGCCGAGATTAGTCATTCAGGATACATCATGCGGCGAAGGCTGGTGCGGCATCCAGGTGAAGGATCTTTTCGGCTCAGGCGCCTTCACGGATGTTAATATTGGAGACTGGGTGTCTTTTCGAAACGTTTTTGTCGAGGAGAACAAAGGAACTACCTTTCTGCAGTACATCCTGGACAACGACCCTAATTTTGAGATTGTCAGCACCGACAATCCCCTGCCGAGACCCGTTACAGTAACTCCCGACCAGATTGCCGCACCTGTTGAAGGCGTCGATTCGTGGCTTGTAGCCGACCACAACGCGGAAAAATACGAATCTATGCTAATCAGGGTCCAGGATGCCGTGATTGAGGCCACCGGCTATGGGAAAGCCTATGACAACTACGTTCTGCAGAGTAATTCCGACTCGAATCATATCTGCTGGGCATCCGACTATATGAACGAGGATGCCGAAGGGATATATCATTCGCTTGTGACCATAGGGCAAAGCTTTTGCGGGGTGGTTGGAATTCTGGAGCAATACACGAGCATCAGCGACGAGACCGATTACGACTACTATCAACTGCTCACGCGAAACACGGGAGATTTTATTATTGACCAGATGGCTGATTTCGATGAAGATTGCGATGTTGACTCCGCCGATTTCGGTCTCTTTGCGATCCACTGGTTACGTGAAGACTGCGGCGAGCCGGATTGGTGCGGCGGAGCGAATATGGTAGATTACGGGCCCGAAGGGACGGTGGGGATGGCGGATATGTCGGAATTCGCCTGGAATTGGCTTGCGGGCAAATAGCTGTGTAATGGGCTTGCCGACGAATCAGAACCGAATTGAGGTAAACTGCTCTTTCAAAGTCTAAGGGAAGACGGATATGAAGAAGAAAGAATACATTCTTGCAGTGCTGTTCTTCAGCAGCCTCTGGGGCATATCGGAAGCTGTTCTGGGCGGGATTCTGTATCGCGCGAATGTTTCACATGCATCCGTGCCTCTTTCTATTATTGGCTTTGCCGTAATTACGTTGGCGTGGGTCTATTTTCCGCGAGTCGGCACCGGGACCGGTGTTGCGGCGTGCGCGATGCTGTACAAATTCTTCAATGCGCCATTCTTCGGCTGTCATCTCCTCGGTATCCTGACGATGGGTGTCTGCTATGACCTGTTCTTTGGCATAGTGAAGACGAAAAGCCGATGGCTTGCGGCTGCGGGAGCAGCCTATCTGAGCTATGCCGTCTTTGCAGTGATGATAACCTATCTGTTTCGCTACGAGCCATGGATACAGGGCGGCTTGGGCAAGGTATTAGGCCATATCGGCATAGCAGGCAGTATGGCTGCATTGGGGTCGGCCCTGTTAGTGCCTCTGAGTTTCCGCACAGGCGAGAAACTCAAGAGCCGCGATGCAAGGCCATTTGCGCTGCGACTTCAATGGTCGTCCGGCATTATATCCGCAGTCACACTGGCACTGTGGGCGCTTGGGGCAACCACCTTTTTCCTGAGCCCCCCACTTCCGGGATGAGCCGCAGGTGCGACAAGGTTACTTCCAACCATCTGAAATGGAGTTCAAACACGAGAAGCTTGTATTGTGGACAGGCGAGAAGCATTCGGGCAAGACAACCGGAGCGGGACTTCTTGTCGAGACGATACGCGATGGAGGATTTGCCGTCGCAGGACTGCTGGCAGAGGCTCTCTATGAAAACAACAAGCTTCTTGGATTCGACGCCGTCGATTTGTTGAGCGGCGCTAAGGCCCCTCTGGCGCGACGAGGGGAAGGTAGTTCATTCGAATTCCTCGCAGATGGAATACAACTCGGCAAGGCGGCCCTTGGCCCGGAATCCGCGACCGGCGCAGAATTTCTGATTGTCGATGAATTCGGGCCGCTGGAGATTAAGCATCAAGGTTGGCGCAGTTGCGTTGATTCGTTGATACGATCGAGTAAAGCCCTTGTAGCGATCGTGGTGCGCAACGAACTGGTTCGGCAGGTCGAGTTCATCTATGCAAATGTGCCGACTATTCAAATTCGGGCCGACGAACCAAGCTCTATCGAAACGGTGCTCTCGATATTGAGGAGACGCCGTCAGGCGAACCATGTGGTGAAATGATCAAGCTGGACAGGATGCTGATGATAGGTTCCGCCGGAATCAACGCAGGCAAAACGGAGTTGGCCTGCGCGATACTGCGCAAGTTCGGCGACAGAAACAATATCATCGGAATAAAGGTCACAACAATAAAGGAAAAGAACGGAAAGTGTCCTCGCGGGGGCGAAGGGTGCGGGGTGTGTTCTTCGCTGGACGGCGTGTACCGCATAACTGAAGAAGACAACAGCAACACCGCCAAGGATACTTCGCGCCTTCTTGCCTGTGGTGCAAGTCGAGTGTTCTGGCTGCGAGTTCTCAGAGAACATTTAGCCGAAGGCGTATCGGCGATGCTTGGTATGATAGGCCCCGACGCGGTATCGATGTGCGAGTCGAACTCGCTTCGCCTGGCTGTCCGGCCGGGCCTGTTCTTAATGGCTAAAGGTGCAGAAACAAAGATATGGAAGGATTCAGCTCGCAAGGTTAAGAAATACGCCGACCGAATTGTCGTCTCCGACGGCAAGGAGTTCGACCTTAATCTTGACGAGATAAAACTCGTCAGGGGCAAGTGGGGACTTCGTAAGGGCTGCACGTCTGGAATGAAAAACGCCACGGCGATAGTAATGGCCGGCGGGGCAAGCAGCAGAATGGGAAAGGATAAGAGTCTTCTTCCAGTTAATAGCCGACCGATGATCGAGATTATCTGCGATCAGCTTCGCGGGCAATTCAGCCAAGTGCTCATTGGCGCCAATGAGCCTGAGAAATTGGCGTTTCTCGGGCTTGAAATTGTGCCTGACCGAGTGTCGGGACAAGGCCCGCTGATGGGAATTGCCTCGTCTATTGAGGCATCGAGCAGCGATTTGAACTTCGTGGTCGCCTGTGATATTCCTCATATTGACATGGCTGTGGTAGAGCGGCTGCTTGCCGAAGCCGAGCGAGACGGAGCAGATGTGGTTATCCCAACGGCAGGTACTGAAAAAATCGAGCCGCTCTTCGCGGTTTATCGCAAGAGCATACTCGATGCAGCGAACAAGGTACTAAGCTCCGGACGTCGGAAAATCAGTGATATATTCGGCCTGTGCAAGGTAAAGTATGTCGAGTTGAGCGATGCAGAACGGCTCATCAACCTTAACACGTCCGCAGAATACGAGAAATTCATAGAGGAATATCGTGACCGGTTCTGACTCCGGCATATTGATGGAATCTAATGTGAAAGAACCTGCAAACAGCTCCTTAAGTATTATTGATTGCGGTCTCGCCGATTACCGGGCTATCCTCGCTCGCCAGCATGAATTGCGGCAGGCCAGAGGTCAGAACGAAATCCCCGACACAGTCCTTATCGTCGAACATCCGCCCGTTATCACTCTCGGCGCCCGCCGCAGCGCGAATAAGCTCATTGTGAATCGAGACGAACTTGCCCGGCGTAATATCGATATAGTCGAGATTCGCAGAGGCGGCGGCACAACCGCCCACAACCCCGGGCAATTGGTTTTCTATCCCATCGTCGATTTGCGGCAACTGGGACTGGGAATCGGCGAATACATCCGAACGCTCGAAGCAATAGGAATCGAACTGCTTGGACAGTTGGGAGTTGACAGCATCCAGCGAAAGGGCCTGCCCGGCTTATGGGTAGGCGAAAAGAAAATCGCGTCGGTTGGTGTTCGCGTATCGAGATTCGTAACGCACCACGGAATGGCAATCAACATCCGAAACGACCTTGGCATCTTCGATATGTTCATACCTTGCGGACTCGACGGCGTTGAAATGACTTCCATCCTCAAAGAAAGCGGCAAACGCCCTTCAATGAAGACTGCGAAGAAAAAGCTTACCGAACTGCTCAGAGAACACCTTGAGAGACCCCTGAAATGACCGACAAAGCGCGAAAACTGCCGTTCTGGCTGCGAAGACCGCTGCCTGCCGATGATTCTTTCACACGCACGGAGCAGATACTGAATTCGCTCGATTTGCAGACTATATGCAGCAGTGCGAACTGCCCCAATCGAGGCCAGTGCTGGTCGAGAGGAACCGCCACGGTCCTTATTCTCGGGAATATCTGCACTCGAAATTGCAGGTTTTGCTCCGTGGGCACGGGCAAGCCCGCCCCGCCGGACCCGACTGAGCCGGCCAGATTAGCCCAGATGGCAAGCCAGATGGAACTGAAATACCTCGTAATAACCAGCGTCAACCGCGATGATCTGCCCGATGGCGGCGCAAGCCATTTTCACGATTGTATCGATGAAGTTCGCAGGCAATGCCCGGACATACAATTCGAGATACTCACGCCTGATTTCCGCGGGTTCCAGAGCCGAGCAATCGAGATCCTTCGCAACGCCCTGCCTTTCGTATTTGGGCACAACGTCGAAACGGTTCCGTCGCTGTACTCTTCCGCAAGGTCCGGCGGCGACTACCAGCAATCGCTAAATCTTCTCAGAATCGCTAAGGACAGTTTTGACAGAATCATCACTAAGTCCTCTATTATGCTCGGCTTGGGTGAAACGGAAGCTCAGGTCGAGCAGGTGCTGCGGGACCTGCGAACGGTCGGTTGTGATAGAATAACTATTGGCCAATACCTCAAACCTTCACCGGATTCTCTCGAAGTCGTCGAGTACATTCATCCGGAAAGGTTCGACCGCTGGAAGCAGCAAGCGATGCAGTTGGGATTTTCGTGGGTGATCTCCTCGCCGTACGCCCGCAGCTCGTATTTCGCCGAGAAGCAGTCCACCTTGTAACAGCCCGCTCACTGGTCCGGCCCCGGCAGAACAGATATGCCCCCTGCCTTGTTCAATCGCGTCTTATTTCGACCATTTTGCAGCCCGCCGAGTATTTCGTATGCTTTAAGCGCCACGTAGAAGTCGTTATTATCTGCGAAAGCGGGATGTTTTCCGATTGGGGAGAAAATGCTACCGGCAGCAAAATCCGCTTGCAGGAGGCATCGTGGCGTTGCACTGATTATCTCGATGATATTCGTGCTCATCTTCTCGGCACTGGCAGTTTCTATGGCCGCAATGTCCGATGCGAACGCCCATTTAGCGTCAAATCAGCACAAAGTCAATTTAGCGCTCGCAGCCGCTCAATCGGGGCTCGATTGTGCAAAGTACGCCGTTTCCACCCTCAGTTTGCCAGAAACGGGGCATAATTTTGTCTCCGACTTGGAAGCACACGCGGTTTGGGATAGTCTCTGCGCCCACCTGTGCGATATGGCACTCGACGGCAAGGCCGTGCCCTCGCCGTCGCGCTTCAGCGACTTGCACGGCTGCGGCGACCAGATTCTCACCTCGTCCATGAATTTCGACAGTTCAGGCACCGATTTCACAATCAGGTTTTACCGATATGACGGCGCCCCGCACACAATCAAGGTCCGCTCGATCGGCACAAACGGCGAAGCTGCCAGACAGGTAAACATAGAAATGAAGATCGCCAAAGACGCCAAGGTGCTTAATTACGCCATTGCCAGCAGGGGGCGAATGTGGCTCACGGGCAATACGACTATCAACGGCGACCTCTTCAGTTCATGGAACCGTCCGGAAATCTCGCCTTATAACATGACCAGCGATGCCACTGTAATGGGAACCATCAACACTGTTCTCGATTTGGACGATATCAAGGACGAAGGCTATCAGTTAGAGACCCTCGATATCAACGACAATCCCATATTCGATGAAGAGGGCAACCGCATCTACAGCGAGGAAGACGAAGTCAAAGCATATCATGAGAATATCAACTACGAGCAGCCTTACGAAGATATGCCCGGCATGGATATAGCCGACTATGATACAGATATTTACAATTCCGGCCTGACAAGCATACCCCCATGTCCGGAAGCAGACAAGGAAGTGGAATACTTCCCGCACGCCTCGGGCGATTACAGCATGCCCAGGGATGGAACGCCGAGCAGCACATGGAACAGAAGACTCAATCGTCACGTCTATGAGGATCAGACTTTCACGGATGCCCGGCTGCCCGATGACTACAACGCACTTTTCCGCAACTGCACATTCCGCAGCGTCTTGTATATCGACTGCTATAAGAGCGGCAGCACAAAATACAACAACGTTCGATTTGAGGACTGCACATTTGAGGGCACAATCATAACCGACGTACCGCAGGTCTTCAAATGGCAAAATAATGCACTGTATTTCACGGGCGAAGCCACCTTCAACAATGAGTCCGGCATCGAGGAAGCGACCATTCTGGCGCCGCACTTCAATGTTAACCTCGGCAATACAAACCCGGCAGCAAGCGAACATAACGTTTTAACCGGCGCAGTTGTCGGCGGCATAGTTGACGTCCGAGGCAATGCGCAGATATACGGCACAATCATCTCGATGTGCGACACGACAGCCTGGAGTTCGGGATACGTAACTAATATCGGCGCCACGCTTGACGACGGCGGCTCCGAAACCACTGAATTAGGCGATATTGGCGTGATTACCATTACTCCCGAAGAAGATAAAATGCTGCCGAGCGGTATCAAGAGCCCTATTGTAATCAAGCCGGTGAATGAAACCTATTCCGAGGGAAGCTAATAGGTCAGACTATTACTGTGTTTGCCGTTTTTGAAAACTTTCATATACTTTAATTGTACGCAGAAGTTGTTTGGGAAACATCCAGATAGCTGTTTTCCGGTGGGGACAATGAAACTCGCTAATAAGCCGGTCCTTCGCAAGCGGCAGGGATTCGCGCTGATAGTCTCCATGATATTCGTGCTTGTCTTTTCCGCAATGGCGATCAGTATGGCGGCTCTTTCCGGCTCAAATCTCCAGGTCGCCGATAATCTATGCAGTGCGAACCGTGCCCGAGCCTCGGCTGAGTCCGGTCTGGAAATCGTCCGACTCTGGCTGAGCAACGTTTCGATATCCGGCACAACACCCGAAGAATTAAGATTCTATGAAATCGCAACATCTCTGCAAAACTACCTTGCTGAGAATCACAGCACGAACGCACAAGCTTACTACCAAGGCACAACAATAGAAATACCGGCGGTATTACTCGATTCAGACAGCAGCTTCTCCGCAGAGATTGTGCAGGTCAATCCCGACGTGCTCCGTGTCGATATCACGGGCATACACGATACCTTCAGCAAAATAATCAGCGTTGGCTATGTCTTCGGGCAGCGGGCAAATACGGTTTTCGATTTCGGGGTGGCCTCACGAGGTCCGCTCTCGCTCACCGGCAACGTCGAACTTGAAAGTGTAAATCTTTCAGTCGATGCGAGTGTGTATATCGAGAGCGAAAACTCCAGTCTGGCATTGTCAATCACCGGCAACTCGCATATTGCCGGCGATGTCAGTATCGTCAATCCCATTGCCAATGTCGAATTGCAGGGTGGCAAAGCCGGCATCGGAGGCGAAACGGGCCAGGACGCCATAGACAACCATGTCGATTTCGGCGTCGCGCCTAGCGAATTCCCTGAACCGGTCCCCAGCTATTTCGAACCTTACGCCACGAACATAGTCGATGCGAACACCAATACAAGCTCGGATGCCACCTTCGAGAACATAAAAATACTGGCGGGCGTAAATCCTGATTTCTCAGGCAACGTTACTCTTAAGGGCGTCGTTTATATCGAGACGCCTAATATCGTGCAATTCACAGGAGGTGCAACCGTGATGGCGGTCGTTGTCGGTGATGGCGATATTGAAGACGACTCGCAAACCAACCGGATAACCTTTACCGGCAATGTCTCCAGCCTGCCCGTCAGCGAATTGCCCGACGAACCGCAATTTGACGGGATTCGGGAGGAAACCGGTACCTTTTTGATGGCGCCTGGTTTCGGCGTATCATTCGGCGGCAGCTTCGACGCCCTTTGCGGGGCAATTGCCGCTAACGGCATCGAGTTTTTCGGAAACGCCGGCGGAATAATCAATGGTTCTGTAATCAACTACTCCGATGGGGAAATGACGCTGACAGGCAACAGCGACTTATACTTCAACCGCTCCGGCATTACCGAGGCCCCCGCGGGATTTGTGCCTGAAATCATACTGCAATACGACCCTGAATCTTATTCGGAAGACTAAAAATGCTTCACAAAAGGAATAATAGTCGTCTTTTTCGGACTCTCTGCTACGTTCAATTCTTCGGCTCTATCGGCTCTTTTATAAACCTATTCGTTCTTTTTGGCTCACGAGCCCGCATTTATTATGCTTTTGGTAGATACATAGAAGTCAGCAACATTTGAAAAAATCTGGTGTTTCCGTTGGGGAGAAAAATGGAACCCGCAAGAAAGCAATCTGCACGAAGACAGCGCGGAGCTGCGTTGATCATCTCGATGATATTTGTGCTCGTATTCTCAGCTCTGGCAGTATCCATGGCGGCTATCGCAGACGTAAACGCCCAGGTCGCATCCAACCAGCAGAAAGCCGACGTCGCCAGGGCCTGTGCCGAATCCGGGATTGACGTGCTGCGTTATTGGCTCAGCCGAGTGGAAATGTCCGGCAAAACACCGGAAGCGGATAAGTTTGAGCACGTATTAACATTTTTCAACAATGACCTCACGGCAAACGCCATCACGAATATCGACACATACATGGGCGAGTCGGCTATGTATATTCCGCCTGTTACCCTCAACTCGGCGAACAACGAGAGTTTCTGGGCCTTAATAAGACAGGTGGATACCGACACGCTTCAGCTCTTTGTCACAGGCATGCACAATAACTTCTGGCGAACAGTCAGGGTCGATTACGACTTCAGCCAAAGGGCACATACAGTATTTGACTTCGGTGTGGCGACAAAGGGCCCATTATCTTTGTCAGGAAACATAGAGCTTGACGGAGTCAGTATATCCGTCGAGTCAAGCGTGTATATCGAAAGTGCCAGTTCCGCTCTGGCGCTGTCCATTTTAGGTAACTCGCAAATCGCCGGCGATGTCAGTATCGTCAATCCTTTTGCGTCGGTGGAACTGACAGGCGGCAAGGCAGGTATTGGCGGTGAAACCGGTGACGATGCTATCGAAAACCATGTCGATTTCGGCGTCCCTGCCACGGAATTCCCCGAACCAGACCCGGAGTATTTCGAGTCGTTCGTCACAAATATAGTTGATGTCAATACGGATACATCTTCGGATATCGTTCTGGAAAACGTCAGAATCCTCGCGGGAACCAATCCGACCTTCTCCGGACACGCTACCATAAACGGCGTAATGTTTATCGAGACGCCGAATGTCGTGACATTCACCGGCAGCGCCGATGTCACCGGTATTATCGTCGGTGACGGCGACATCGAGGACAATTCCGGAGTCAACAAGATAGAATTCCGCGGCGACGTATCGAGCGCTCCCGTCAGCGAATTGCCGGATGAGCCGCAATTCGCCGACTTCAGAGACGAGACGGGCACCTTTCTCATGGCGCCGGGATTCAGCGCCTCCTTCGGGGGCAGCTTCGAGACGCTCAACGGCGCCATAGCAGCCAACGGTATTGAGTTTTTTGGAAACGCCGGCGGGATCATCAACGGCTCGATTATCAATTATTCCGACGTGGATATGGTTCTCAGCGGCAACAGCGACCTCTACTTCAATCGCTCCGGCCTGACCGAAGTGCCTGCCGGCTTCGTTCCCGAGATCATCCTTGCATACAGCCCGGCGTCGTACTCGGAAATCAGCTTCTTTAGCGACTGATTCGCCGCCCCGTCGGACAATTTTATTTTATGAGGCGGCCTGCGCAACATCCCCCCTATATCCAAACCGCCGCATCAACCACGCAGAGAATTGCTGCTTGTCTTTTTCCTTGAGAAATGATAGATTACATTGGTTCGGCCACATCCGCTACGGGTGATCCCGACGGCGCTGAGCCTTACAATAAAAGCAGGATAAGGAATAGTATCATGGAGGCTGACGGGGAAAAACTCACAGAAGCGGTACTCTGGCAGGCCGACAAGGCGGGGAAGGTTCGATGCGGGCTCTGTAACCAGCGCTGTGTCATTGAGAAGGGCAAGCTCGGTCGATGCGGCGTTCGCAGGAACATCGGCGGCGTACTCTATTCTCTCAACTACAGCAAGCTCTGCTCGGCCAACCCGGACCCTATCGAAAAGAAGCCCCTGTTTCACTTCCAGCCCGGTTCGCGGAGCTTCTCAGTCGCCGCAATGGGATGCAATTTCCGCTGCGATTACTGCCAGAACTGGCAGATAAGCCAGTTTGCAATTGAGAATGGGCATATCGAAGGCCAGGCTATCAGCCCGGAGCAACTCGTGGACGCCGCCCGCCGCACAAGCTGCAGCAGCATTGCATATACCTACAGCGAACCGACGGTCTTCATGGAATTATGCAATGATACCGGCCGACTGGCGAAACAGCACGGCCTGACCAACGTGTTCGTCAGCAACGGCTACATAACCGCTGAGGCAATCGACTTCGCTGCAGACTGGCTCGACGGCATAAACGTTGATCTGAAGGCCTTCACCGACGACTATTACCGCCGACACTGCAAGGCGAACCTTCAGCCCGTCCTTGATACGATCAGTCATATTGCCGGGAGAACGAGTATCTGGATGGAAATCACCACCCTGCTGGTGCCGGATGAGAATGACTCGGACGAAGAGTTGCAGCGGCTTGCCGATTTTATCGTGACGACCGCCGGGCCCGGTACGCCGTGGCATATCAGCCGATTCCACCCCCAGTACCTGTATATGGATTCGGTCGCCACACCGATTGAAATCCTGGAAAGGGCTTGTGAGATTGGCAAAAAGGCAGGGCTGCACTACGTTTATCTTGGCAATGTGCCGGGCTCTGAGGGTGAAAGCACGTTCTGTTACAACTGCGGCGCCACGCTGATAAAACGAATTGGCTACACAATCGAAGCCAATAACATAAAGAACGGCTGTTGCCCGAACTGCGGGACACAAATTGCCGGCTTTGAATTGCAGAAGCAAAGAAACCATGATTAGCAAAGAGTGCAGATGAAGATAGTTGCAGACGCAAATATACCCTTTGTACGAGAGTGTTTCTCGTCGATTGGCGAGGTTGAAGTCATGCCGGGCCGAGAAATCACATCCGAGACAATCGCCGACGCCGATGCGCTTCTCGTTCGCAGCATAACGCCGGTCAACGCCGCACTTCTGGCCGGCAGCAGAGTTAGGTTTGTCGCTACCGCCACGATCGGATTTGACCATATCGACGCAGATTATCTCAGGCGCCACAACATCGGTTTTGCCTCTGCGCCGGGCTCGAATGCCAACAGCGCCGCTGAATACGTTATAGCCGCTTTGCTCGAAATCGCGCAGAAGCACCATATCGACCTCGAAGGTAAATCGATAGGCATTATCGGGGTTGGCAACGTCGGCAGCCGAGTCGCCGCCAAATGTGTGGCTTTGGGGATGGAAACCCTGCTCAACGACCCCCCTCTCCAACGGCAAACGGGCAACCGGAAGTATCTGCCCATTAAGAAACTCCTCGGCTGTGACTTCCTTACCCTTCATACGCCCTTGACTCATGACGGGCCAGACAGGACATACCACCTCGCTGATGAAAAGTTCTTTGCATCCCTTCGCGGCACCCCCGTCTTTATGAATGCCTCCCGCGGCGCCGTGGTCGATAGCGCAGCCTTGTCCGCTGCAATAAACGCAGGCCGCCTGCGGGCAACGGTGCTCGACGTCTGGGAGAACGAGCCGAATATCGATACAAACCTCTTGAAGATAGTCGATATCGGCACGCCGCACATTGCCGGGTATTCGCTCGACGGCAAAATCGCAGGGCTGATCATGATATACCAGGCCGCCTGCGAACACTTCGGGCCGGCCCGGAGTCATTCCGTCGAGGATTTCCTGCCCGAGCCTGACGTGTCAAGAATCGCGGTCGATCCGAATCCGACAAAACATCTCGAAACACTCGTTGCAGCGGTGGAATCGGTTTATGACATCAAAAGGGACGATGCCTGCCTGCGGGGAATCCAGAACACAAAGTCCGGACAGGCAGGGATTTTCTTCGATAACCTGCGGAAAGAATATCCGGTCCGCCGTGAATTTCACAACACTAAAGCCGTGCTCAGTGAACCCTGTGAAGCACTTGCAAACAAGTTGGCCGGCATTGGGTTCAAGATATAACCCTCAAAGGAATACGGTTAATTGAAAGCATTGAATTCACAAATAGTGGATTGGCCTGCCGGGAGACTCGATTTCTTGCAAGGCCCGCTTGTGATGGGGATACTGAATGTTACCCCGGATTCATTCAGTGACGGCGGAGAATTCCTCAATTGCAACAGGGCCGTCGAGCACGGCGTGCAAATGGCCGCCGATGGGGCCGCGATCATAGACATAGGCGGCGAATCGACAAGGCCGGGCGCCGCACCGGCGCCGCCCGCAGAGCAAATAGAAAGGGTGGTACCGGTAATAAAGCAGCTTCGTGAAAGGACTGATGTGCCCATAAGCATCGATACCAAGGACTATGACGTTGCCCTGGCGGCAATCGATGCGGGGGCGGCGATACTGAATGACATAACCGCGTTGAGCGACGAACGAATGGGCCGGCTTGCAGCCGAGCGGCAGATTCCGGTAATCCTGATGCACATGCAGGGCACACCCAGGACTATGCAGGTTGAACCGCATTATGACGATGTTGTTACCGAAGTGCTGGAGTATCTTCTGGGCCGTGCGCAATCGGCCGAGGCGATTGGAATACCGAGAAATCGAATCTTTATCGACCCGGGAATAGGCTTCGGCAAGACACTCGAACACAACCTGCTGCTGTTAAGACATATCGACAAATTCGTCGCAAGCGGTTACCGCGTCCTCATAGGCACAAGCAGAAAGAGCTTCATCGGCACAATAACCGGCAAAGCCTCCCCCGGAGAGAGAATGTTCGGCACAGCCGCAACAGTAGCCCTTTGCGCTGCAGCCGGGGTGTCAATCCTCCGAGTCCACGATGTGCCCCAGATGGTTGACGTGGTCAAAGTCACTTCCGGCGTTCGCACGCGAGATTCATAATAGCGCACATAGCCGGATCACAATGACCACTTATTTTGCCTTGCCATAGGCCTCAGCCAGAACCTTTATTGGATGCCGAACGATGCAGTCGCTTATATGTTGAATTTGCATCCCGCAGGCGGCGCACTCGGTCAGGACATTCTTAATGGGCGACGATTCCAGAGCAGCCTTGAGGCTCTCGGCGATTTTCGAGGAAAGTTCGTAGTTCTTCTTCTGCATTCCGAATGTACCGGCCAGTCCGCAGCAGCCTGCCTTGAGGTCCACCACCTCCGTATCGCAAAGGTCACCCAAAAGCTTGATGCTGGCCCCCTGCCGAGCCGTTGCCGACAAATGGCACGGCAAATGATATACGAATTTCTCGGAAATGCTTCGCTGGGGACGTTTCAATTTGCCCGCCTCGTGCAGGTCGAGCAGGTAGCTCATCAGTTCGAAAGTATTCCCTGCGACAAGTTCTGCGTCGGGCCCGGCTATGTAGCGCCTTAGTTCATCCTTGATACAAAGCGCAGCACTGGGTTCGGAGCATACGATCTTATAGCCATCCCGCACGGCTTTGGCCAAGTGCTTGACGCTGTAGGCTAAGTCCTTCTTCGCCCTTTTTACATCGCCATAGACAATAGCCGGCAGCGGCGAAGGCAACTGCTTCGGCAGGATAACCTCGATACCGTTTGCCCGCAGGACATCTATTACCGCGTATCCCAGTTCGTGGTCGTTGTAGTTGGCGTAGGTATCGAGGAAATACGCGACCTTATCGACAGGTTCGGCTATCGGCTCGCACGCCGCCAAGTATCGCCGGCCCGCTCTAAGAAACGATCCCCACGCGAAAGCCGGTATCGCCCTTCTTCGGTCAATTCCGACGAGCTTGTCGAGCGCCCATTTAAAAATGCCCAGCGACATGAAGAAACCCGCAATACGACCAAACAGGCTGCCCAGCATGCCGAGATATCGATTGCCGCTCAGAACACGCTCAGTCCGCCGCAGGCCCTTCCGCCTGACATACTCTGACCTGGCAAAGGTGACCAGCCCCGGAATATCCACCCCCGACGGGCACTGCTGTGTACAGGCCTTACAGTTGACACACAAGTCCAGGAACTTCCTGAACTCGGCAGACTCGAAATCCTTGTCGGCCAACTGCCCGCTCGCCCAGAAAGCAAGCAGATTGGCCTTTGCACGGGAGCTGCCTAATTCCTCCCCTATCGCCCGAAACACCGGGCACATTCGCAAATTACTCTCCGTGCTTCTGCAAAGACCGCAACCATAGCACTGTTCCAGTTCGAGCTCCAACTCCCGGTCGCCGAAGAGCAAAGGCGTCCTGATTCGTTCGGACTGAATTCGATTTTCAGCCCTTAGATTTTTGAGCATCACATTCGGATCGGAGTTTATTATCTTGCCCGGATTCATCATATCTTCCGAATCGAACAGCTTTTTCACTTTGCACAATATCTCGTAGTATTCATCGCCGTACTGCCTGTGCACGAACGGCGCCCGGACAAGGCCCGTGGCATGTTCGCCGCTTATAGTCCCCCCCAGCGACCAGACAAGCTCAAAGACCTCGTCGGCGACCTTTCGCATTTTCTCAAGGTCCGCAGGATCGCCCAAATCAAGATTCGGCCGAATATGCAGTTCTCCATCACCGGCATGTCCGAAGTATGTCATGAAGATGTCGTATTTCCTGCCGATCTTATCGAGGCCGGCCAGGTATTCGCCGAGCCGGTGGTAATCGACGCTGACATCCTCCATAAATTCAGCAGGGTGTTTTCTGCTTCGCTCCCTGAACAGCAGCGGCCCGGCATCTTTTCTCGATTTCCATATCCGATCCTGGTCTGCCTGGTCGAGGACGACTCTTCGGCCCGTCGCAACCTGCCCCACGGCAGCATCGGTTTTCTCAATCTTCGCCCTCACTTCATCGACATCGGCTCCGGTATGTTCGGCCAGGAGAACTGCGGCGGCCCCTGCAGGTAAGATATCCCTATACTCCGGCAGCGATTCGAACGCCATATCTATAAGATTCTTGTCGATCATCTCGCACGCAGAGACGCCACTGTCAACCACTGTAGGAACCGCTCCGGCCATATCCGCCAGAGAGTCGAATTCGAGTTGGAGCAATCCTTTCGCCGCCGGGACCGGCACGGTGCGAATGGTAATTTTGGTGAACGTCGCCAATGTCCCCTCGGAACCGGCCATGAAGCGCGCCAGATCGATGAGCCCATCGTGATATACGCCGCCTATGTTGTATCCGCATCGATTGCGTTTGGTCTTGGGCAGGGCCTTCTTAATTGCAATTTCATTGGCCGCGATAAGCCCGGCGCACTGCGCTGCAAGAGAACCGACCCTTTTATCCTCGACTTTCGTCGGGTCAACGTTGTTTGTGAATTCGACAATCGCTCCGTCGCTGAGGACGGCTTCAATACTCTCCACATAGTCGCCCATATAGCCGTATTCGAGCCAATGCGAGCCGGTCGAATTGTTCGCAACACATCCGCCTATCGTTGCCCGATTCGCACTCGAAGGGTCCGGCCCGATTTTGCATCCGTACTTTGCCAAAAAGTCATTCAGGTCACTCAAGACCAGCCCGGGCTCGCAAGTAACCGTCTCGCCCTTTTCATCGGCGCTGATGATTTTGTTCATATATCGCGTCATGTCGAATACTATCCCGGCACACAGGGCCTCACCCGCCAGACCACTGCCGGCCCCGCGCCCGACCACACTCAGGCCTTCGGCTCGCGCGTACTTTGTCGCCGCGACAATATCGGCAGCCCCTCGCGGCGCAATTACACAAACAGGCATAATCCTGTAGATGCTGGCATCCGTGCTGTAGGCGACTCTGTGGACTATGTCGGCGAACACATCTCCCTTAACAAGCCGGCTCAGGTCAGCAGCTATTTTTTCGGGCACTTTCTTCATCTTCTGAATCATATCCTTTGTGAGATTAAGTTATTGGAGGTTCGGTGCCTGTGCTTCCTTGCCGCCTGTCCGATTATGAGTTGTGTTTCATGCCTCGAAGTCACGAGGCAGAAATTGCGGTTGAGATGCCGTTCCACTCATTCGCAGGATAGCCAAATCGTCCTCGCCCACCTGTCCGTTGATAAATTGCTGCACAACCGGATGTGGATGGTTGCGAATATGGTCGGCATCACCGTCGGCAACGATTCTGCCGTTATGAAGCATGACTATGCGGTCGGCTATTTTGTACGCGCTGTTCATATCGTGCGTTACAACAACAGTCGTCACCCCGAGTTCTCTCTGCAGCTTAAGCACAAGCTCGTTTATAACATCCGAACGAATTGGATCGAGCCCTGTCGTCGGCTCGTCATACAAGAGAACCTCCGGATTAAGGGCGATCGCCCGCGCCAGCGCAACTCTCTTTCGTTGACCACCCGACAAGCTGGCTGGGAAATAGTGCTGGAAACCGTCAAGACCGACCATCGCCAGTTTGGCCTTAACAAGCTCCTCCACCTCTTTCCAGTCCTTTATCTTGTGATGCTGCCGTATTGGAAATACTATGTTCTCGAACACGTTCAGACTATCGAATAGTGCGCCGCCCTGGAAAAGAAAGCCAAAATGCGTGCGCACATCGTTCAATTGCAGTTCGCTAAGGTTGTCGATTCTCCGGTCCTCGAAGTACACCTCACCTAAAGTGGGTCTCAACAGCACAATCAGATGCTTGATCAAGACGGTCTTGCCGCATCCGCTGGGCCCTATCACAACCGTCGTTTTGCCCTTTTCAATCGACAGCGAGATACTGTCCAGAACCAGATGCGGACCAAACTCTTTGGTAAGATTCTTGACGCTCAAAACGCCGTTGGAATGCGTTTGTGTCGTCTGCTCTGGCTGTTCCTGAGTTTTCACTTCTTGTGCGCTCAATTTCTGCTTCTCATCCTACCAAACTCTTAAAAGGCCAAAATGTATTGTAGATTGCCTTGAACATGACCGCCAGGGCAAAATCCAGGGCCAGAATCGAAATGAAGCTCGCCACAAACGCCTCGGTACATGCTTGTCCGACACCCTGGGCGCCCTCTCGACACGTAAAACCTTTATAGCAACTTATAACCGCAATCGCCCCGCCGAAGAAAATACCCTTGACCACACCCACAGCAACATCCCACAATCCCACCCCCGATGCGCTGAAGTCCCAGTAAGCCCGGTTGTTGATTTCTAACTGTATCACACCAACAAAGTAGCCGCCCAAAATACCCAACAAATCCGCATAGATAATCAGAAACGGAGTGAGCAGCACACATGCCAGTACCCTAGGCGCCACCAAATACCAGATCGGGTCGGTCCCCATACTCCTGACAGCATCGATTTGTTCGGTAACGTTCATCGTCCCCAGTTCCGCCGTAAGCGCGCCGCCGACGCGTCCTGCCAACATAACCGCCGCCAGAACAGGTCCTAATTCCTTCACAACAGATATGTTGATCAGGACCCCTAAACGCTCCTCCAATCCCATACCGGCGAGTTGATCATAGGCCTGAATGGCAAGTGTCATTCCCACGAATGCACCCGTTATCATTATAACAGGAACGCTGCGAACACCGATAATGTGCATTTGTGCCCAGATCAGAGGATACGTTCTGTGGTTCCAACTGCTTCGCAGACACGCCCCGGCATTTTGCCAGAGGAATCGCCCGAACTGTCCGATATTGCTGATGTCGGTTATTGTCTTCTCGCCGAGTGTCGCCAACATGACATCCATGCTCCGATATTGATCTAAACTCAAGATTATCCGCGGCCTTGACTCGAAACCGGCGGATTCTACGATTAAGTCTTAATTGTAGGCCATCATCGCCCAATAGTCAAATTTTCGGTAAAACAGCCTGATTCTCAGCCGTTTCTCTTAAATCGGCAATCCCACTGGCTTAATTTCCTCCATTCTTAGACTTTTCTTCGCAGATTCACCGGATCGACCATATTCGAAGGTATGCGTGCGTCCCAATCGAAGCCCAGAAAACGACTTATATGGCGAACATTACAGCTCCCGGGCTGCCATCCCTGCGCGTTTATTTCGACGAATTTTCGATAGCGTACAACTTGTGCATCGAGGCGACGTATAATACCCCGTTGGCGGCAACCGGCGTGGCGGCGGTAGCGCTGTCAAGCTTGATTTCGCTTATAAGCTTTTTCTCCTTGCTTGCCTCGAAGATCAGAAATTCGTTCCGTCTGGTCCCGACATAGACCTTGTCGTCCGCCACGAGCGTCGAGGCCCACATATCTCCCTTAGCTTCGTGGGTCCAATACACTTTGCCTGTTTCGGCATCGAGACAACGAATCATGCGACCGCAGTCACTGATAAACAGCAACCCGTCCTTTATCGACGAGGTCGAACAGCAGTGTTCGGTCAGGTCGCATGACCACAATAAGGCTGATTTCGTCACATCGCCGGTTTGAGTCGCATCGATGCACTTGAGCCAGGCCTGTCTTTTGCCCCACCAGATATCGCCGCCGTGCGCGACGTAAATGCGGTTATTGTAGAAAACAGGCATGCCCTTGATATTACTCGGGCTGACTTCCCTGTTTCTGACATACTGTTGAACGTTCTCCTTCGGGGCAGTCGGGTCACAATCGAATTTCCAGACCGTCTTTAGATTCTCGACCTTCCCTTCCTCTGGTGCGGTCTTCATTGCCTCGAATGCATAGACGACGCCATCACCGCCACAAAAGAAGATGAGCCTGCATCCGTTGACAACCCCCAAGGCTGGCGACGACCAGGTTGAGTGGAAGATGTTCGGGCCTATTGGTTCATTGTCGCGGGCGAGAAGACGACCGGTTTGTTTGTCGAGAACAATCAGGCTCGGAGCGTCCGGCCTGTTGATCTTGCGATGATTATTGTCTATGCCATTGCTCGTATTTACATACAGGAAATCACCGTCGATGAGGATTGAACTATGGGCCGCATCGTGGGGCCAGGTTCCGGCCTGCTTGGGTATATCGAATATCCAGATAATATCCGCATCGATCTCCGTAACTTCAAACGGGGCAAGATCCGGACCACCCTTGTTGCCCAGCGCCAAGTGCACACCCTCATCTTTATAAGGCCCGTCGTTGCCGTTGGCCTGACCCATAACGTCGAGGCATACAGCTTCGCCCCGATTAGTAACGACATAAGCCCTGTCACCCTCGACGCTCGGCGGTGAAACTATCCCGCCTCGAGGCCAATCCAGATACGGGTCCGGTCCGAGTTTCGATACCATCAATTGCCAGAGAAACCTGCCGTCTTTCTCATCCAGACACAGCAGGATGCCTCTATCACCCTTGAAACGCGGATCGTGAGGCTCGCCGTCGGGCGGATCGTTGTTTGTCCCTATGAACACCCGACCACCTGCAACCACCGGCGTGTCCCACGATTCGCTTCCTAATTGTGCTACCCACTTGACATTCTCACCCGTAGCCAGGTCGAACGTTTCCGGCAGCCCCGTTTCTTCGGAAATCCCATTCCGCGTGAACTTCTCCTGCCACTGTGGCCTGTCCGCCGACCAAACAGTCGATATCAGAATCAACCCGCAGAACAAACCGTGCACTGATAGCCGTCGAACGTCGTATAAGCTTATCATATCTACTGCCCTTTCAGAATAGCTGACTACAGTTTGTGTATTCTACCAGTTCGACCGGGATATCTCAAGACCGCCGATAAAGAAGATAATCGCTTTGTCCTTGTAAACCGGCTCGATCCGGCGTAACATACAGCCGACATATCGGAGCGGCAATACCAATTAGCGCGCTAACGAGAATCAAAACAGTATGGCACACGAAGGTCTTTGGAAGCAACTGGAAAAACTCGATCCGCGGCAAACCGCTGCCAAAGCAGGATGCCGATACCTCAATGACCCGGAAAGACTTCAACTCCCGATGCTCGACACTGAGTACATTGTAAGTCTTGCTGCCAACGATATATTAGTGCTTCGAGACAACACACCTTCGCGCCCCGCCGGATTCATCGAGCAACTCTGTATTCTGGCCTATTTGCTCGGCGCCAAAGATATCCCGTTAGCCAACAAGCTTGTTAAGGCTGAATCACTTCCCGGTGGACAATTCTTCTTCAGGGGACCCCACAGCCTGCCTACGGATAAGCTGGAGAAGGCATTCGGCGAGACCCCCGAACGACTCTTCACGGCATGTAAGCGATTCAACGCAGAAAACTGTGAATTCGGGGACACTTCTGTTCGACTGTATGCCCTGCCCCGTATCCCCTTTACCTTGGTAATCTGGAGAGGAGACCAGGACTTTCCCGCCAGGGCGTCAATCCTGTTCGATCAGACCGCCTCGATGCAACTGCCCCTGGATGCACTCTGGGCAACCGTAAACCTGACAGTAAAAGCTGTACTCAGTCGTGCCGGCGAAATCGGCTGATTCATTCGATTATGGAACTGCTGTCTTGAAATGGAATATCCACAAAAGCCATAGACGTTTACAACGAATTGCCTATCTTTCCAGGATAATATATGTTTCACAGCACCAATTAGAAATGCTGAAACAATGCGTTTCGCTGAGTCTTTGGAAAAAACTGCCCAAATGCTGCGCATAACCCTTGACAGCACCGGATGAAGATTCTAATCTGAGGTGCTCGTTGCAAATGAACCGTTTCTGTGCTCTTGGGCTCTGAAAGGACGCATGGCCGTGAGTTCGGGCTGTCATCACTTCCGTTATGGTGGGTATGAAAATAGCAATCGGAGGTAAGGGGGGGGTCGGCAAGACAACCGTCTGTGCCATTTGGGCGGAAGTCTTTGCCGAAAACGGGTGCAATGTTCTCGCTATTGATGCGGATCCGGATACGAATTTGGCCTCAGCCTTCGGTCTATCAAGCGAACAAGCTCCCGAACCGCTGATCTCTATGAAAAAGCTGATAGCCGAGCGAACCGGCACAGCAAACCAGGTCGTCGGCGCATATTTCAAGATGAATCCCAGGGTCAGTGATTTGCCCGAGAAGTACGCGCTCGCCGTCGGCAATTTCAAACTGCTCGTTTTAGGGGCCATCACACAAGGCGGCGGGGGCTGTGCTTGCCCTGAGGGAGCATTTCTGAAGGCACTGCTCACGCACACTATACTTCAAAGACAGGAGGTTGTGCTGATTGATTTGGCCGCAGGCGTCGAATTCATGGGCCGAGCCAGCATTCAAGGCATCGACGCCCTGCTGCTGGTCGTCGAGCCGGGGGGCAGAAGCATCGAAACAGCCTGCAATATGGCCGAAATGGCGGCAGAATTAGGAATTCGGTGCGTCGCGGCAATTGGCAACAAGATAACGGAGTCGGGACAGGTGGAGTGGATGAAATCGCAATTGAAAGGTATAACGCTCTTAGGGACTCTGCCTTACAGCCGGGCCCTGCAGCAAGCGGACTTACGCCGGCAGCGCGTTTTTGAGGCTGATGAAGCAGTCACCGAGGAGTTGAAACTGGCGAAAAATAAGCTTACAGAACTGCTGACATCGAGTTCCGATATTGGTAAGTGCTGACCATTACTGAAGATATGGAGACAGATGATGGCTAAGGCTATATTCGTGGACATAGACAAATGCCTCGCCTGCAAAGGCTGTGAGATAGCGTGTGCATTGGCACATTCGCAATCCGGCATCCTCGAAGAAGCGATAAGCGAACATCCGAAGCCTCAATCACGAATCGCGGTTGAAGCAGCGGGAGAGCTTGGCGTACCCCTGCAATGCAGGCACTGCGAGGATGCGCCATGTATTACAGTGTGCCCAACCAAGGCAATCGGGAGGAACACGCCCGAAAGTCCTGTTTTGATTGATAATGACCTGTGTATCGGATGCAGGTTTTGTATAGCCGTCTGCCCGTTTGGAGTTATCGAATTATCGCGCGATAACAAAGTTATGATCAAATGTGACCTTTGTATTAAGCGAATTAAAAAACAGTCGAAACCGGCTTGCGTTGAAGCCTGCCCTACAGGAGCACTAATGCTAATCGACGAGCATGATTGGGCCGCCGGCAAACGTCGGAAGGCCGCTCGAGAACTTATCGAATCTGTTCTATACAATACCAAGACGAAACCAGAAGACAACGCACGAGCATGAATATTTGTCGGGACGGTTCCTGTCATATCAGAAACACTCGTAAATCCCGGCACAGATTGAGGTCGATTCCGAACGGCTCGTTCTATATGGGGTACTGCATGCAGGCTCTTTTTGATAACACCAGGAAAAACATAGTATGTCAGAGGCAAGCGAACTTATAGAACACATAGTCGAACGCTATGATTCAGAGGATGGGATGCTGATCCCCATGATGCAGGATTTGCAGGTGGAATGCGGGTACCTGCCGACCGAACATCTGCATTGCCTTGCGAAGCGGCTTGAAGTGTCACTAAGCCGCATATATGCCGTAGCTACATTCTATTCTTCATTTCGTCTTATCCCGAAAGGCGCCCATGACGTAACGTTGTGCATGGGCACAGTATGTTATCTCAAAGGCTCTCCAATAATTCTCGAAGCCATATCGAAAGAGTTCAATGTTGAAGCCGGCGGCACGACCGAGGATCGGCTCTTCAGCCTGCAGGCCGTCAACTGCGTCGGCGCCTGTGCTCTCGCTCCTGTGATGATCGTTGACGGAAGATACTACGATGGCGTTACACCGGAATCTGCGATAGAGATAATACGGTCTCTTCCGCCTGCCGAGGAATTGGCCGAATTTTCATCAAGGAAGAACGTTAAATGATTGCCGCCCTCGAAAAATTTCGGAGTCCGACCGACGTTGAGACTTTCTCTCGGGCGATGCACAGCAAGGCTAAGCCTGATTCGAAACTCGTGCGGGTATGTATCGGCACCGGGTGCGCTGCGAGAGGCTCACGCCGGCTCTACGAACTCTTCACTGAAGCAGCCGGACGGTCAGGCCTGGATATTCAGGTTGAAGCGAAGTGCGTAGGCTGCCATGGATTCTGCGAGCGAGGTCCGATTGTCGTTGTCGACCCGGGCGGGATATTCTACCAGCGAGTCGAGGAATCAGATGTGGCCGAGATATTCCGTGAGACCGTACTTGCCGGCAAAGTGATCGAACGACTCCTGTACGAAGATTCCCAGACAACCCAAAAAGCCTCCAAAGCCGAGGAGATACCCTTCTACACGGCCCAGAAACGCATCGTTCTTGAAAACAACGGCCGGATCGACCCGACAAAGATCCAGGATTACATCACCCATGGAGGATATGCTGCTCTTGCAAAGGTTCTTTCGTCTATGATACCGGAAGATGTGATCATGGAGGTGGAAATAGCCGGGCTGAGAGGACGCGGCGGCGGCGGCTTTCCGACTGCACGAAAATGGCGTTCCTGTCGTCAAGCCAAAGGCCGCCCGAAATATATAGTCTGCAACGGTGATGAAGGCGATCCGGGAGCATTCATGGACCGTTCTATAATGGAAGGGAATCCACATTCGGTAATTGAAGGCATGCTCATTGGGGCATACGCCATTGGTTCGAAACATGGATACATCTATGTCCGCAACGAATACCCCCTCGCCGTTGAAAACCTCAAAGCAGCTATCGTACAGGCCAGAGAACTGGGGCTGTTGGGCAAGAGAATCCTCGGGTCTTCTCTTTCCTTCGATATCGATATTAATCGCGGCGGCGGAGCGTTTGTTTGCGGTGAGTCAACGGCACTGATGGCATCTCTCGAAGGCCGTCCGGGAATACCGAGGGCAAAATACATCCATACCGTCGAGAGCGGTCTTCGAGGCAAGCCAACCAACCTTAACAACGTCGAGACATGGGCGAATATTCCAGCTATCATAAACCACGGGGGCAAATGGTTTGCAGGTATCGGGACGGACAACAGCAAAGGTACGAAGGTTTTCTCGTTGGTAGGCAGTGTTAAGAACACCGGGCTTGTGGAAGTTCCGATGGGCATTACGCTGCGACGGATAATCGATGAAATCGGAGGCGGCGTACCCGATGGCAAGCGTTTCAAGGCAGTGCAGACGGGAGGACCTTCGGGCGGATGCATACCAGCCAAGCACCTCGATACGCGGGTTGATTTCGACGAGTTGACCAAACTCGGATCCATGATGGGTTCGGGCGGGATGATCGTCATGGATGAGAGCACCTGTATGGTGAGAGTGGCGAAGTATTTCACTGACTTTCTTCACAAGGAATCCTGCGGCAAGTGTACTCCATGCAGGGAAGGTTTATCGCAGATGCTGTGTATTCTTGACCGTATAACCAGCGGAGAAGGCCGGGTCGGGGATGTTGAAAGACTGGAGGAACTGGCCGATTTGCTGGAGGAAACGGCCTTGTGCGCTCTTGGACAAACGGCCGCTAATCCCGTTCTTTCGACTATCCGCTATTTCCGGAACGAATATGATGCGCACATTCAAGACCGGCATTGCCCTGCGAAGGAATGTCGGGGGCTATTCCGCTATGAAATTGATGCCGAAGCGTGCAAAGCTTGTGGTATCTGTATGAAGAACTGCCCGGTAGAAGCAATTACAGGCGAGAAAAAGGTTCCACACGTGATCGACCAGGACAAATGTACGCTTTGCGGAACGTGCCGGGATAAGTGTCCGTTCGATGCGGTTATGAAGGTCTAATGAAGGAATGGTGTAGTGCCAACGGTTACGATAGACGGACATAAGGTAAGAATCAAGAAAGGCCGGACCGTTCTCGATGCAGCGAAAAAGGCCGGGATTTGGATTCCTACCCTCTGCTATCACGCATCTGTCTCCTGCGAGGCTACTTGCCGGCTGTGCATGGTCGAACTGGATCGAGGCGGCTGGAGGCAACTGATTACATCGTGCAATTATCCGGTGCGAGAAGATATTGTGGTCTATGTCTCCAGCGAGCGTGCTGAGAAAGCACGCCGCGGTGTGATGGAACTTCTGCTCGCCAGAGCACCGGAAAGTCCGGAATTGGCAGCACTGGCAGCCAGGATGAGCGTCGATGGCACCCGCTATCCAACCGTAACCACCGGCGAGAGAAACTGCATTCTATGCGGCTTGTGTGTTCGTGTGTGCGAAGAACGAATCGGACAGGAAGCGATAGGTTTTGCCGGTCGAGGCGAGGAGCGTTCGGTGGTCCCGCCGTTCCGGCAAGCCTCCGAGGATTGTATTGCATGCGGGGCTTGCGCCGTCGTCTGTCCAATGGGAACTATCAACGTAAGACTTCATGAGGATGAAGGAGAGATAGAAATATCACCCTTCAAATCTCGGGCGAAGCTAATTGTCTGCGAAAAATGCGGGACCCCGATTTTCAGTGCGAAGGTGAACGAGAAGGCAACGAGCAAAGTAAGTACTGATTGTAAGGTATTTATGGAATTGCCGCCGCTTTGTCCAAAATGCAGGAGATCTGCAACTGCGGCGAGACTCGCATCAATCCCGATTTGCAAGAATGAATAATTGCATTATTGCTCAGTATTTGACCGCGACGAGAATTGTCGCAGCTTGGAAAAGCGACCCGAATGTGATAGTATGCCCAAGTTTTGAAATTAACTAATTTAGTGATTAACGAGGAATTGTTTATGGCACCTGAGAAACGCAGCAGCGATGAAGCTGCACAGGAAATGATATCTCAAATGGCTGACGCGGGGCAGGAAAATGCCTGGGACAGGTTTGAAGCACAACTGCCGCAATGCGGCTTTGGGAAACTGGGAGTGTGCTGCCGGATTTGCGCCATGGGGCCATGCAGGATCAGTCCGTTTGGAGAAGGACCGAAGGCAGGTGTTTGCGGAGCGGACGCCGAGACAATTGCCGCCCGGAACCTGGTGCGAATGATTGCCGGCGGTGCCGCAGCACATTCCGATCATGGCCGGGACGTTGCGCATACGTTCAAGATGGCTGCGGAAAACGACACCTGTGATTACATGATCAAGGACGAACTGAAATTAAGGGAAGTCGCGGCAAGATACGGTATAAGTGTAGAGGGAAGAAATACAAAGGAGATTGCCGCAGATCTTTCCGATGTCATGCTGTCCGAATTTGGCAAGCCGGACGGAACGCTTATCAGTGCGGCTGCTTACCCGCCGCCGGCCAGGCAGAAGGTTTGGGAAGAATTCGGGGTAACGCCTCGTTCTATTGATCGCGAAATCGTTGAGATTATGCACAGGACCCATATGGGGGTCGGCGCTGACTATAAAAACATAGTAAAACAGGGCATTAGAGCATCATTGGCGGACGGATGGGGCGGTTCGCTGATAGCAACGGAAATATCCGATATTCTATTCGGAAGTCCGTGGCCGATTCGCTTCGGAGTTAACCTGGGCGTACTTGACGCTAAACAGGTCAACATAATCGTCCACGGCCACGAACCTGCATTGTCGGATATAATCGTGGCAGTATCTCAGGAACCCGAATTGGTGAAAATGGCTGAAGATAAAGGCGCCACAGGTATTAACCTTTCCGGCATTTGCTGCACTGCCAACGAGATACTGATGCGTCACGGCATCCCTGTCGCCGGAAATTTTCTCCAGCAGGAGTTGGCGATAATGACCGGTGTGGTCGAGGTCATGCTGGTCGATGTACAGTGTATTATGCCCGCCCTGGGTTCGCTATCCAGTTGTTTTCATACAAAGGTCATTACCACTTCCCCCAAGTGTAAGATCGAAGGAGCAGAACACATCGAATTCCATGAAGACAGGGCGATGGAGACTGCCCGGGAGATTGTTACACTTGCCATTGATAATTTCGCAAACCGAAAAGGTAAAGGTGCAATCCCCAAAGCAACAGAGCGCGGAATCGCAGGCTTTACCTCTGAAAATATTTTCCATCATCTCGGCGGACGATTTCGGGCCAGTTACCGCCCACTTAACGACAATATTATCAATGGTCGTATTCGCGGTGCCGCCGGAGTGGTGGGCTGCAACAATCCCAAACAAGTACACGACTACGGCCATTTGGCGATGATAAAAGAACTTATCAAGAACGATATTCTTGTCGTGAGTACGGGCTGCAGCGCGATTGCGGCAGGCAAAGCGGGGCTGATGAGACCGGACGCCGCAGCCAAATACTGCGGTCCCGGGCTGTGCGAAGTCTGTGAGACGGTGGGAATACCACCGGTGCTTCACGTCGGCTCCTGCGTTGATAACAGCAGGATTCTGACAATCCTGTCGAATGTAGTCGCCGAAGGCGGACTCGGCGAGGATATCTCGGAACTGCCTGTCGCCGGGGCCGCCCCGGAATGGATGTCGGAGAAGGCGGTTTCAATCGGAATGTATTTTGTTGCGTCGGGAGTATTTACCATTATTGCCGAGCCGCTGCCTGTGCTCGGAGCAGAGAACCTGACCCGTTACCTAACCGAAGGAATCGAAAAAGATTTAGGCGGTAAATGGGCCTTTGAAAAAGACCCGGCAAAAGCCGCTCATATGATGATTGAGCATATCGAAAGCAAACGAGATGCACTCGGAATCAACAAGGCCGCAGAGCGAAAACTCTACGACATGGAAGATCGACGCGCATTGGCCGTGGAGTAAAAGGATGAGCAGTATCTCAGGCTGCAGGCTTAAAGGCAATCGCGGTCGGCGAGTCGAATAACTTGAGAAAATAAATTTGAAAGTGAGTTAAGCCTATGTCAAAGATTATCGCATCAGCAGCGATACGCGGCGCCTATAAGATCGCCGAACAAGCCGAAGAAATCTTGAGCAAGGCAATCAAGGAAAAGGGGAAGGACTGTCCGGTAGAATTCCCGAACACCGGTTATTACATGCCTATCATCTACTCGATGACCGGCAGACGCGTTGAGACGCTCGCCGATTTCGAAGAGGTTGTGAAAGAAGTCAAGAACCTGCTGCCTCCCCATGTCGATGACGACATCTGGGTGCCTTATCTGGGCAATGCCCTCGATGCCGGAATGGCAACGCTGTTCGCCGAGGAAATCATCGAAGGATGTAAATACCTGATCGGCCCCAATCCTGTTGACGGTATATGGCTTGGCGCCGCCGACGATGTAATTCTGCGCGAGCGCGGCATACAGTTCGTTGACGGCACGGCTCCGGGGTTTGCGGCAATCGTCGGTTCGGCCCCGGACGTCGAGACAGCGGTCAATATTGCCCGCAAGCTGCAAGAACGATTCCTTTACGTATTTTTGTCGGGCCATCACAACGGCACGACTTTTTCCGAGCAGCTTGTCGAAGGCGGTGTTCAACTGGGCTGGGAGACAAGGCTTGTCCCCTTCGGCAAGGAGATAACTTCGGCGATTTACGCCCTTGGTTTTGCCAGCCGGGCGGCACTGAGCTTCGGCGGTGTTCAGCCGGGCGATTTCAAACGTAATCTGCTTTACAATAAAAACAGGATCTTCGCCTTCGTTATGGCGCTGGGCGAGGTTACAGACGAATGGTATGCCACCGCCGCCGGAGCGATAAACTACGGCTTCCCCGTCATCGCCGATTCCGACATTCCGCAGATACTCCCCACCGGTATATGTACCTACGAACACGTGGTCTCCAATATCCCGCACGATCAAATCGTGGAGAAGTCCGTAGAAGTCCGAGGCCTGAAGGTCAAGATCACCAAGATAGACATCCCCGTCTCCGTCAGCCCGGCGTTCGAAGGCGAGCGTATTCGTAAAGAGGAAATGCACTGCGAGTTCGGCGGCCAGAGGACGCCTGCATTCGAGTGGATCTGTATGCGCCAAATCGACGAGATCGAGGACGGCAAGGTCGTGGTCGAAGGGCCTGATATCGATTCGCTGGAAGTCGGCGGCAAGCTCCCGCTCGGCATATTAGTCGAGGTAGCCGGCCGAAAAATGCAGCCTGATTTCGAGCCTGTCCTCGAACGACAGGTGCATACGTTCCTCAATGAAGCCCAGGGGCTATGGCACATGGGCCAGCGGGATATCAACTGGATGCGTATCAGCAAGAATGCCGCCAAGGCAGGTTTTACGCTCGAACATATCGGCAAACTCCTGCATGCAAAGTACCATGATGAGTATTCGAGTATTATCGACAAGGTGCAGGTGACTTTGATAACCGGTGAAAAGGAGGTTTTGAAACTGCGAGAGCAGGCCCAGGCGGCCTATACCGAGCGTGACGCCAGACTTGAAGGAATGAAGGACGAGGACATCGACACCTTCTATTCCTGCACATTGTGCCAGAGTTTCGCACCGAATCATGTTTGCGTGGTCTCGCCCGAGCGTCCCGGGCTTTGCGGTGCGTATAGCTGGCTGGATTGTAGAGCATCGCACGAGATTATACCGTCGGGGCCGAACCAGCCGATTCCGAAGGGCGCATGTATCGAGCCGAAAATCGGACAATGGGACCGCGTCAATGAATTCGTGTCGCAGGCAAGCGGCGGGAACGTGCCGCGAATGAGTCAGTACAGTATGATTACCGATCCGATGACGTCCTGCGGCTGTTTCGAATGTATCGCCGCGATCCTTCCGATGACAGGCGGAATCATGATTGTCAACCGGGAGTATTCCGAGATGACCCCGTGCGGAATGAAGTTTTCCACCCTGGCCGGAACCGTCGGCGGCGGAAACCAGACACCCGGCTTCATCGGGCACTCAAAACACTACATAAACTCACGTAAGTTCATCGCGGCGGAAGGAGGTATTCGGCGTATTGTCTGGATGCCGACAATGCTGAAAAACGAAATCAAGGATACTTTCGTTAAACGGGCCGAAGAAGCCGGCCTCGGCGATGAAGAGTTTATCAGCAAGATCGCCGACGAGACAACTGCAACAACAGAGGAAGAAGTTATGGAATTTATCACCAAGGCCGAGCATCCCGTGTTGACACTCGAGCCGATGTTTTGAAAATGCTTGGTCGGAGATTTCTTACGCACCCATAAGAGGAAACACATTATGGCACTGACAGGATTAGATATATTCAAGCTCTTGCCAAAAACCAATTGCAAGAAATGCGGGATGCCTACATGTCTGGCATTCGCCATGGCGCTTGCGCAGAAAAAGGTGAAGCTGGACGATTGCCCCGATGCATCGGATGAGGCCAGGGATAAGCTCGCAGCCGCAGCGGCCCCTCCCATGCGAAAGGTAACTTTCGGCAGTGGCGAAAACCAGGTGCAAATCGGGCAGGAAACGGTGCTGTTCCGGCACGAAGAAAAGTTTCACAGCCCGACCGTTATAGGGGCAACTGTTTCGGACAAACTCACAGGCGACGAACTCCGGAAACGGATAGAGGCTGTCAACGCCCTCCGATTCGAGCGGGTCGGCACAAAAATCGGGGTTAAGGCAATAGCGGTTGTTAACGACAGCGGCTCAGCCGATTCGTTCGCAGCGGCATGCGAAGCAGCCAAGACGGCGAGCAGCCTGGCGCTGATTCTGGTGAGCGATTCGCCTGAGGCTATGGCCGCAGGGGCGGCGAAAGTTAAGGACCGTATCCCCCTGCTCGCCTCTGCTACGCCCGATACCGCCGAAGCAATGGCCAAGATTGCCAAAGACAACGGCTGCCCGCTTGTCGCCGGGGCTGAATCAATCAAGGCCCTGGCCGACCTGACTGAAAAGATCAACCGCGCCGGCGTCGAAGATATTATCTTGAACATAGAAGGCCCGGGCCTGAAAAACCAACTGGGCAAAGCGGCTAAGATGAGAACACTGGCGCTGAAGAAGGTCTTCAGGCCGCTTGGATATCCCACAATATCGTTCGTATGCGATGGCGACCCCGACACGCAGATGGTCGCAGCCGTGAGCCTGATCTGCAAGTATTCGGGAATTGTCGTCGTAGATACCGTCGAACCGTGGGCGCTGCTTCCCATGCTGACGACCGTGATGAACATATTCACCGACCCGCAAAAGCCCGTTCAGGTCGAACCAAAGATTTATAAGATCGGCGAACCAGACGAGAATTCGCCGGTAATGTTCACGACAAACTTCTCCCTAACATATTACACCGTCGAATCCGACGTCGAAGCCAGCAGGATACCCAGCTATATCCTCGTTGTGGATACCGAAGGCACAAGCGTTTTGACCGCGTATTCCGGGGATAAGCTTAACGAGAAGACTGTGGCTGATGCAATGACCAAACTCGGAGTCGAGAAACTCGTCAAACATCGCAAACTTATCATTCCGGGCTATGTGGCGGTAATGAGCGGCAAACTCGAGGAAGCCACCAACTGGGAGGTAATGGTCGGGCCGCGTGAATGCTCGATGCTGCCGAAGTTTCTGCAGGAAGTCTGGAATTAGGTCGCGGACAGGCACACGAAGCTCGCAACCGACAAAATTGGATTCGGAGTAAAAGGCATCTGATTTGGAAAAGAAGACACCAGACAAGCGCGACAAGAAATGTTTGATTCGCTTTGAGCCGAGTGGCTTGAAGATGGAAGTCCCTGTCGGTACGGTGCTTCTCGAAGCCGCACACAAAGCAGGTATCTATCTCAGCAGCATCTGCGGCGGAGACGGATACTGCGGCAAGTGCAAGGTCATAGTGGACGCGGGGCAATTTCATACGCATCCGACCACCCTGCTTACACAGGACGAGATACGCCGGGACATCGTTCTCGCCTGCCAAACCACCGTGCTCTCGGATATGACCGTTACGGTTCCGAAGTCTCATACCCTTGAGACAACTCAAATCCTCATGGATTCCGACGCACACCGATTCAGTGAACTTCCCGGCGAGGCGCGAGCGGGGTTGTTCAAGTTTGATCCGAAGGTCAAGAAGATATACGTAGAGATGTCACCCCCTACCATCCACAACCACACCGCCGATCACGAGCGGCTGTATGTCGCCATACGGGAACAGGTCGATGCTCCGATCATGCAAACCGGTTTCAGGATTCTCCAGAAACTATCGGCAGTGATGCAGGCATCCGGATACAAGGTCACTGCCACCATCGGCAGGCGCGGCGAGTGCACGGAACTTATCGAGATTGAAGCCGGCGACCAGCATGCCAGGAACTACGCCGTGGCCGTTGACCTCGGAACGACGACCGTTGTAGCTCATCTAATGGATTTGACAGCCGCCAAGACCATAGATACAGAGGCTACATATAACAGTCAGATAAACTTCGGAGAAGACTACATCCGACGAATCATTTATGCCGAGGAAAACGACGCGTTCGAGGAGATGCAGGATCGCCTGGTCAACGATATTAACAATCTTGTCGTAACCCTTGCATCGAGGAAGAGGGTCGATTTGCAGGACATTACAACGGTAGTATGCGCCGGCAATACGGCAATGGTCCATTTTCTGCTCAATCTCGATCCGAGGCGTATCCGCAGGGAACCGTACATCGCTTCTGCGAGCTTCGTGCCGCCAATCCGAGCGGCGGAAGTCGGAATCCAGATCAATAAACGCGGCCTGCTGTACTGCCTGCCGTCTGTGGCGGCATATGTCGGCAGTGATATCGTGGCGGGCGTATTGACTACGCGGATGTACACAAAGAAAGGGATTTCCCTTTTTGCCGATATCGGCACGAACGGCGAAGTCGTCCTGGGCAACAAGGAATGGCTTGTCTGTGCATCCAGTTCAGCCGGCCCGGCTTTTGAGGGCAGCGGCATCAAGTACGGAATGCGAGCCGGAGCCGGAGCCATTGAGAAATTGACAATCCACAACAACGGAACTGCAGAATACAGGACAATCGCAGAGACACATCCCGTCGGCATATGCGGGTCAGGGCTGCTCGACACTCTTGCAGGCCTGTTTACGCACGGTATAATAGATCGTACAGGTCGATTCGCAGACGGCCAATCGGCGGTGAACGAGGGCGACGAAGGAAACCAGTTTGTTTTGGTCCCGGCAAGCGACGGACACAATGAAATAGTAATAACTCAAGCAGACATCAATAATCTGGTGCGTTCCAAAGCAGGTGTCTTCGCGGCTATTCGCGTGCTGATGGAATCGACGCAGACAACACTCGACGACCTCGATGCCGTTTATCTGGCAGGCGGGTTTGGAAACTTTCTGGATGTTAAGAACGCGGTCACTATCGGAATGCTCCCCGACGTGCCGACGGAGAAAATCAAATTCGTAGGAAATACGGCAATCGCCGGCGCAAAGACCGTTCTGCTAAGCAGACAAGCAATGCGAACAGCAGAGCATATTGCCGGCAGCATGACGTATTTCGATTTGATGAGCCATCCGGGATATATGGACGAATTCATAAGGGCCGGTTTTCTGCCTCACACGGATTTGTCCTTGTTTCCGTCCGTCGCCGGCGCCGCAACGAATCATGTATGAAACAACATATTGTTTCATGAACAGAATATAGATGGATAGATAAATATGGCGACGACTATAGCAGTAAGCGGGAAAGGCGGGTCAGGCAAAACTACCTTCGCTTCCATGATTATTAGATACTTCATTGATCGCGGCGCCGGCGGGGATATACTCGCAGTGGACGCCGACCCTAACTTCTGCCTTGCAATGACTTTAGGAGTCGAAACCACGGGCACTATCGCCGAGATACGAGAACAGGCGCGTGCCAAGCCGGCCACGAATGCCGGCAGCGATCGATTACGCGCTTTTGAATACGGTATCCAACAGGCAATCACCGAAACCAGGGATTTCGACCTGCTCACAATGGGCAGGCCCGAGGGACCGGATTGCTATTGTGCCGCCAACAATATGCTGCGGCAGTTTATGGACAAGCTGAGTTCACAGTACAAATATGTTATCATCGACAACGAGGCGGGAATGGAGCACCTATCTCGGCGGACCACCAACAACGTCGATCTGTTGTGCATCATGGCAAATCCAACGGCTATTGGCCTGGTTACAGCAAGAAGAATCTCCGAGGTCGCCGATGAATTGGCGATAGCCGTCAGAGAAAAGGGCATTATATGGAACAGAACCGATAGTCCGCCGGGACAGGCGACCGAATTGGAGGGCGTGGAGACTTTTGGATGTGTGCCCTCCGACAAGACTGTATTAGATGCGTCGATGCGAGGAAAGACTATATTCGACCTTGACCCGAACTGCCCGGCCTTGGCTGCGGTGAGTGGAATACTCGACGACAAACTGAAAAACTAAAGATCAGAACCTGTGCTAAGAATTTTATGGAGGTTTCAATATGCCAGTTCCTGAAGTTAAAGATAACTTCGCAGGCTCAGTGAACCGGATAACGCTCGGGGCGACCAAAGACGAGGGCGGCACCCGGAGTTCAATCGTGACAATAGGGGGAGCTAAAAATGTTGTCTATGGCGGCTGCCCGGAAGACGCAGGCGAAACACCGGTAATCGCTATGGATGTGTTGGACAGCAAGCCTCAGGATTGGCCGGACGCCTTGGCTGAGCCGTACGAAGACGTACTCGGCAGCCCCGCCGACTGGGCAAAGAAATGTGTTGATGAATTCGGCGCCGAACTTATTTGCATCAAGTTTGACGCCATCCATCCCGACAAGGGCGACAAGGACGCAGACCATGCGGTCAAGGTCACCGAAGAGGTGCTTAAAGCCGTTGGCGTGCCTCTTGTGCTGTGGGGTTGCGGCAACGACGAAAAAGACAACCAGGTCATGCCGAAAGTCAGCGGCGCCGCCAAGGGCGAAAAATGCCTGATAGGAACCGTCCAGGAGGACAACTACAAATCGCTGACTGCCATTGCCCTGGCCGACGGGCATTTTCTGATCACCGCAGCGCCTCTGGACATCAACATCGCCAAGCAGGTCAATATTCTCGCATCCGATATGGGATTCCTGCTGGAGAGAATGGTCACCTTCCAGTCCACCGGCGCTCTGGGCTACGGAATAGAATACGCTTATTCGATCCAGGAACGCCAGCGCCTCGCAGCCCTTTCGGGTGACAAGATGATGGCTATGCCGGTCATTTGCGACGTCGGATACGAATCATGGAGGGCAAAAGAAGCGAAGGCCGAAGATTCACCGGGTTGGGGAGCCGTCACAGACAGAGGCCCGATGTGGGAGGCCGCGACGGCAACCTGCCTGCTGCAGGCCGGAGCCGACATAATTCGTATGCGTCATCCAAGAGCGGTTGCCGCCGTCAAGAAATTTATCGCTGAAGTGTGGAAGAACACGGGATAACCACAGTCGGTCGAAGGTTTTCGAAGTAAGGGGCAAATTATGATATTGATTGCAGAGCGGATTAACGGAATGTTCACCGATGTCAAGCGAGCCATCGCTGAAAAAGACAAGAAAGTGATTCAGGAACTCGCTAACAGGCAAACTCAGGCGGGCGCAGCGTGTCTCGATGTGAACGTAGGCACCGCAGCAGCCGACCAGGAAGGAACCATGCAGTGGCTCATCGAGTCGATTCAGGAAACATGTTCGACACCTCTTTGCCTCGATTCGCAAAAACCCGACGTCATTGCCGCAGGGCTCAAAGTCGTCAACACCGACAACGGCGTCCTGCTCAACTCAACACCGCTGAACAAAAAGAGCGACGAAGACGTCTTCGACAAGTATATCGAAATGGCAGAACACGCTGGACCCAAAGCAAACCTGATTGCTCTTACCATGGATAAGAACGGCGTCCCCCAGGATACTGATAACCGGGTGGCCATAGCCGCTGAAATCGTCTCAAAGGCGATTGAGAAGGGATTCGACCCTCAACGACTTTTTATAGATCCGATTGTTCTGCCGGTAAAGGTGCCGAATGCCCAGGTTCAGCCATGCAATATCCTCGCAGCGATGGAGCAAATACAGTATCTGGCGGATCCGGCCCCGCACATGACGGTTGGTCTGTCAAACCTTTCGCAGGGAACCTCGGAAAGAAGCCTTATCAACCGTGTGTTCCTCGCTATGGCTATGTCTCGCGGCCTGGATTCCGCAATTGCAGACGTCTTTGATACCGACCTTGTGAATGTCGTCGCTACTACTGAGATGTTGATGAACAAACAAATATACTCCGACTCTTTCCTCAAGGTTTATGCCTCAACAAACAGGTGAAACAGCAGGGTAATCAATGGCAAATCGGTGGAATCTCATTTCAACCGGGGGCCGAGCCGGATGATCGATGCAGATAAAAAGATGATATGATTCGATAAGGGAGTTACTATGAAGCTTGATCCGACGAAAATGAAGGATTGGCAGGTGGCAGAGGCTGCCGAAGAGAATATAAAACCTGTGGCCCAGTTGGCCGATGAAATGGGCCTGCAGGGCGATGAACTGATCCCGATGGGCCACATGCTCGCAAAGGTCGATTATCTCAAAGCCCTGGCCCGACTGAAAAACGCCCCCCAAGCAAATTATATCGACGTAACCGCAATCACTCCCACGCCGCTCGGCGAAGGCAAGACGACCACCGCCATTGGCCTGATTCAGGGACTTGGCAAAATAAATAAGAATGTCGTCGGTGCAATCAGGCAGCCCAGCGGCGGCCCAACTTTCAATATCAAAGGCTCAGCCGCAGGCGGCGGCTTGGCGCAGTGTATTCCGCTGACGCCCTTCTCAATCCGCCTGACAGGCGATATCGATTCCATTACAAATGCGCACAACCTTGCAATGGTCGCCCTGACTTCAAGGATGCAGCACGAAAGGAATTACGACGACGCCCGGCTGGCCAAGAGCAATCTCAAACGCATCGATATCGACCCGGAACGCGTCCAGATGAAATGGGCGATGGATTTCTGCGCCCAAGCCTTGCGGAATATCAGAATCGGCCAGGGAGGCAAGATGGACGGATTCGAGATGGACTCGGGCTTCCAGATTACCGTCTCAAGTGAAATGATGGCCATTCTCTCCGTAGCAAGGGACCTCAAAGACCTTCGGGAGCGTACTGCCAGAATAGTTATAGCATACGACAAGAAAGGCAATGAAGTCACTACCGCTGATCTCGAAGTGGACGGCGCAATGACGGCGTGGATGGTTGACGCTATTAACCCAAATCTCCTCCAGACTATCGAAGGCCAGCCTGTATTCGTACATGCCGGTCCCTTCGCGAATATCGCTATCGGGCAGAGCTCCATTATCGCAGACATGATCGGAACCAAGCTTGCCGACTACCACGTAACCGAGAGCGGATTCGGCGCCGATATCGGATTCGAAAAGTTCTGGAATCTTAAGTGTCGAATGTCGGGGCTTAAACCTAACGCGGTCGTTGTCGTCGCCACTATCAGGGCGCTGAAGATGCACGGCGGCGGGCCCACGGTCAAACCGGGCATGCCTCTGGCCGAGGAATACACCAGCGAAAACCTCGAATTGGTCGAGAAGGGCTGCGAAAATCTCATTGCATGCATCGAAACCGTAAAGAAGAGCGGCGTTCGCCCGGTCGTTTGTATAAACAGCTTCTATACGGATACCAAAGCCGAGATCGAGCTTGTCCGCAGGGTCGCCGAGCAGAACGGCGCTCTGGCGGCGGTCTCCGAACACTGGCTCAAGGGCGGCGAAGGCGCCGTAGAATTGGCCGAGGCCGTCGTCCAGGCGTGCGAGGAGAAAACCGACTTCAGATTTCTCTATGACCTGAAAACGCCTCTCCGAAAGCGTATCGAATTGATTGCGAAGGAAGTTTACGGTGCTGATGGTGCCGAATACACCGATGAGGCGCTGGCCAAGGCCAAAACTCTCGAGGCCGACCCTGTCAGCGAAACCCTTGGAACCTGCATGGTCAAGACGCACTTGAGTCTCTCGCACGACCCCGACTTGAAGGGCAGGCCGACAGGCTGGACACTGCCGATTCGAGACATCCTCGTCTATAAGGGGGCCGGCTTCATCGTTCCAGTGGCAGGAGCGATCAAACTGATGCCCGGTACTGCATCTGACCCGGCGTTCAGGCGAATCGATGTTGACGTAAAAACCGGCAAGGTCCAGGGACTGTTCTGAACTCATTATCCATACCAGAATCCTATAACTCAAAAAGGAACAGAAATGACTGCACAGATTATTGATGGCAAACAGGTCGCCGCCGATATGAGGGCGGAGCTGAAAGCAGAAGTGGCGGAGCTGAAGAAGAAGGGAATCGTACCCGGTCTGGGCGTGATACTGGTCGGCGAAGACCCGGCCTCACAATCCTACGTCACCGCCAAGGAGCGGGCCTGCGAAGAAATCGGGCTGTATTCCGATGATAATCGCCTGCCCGCTGATACGCCGCAGAAGGACTTGATGGCGTTGGTTGAAAAGATGAACAACGACCCGAAGATCAACGGGATTCTGGTCCAGTTGCCCCTGCCCAAGGGTCTCAGCGAAGCTGAGGTCCTTCTCGCTATCGACCCTGCCAAAGATGTTGACGGTTTTCACCCGATGAACGTCGGCAAGATGGTCGTAGGCGAAAAGGCCTTTCTGCCCTGTACTCCTCACGGCGTGATCCAACTGCTCGTCCGCAGCGGAGTCAAACTTGAAGGAGCCGAGGTTGTGATCGTCGGCCGCAGCAATATCGTAGGCAAACCGCTGGCCAATCTGCTTATCCAGAAAAATGCAACCGGCAATGCAACCGTAACCGTCTGCCACACGCAAACGAAGGATCTCGCCGACCACACCAGGCGTGCCGATATTGTCATAGCCGCCGCCGGCCGGCCCAATACCGTCACCGCCGATATGGTCAATGACGGCGTGGTCGTTATTGACGTCGGTGTCAACCGCGTTGAGGACGCGACGAAAAAACGAGGTTACCGTCTCGCCGGCGATGTCGATTTCGAGGCAGTGAAGGAGAAAGCATCGTTCATCACCCCGGTCCCCGGCGGAGTAGGCCCGATGACGATAACGATGCTGCTATACAATACCGTCGAATCGGCCAGGAGAGCCGCGGGATTGTAAGCTGCATGTAAAAGCTCCGACTCTGCAAGTACTAAGACCGCCTTGTTGACAACGTGAGATATTGTCCGCACATGGATATTACGAACAAAAAAGGCCGGCTCCTAAAATAGGAGCCGGCCTTTTCACAATGTACCAATGCTTCGTGTCCTATTTGAACTTATACTTCATACTCACCATAGCATATGTCACGTCCCTCTTGCAGATCGAGTCATCCACAGACAATTGATGATAAACGCCGGGTACAATTGCAGCACGGTCATTTATCTTGATCTTCGTAGAGGCCCCAAGTGTAAAATACGCCCAGTCGTGTACTCGTCCCCCGAGACCATCGCTATAGCCGGCTTCGGCTGACAGGTGTATCGGTGCAGGCAGTTCCGGGTTATCAACATCATAGCCGAGAATGAATCGGTGGACCCAGCCGGTAAGGCCCCTGAATGCCTGATTAACGCCGGCGGGGTACTCATAGTGCGCCACATAGGTCGGGACCACTTTGCCGCCCAACAGGTTGGGCCATGTGAACGAGAATATCCACTCCCAGGTCGTGTTGGCGGCCCTGCGAGGATGACGGGGATAATGTTCATAACCAACACTTATGTTATAGTTGGTTTGATAAGCCGCGTCTCGAAAGAGAACGCTCTTGAAATAGGGGCGGTAGTCAAAACGCTGCGAGTTGACATACCCGCTGGAAGTGGCATTTCGATGGGTAACCTTCGTGCCGAAGCCTGTGCCCCAAAAATCGAAATCAATCGTCTTAAAGAGGCCGCCCTTCTGACCATAAGCCTCAACACCCTTACTCATCCACTTGCTTGTATAAGTTAGATCCAGGTTGATCCCTAATTCTTTTTCCGCTGCATCGGCCATAAACACCATTGACAGCACAATTACGCCACTCAAAAGAATAGCCTTTCTCATAGTCCTTGTCCTCGATAGCAATTACCAATAATTACCCGGAAATACATCCGCAGCGTCCGGGAGCAATACGTTATCTGCCTAAAAACTGATAGACTCGCTAATTACACGGGGCAAGTCAAATAAAAAACAGTTTTTTCCTTTTTTTGTTGACTCCCCCAATCCGGACGGATAGACTATTCTATTCATTGTATCTCATCAGGGGTATGGCTGCATAAAGTCATTAAAATCCTTTAGAATATGGCTCTGATGAAAAACGTACATGGTTTGGGCAGGTGTAGAACACTGCCTGCTTGGGCACAATAATCTCAGAATATGACACATAAGGAGAGCGCTATGGGACAAGATCAGAAGGGCATTCACTCACTTATGAGCGAAAACCGCACATTTCCGCCGCCGGCGGAAATACAGGCAAATGCCTATGTTAATAGCCCGGAACAATATCAACAAATGTGGGAAAAATCCATTAATGACCCGGATGGTTTCTGGCTTGAACAAGCCAAGAGCCTTACATGGTTCAAGGAGCCGACAAAGAGCCTGGAATACACATGGGACACGAAGAATCGGAAAATTGAGCACACATGGTTCGCTGACGGCGAATTGAACGTTTCCTACAATTGTCTTGACCGCCACCTTGGGACCCCCATAGCCAAAAAGGTCGCGCTTATCTGGCAAGGTGAGGCCGAAGATGCCGTCAAGAAGCTCACATATGAAGAACTCCACAAGGAAGTCTGCAAATTCGCCAATGTCCTCAAGTCCAAGGGTATCGGCAAAGGCGACCGTGTCGCGATCTACATGCCAATGATTATAGAGCTTCCGATAGTCATGCTGGCATGCACGCGGATAGGCGCTATCCATTCGATTATCTTCGGCGGATTCAGCGCCGATGCAATCGAAGGCAGAGTCAACGATTCAGACTGCAAGATGCTAATTACTTCAAACGTTTCCCTCCGCGCCGGCAAGCATATCCCCCTCAAGGCTATCTCAGACGAAGCCTTGAAAAAGACACCCACCATCGAGAGCGTAATAGTCGTAAAAATCAACGATGAGCCCTGCAACATGCAGGAAGGCCGCGACTTCTGGTATCACGATGTTATGGCCGACGCCTCCGACCAATGCGAGCCCGAGCACATGAATGCCGAGGATCCGCTGTTCATCCTCTATACGTCAGGCTCGACAGGCAAGCCCAAGGGCGTCGTCCACACTACCGGCGGATACCTGCTGCATACATCAATTACACACAAAATCATTTTCAATATCCACGATGACGATATCTACTGGTGCACCGCAGACATCGGCTGGGTAACCGGGCACAGCTACATCACCTACGGCCCGCTCGCAAACGGCGCGACCTCGCTGATGTTCGAAGGCGTCCCCACCTATCCCGACGCAGGCCGTTTCTGGCAAATCTGCGATAAGTTCGGTGTAACCGTATTCTACACGGCTCCGACGGCGATTCGGGCCTTGATGCGGCTCGGTGAGGAGTGGCCGGCCAAGTATAAACTCGATACCATGAGAATCCTCGGTTCGGTCGGCGAGCCGATCAACCCTGAGGCATGGATGTGGTACTACGAGAAGATCGGGCGGAACAAGTGCCCAATCGTTGATACCTGGTGGCAAACTGAGACCGGCGGATTCATGATTACCCCTATGCCGGGCGCTCATACGCTCAAACCGGGCAGTGCGAACAAGCCCTTCTTCGGCGTCGATACTGTCGTCCTCAGAGATGATGGAACCGAGTGCGAAACCAATGAGGGCGGCAAGCTCTGCATTCGCAAGCCCTGGCCGGGAATGATGAGGACTATGTGGGGAGACCACGAGAGATTCATCGACACCTACTTCACAATGTTCAGCGATCTCTATTTCGCCGGTGACGGCTGCCGTATCGACCAGGACGGCGATCACTGGCTTATGGGCAGAATCGATGACGTCGTAAATGTCTCCGGGCACCGCATCGGAACCGCCGAGGTCGAAAGCGCTCTCGTCAGTCACGACAAGGTTGCCGAAGCTGCTGTTACGCCTGTCCCGCACGACATCAAAGGACAGGGGCTTTATGCCTTTGTGACACTTGTCGGCGGCGTGCAGGAAAGCGACGAACTGAAAAAAGAGCTCATCAAGCACGTCCGCAAGGAGATCGGCCCAATCGCGGCGCCTGAGGCCATCCAGTTTGCCCCGGCACTTCCGAAGACTCGTTCCGGCAAGATCATGCGGCGAATCTTGCGAAAGATCGCCGAGAAGAACACCGATAATCTCGGTGATATCACGACGCTCGCTGATCCGCATGTGGTCGAAGCACTGATTAAGGGACGGGGAGAATGACCATTCCCACCTTATAAACTACAGGCCGGATGTGTTTGGAGAAGGCACATCCGGCCTATCTCTTTCTAAAGGAATATATCGATGAGTGAAGAAAACATCACGACGCCGCTGGAGATCAAGAATCACGGCTGGCGAGTAGCCTTCGCAGGAATGGGAATCAATCTGGCCTTGGGAATTCTATACACATGGAGCGTCATCAGCAAGCGAATCCCGGAAGAATGGGGCTGGAATGAAGACGACAAATCTCTGCCCTATATGCTGGCCTGTCTAATCTTTTCGCTAGTGATGGTCCCCGCAGGCAGAATGCAGGACAAGCTTAGCCCGCGTCTTGTCGCGACGATCGGCGGCATTCTCGTCGGAATTGGATTTCTATTTGCAAGCATGACGACCTCTCCAGTGGCCTTCGCTATCGGCTTCGGAGTTTTGGCCGGAGCGGGAATCGGTTTCGGGTATGCTTCGGCAACCCCACCTGCGGTGAAATGGTTCCCCGCCGCAAAGACAGGCCTTATCGCGGGAATTGTGGTTTCCGGTTTCGGGCTGGCTTCGGTGTATGCAGCACCGCTCACTGAGAAATTAATCGTCGGCCTTGGTTTCAGCAAAGCTGTACTGATCCTCGGGATAGCATTTCTCATTGTTGTGGTTTCGTTGGCGCAATTGCTCAAACCGCCGCCCAAAGGATACATTCCGGCCGGAGCAAAGACGCCAAAGAAACTCAACGCCGGCGACAAAAAGGAAGACTTTCTGCCGCGGGAAATGCTCGGAACGGCCCAGTTCTACATGATTTGGTTTATGTACGCCTGCGGTGCCGGAGCGGGACTTATGGTAATTGCAAAACTTGCGGCAATTGCCAAGGTCCAGGCCAAAATCGAAATGGGCTTCGTACTTGTTGCCGTCCTCGCAATAGGCAATGGAGCCGGGCGAATCCTTGCCGGTATGCTCAGCGACAAAATCGGACGCAAGACAACTATGGCGATATGTTTTGTTACGCAGGCCGTTATGATAATACTTCTTTCGCGGGCAACAGAAGGCAGCGCTCTGGCCAATATGTCGATCCTGGCGCTCGTTTCAGCAGTGATCGGCGCCAACTACGGAGCTAATCTTTCTCTGTTCCCCTCCATTACGAAGGATTACTACGGCCTCAAGAATTTCGGAATGAACTACGGATTGGTTTTCACTGCCTGGGGAGTCGGAGGCTTCATGCTGGCAAAGTTGGCCGGGATGATGTATGTGAAGCACCAAACCTTTGCAATAGCGTACTATGGCGCTTCTGGGCTGCTCGTGCTGGCCGCAATCATGTCGTTCTTTGTCAAGCCGCCTCACCATACGATCCAGGCAACAGAGGCATGATGCGCTGATTGCTGTTTTCAGATTATTTAAGGCCCCGATGTTGACATCGGGGCCTTTTTCTTGCGCCTCTCAAAGTCCGTGAACGCTGAATACCTTCGACTTGATGATCTCGATTGTCGCATTCATAGCAGGTTCGACCTTCGCTCGCTGCTCGGCAGTCACCGCTATCGCCCTGTCCCGCAACCCCCCCTGCCAATCGGTACTTTCGAGCATAACTCCGCCGACAGCAGCGCTTGTAATATGGTCGCACTGCGTGCCTGTGAGCACAGTCCATCCCAGCGCCCAGGCCCTTACGGTATTCTCGACATTGTACCCCCCGCCGCCCGTCATCAATATCGGCTTATCATACGTCAGGAGGTGACTGATGATTTCGGCATAGACATTGTTCGTCAACTGCATGTGAGCCAGGGGATCGCCCGCAAGAGCATCGGCCCCGAACTCGAAGACAATCATGTCAGGCTCGTAAGCAGTCGCCAGAGGCGGCAATATCGCCTCGAATGCCCGCAGGTATGCCTCGTCGTAGGTATCGACCGGAAGGGGCACGTTAACGCAATACCCTTGTCCCGGCCCCGTACCCGTTTCATCGGCAAAGCCTGTTCCGGGAAACAATGTCTTCGGATCCTGGTGGAACGATACCGTCATCACATCGCGGCGATCATAAAACGCGCGCGCCACCGCGTCCCCGTGGTGCACGTCCACATCAAGATACAATATCTTCTTACTCTTCTCGGCAAGGACAATGCAGGCCAGTGCAACATCGTTTATATAGCAGAAGCCCGATGCGCGTTCCTGCCCAGCATGATGAAAGCCGCCCGACGGATTAAATGCCAGATCGGCCGAATGCGACAAAATCATCTCAGCAGCCGTAATAGTCCCGCCCGTAGCAAGAACGGCGTAGTCGTACATCCCGGAGAAGACCGGGCAATCCTCGGTGCCGATTCCCATATTGAACTCCTCAATCCCCCAACGGCCTTCCGCCGAATTTCTGAGAGCATCAAGGTAGCGTTTGTGGTGGAATTTCCTCAGGACCTCTTCCTTCGCCGGCACAGGGGCCACCTCGCTGCGTCCTTCACCCAGCAGCAACCCCATAGAGTTTAGAACCTGCCTGACCCGGCCGGTACGATTCGTATCGAATGGACAATGCTCAGGATAGCTAAATCCATCAATCTCAGGCGAGTGAATAAATATGGCTTTCTTTGTGGCCAAAGTCGCTCCTATTCACCCTGCCTTGCCAGATCGTACGAAATGCTGTAAGCATCACCGTCGAACTCCGTATTGACCTTGTAGCCTGAGTTGTGGAAAACAGCCAGCATCGGCTTGTTACTCGGAAGAACCTTGGCATAGAATCGCTTCACGCCGCGCTTCTTGGCGATCTGGGTCACACAATCCAGCAGGAGGGTCCCCATACCCTTCTGTTGCCATTCATCCTGCACCAGGAACGCCACTTCAGCAGCCTGAGTGTGAGGATCGAGGAAATACTGGGCAATCGCAACGATATCCTCGCCGGAAATACTGGGAACTACCCCAACAATCGCAAGGTCTTTGTTGTAGTCAATGTTCGTCAATTGCTGGATGTCTCTATGTGGAAATACGACCGTACGAGTCATATATCTGGTCTTGACGGATTCCTCGCTCAAAGAATACAACATCTCAGAGAGGGCGAGTTCGTCGGTAGGTTTGACCGGCCTGAAGAATATCTCGGTGCCGTCACGCAGAGTCGAATAGTGCTCCAACTCTTTCGGGTAACTCGACTCCTCGAATGACAACTCGATCTGGTCCTGATATATGTAATTCTTGGCTTTGGCCGCCTGCATGAGAGACTTTCGGAACTTCGGGTGGGCTATATTGATCAAATCAAGCACCCTTTCCCTGATGCTCTTGCCGTGCAGATAGGCAACGCCGTATTCCGTCACAACATAATGAACATCGCCCCTTGTAGTTACTACGCCGGCGCCTTCGGTCAAATGCGGCACAATCCTCGATACCTCCCCGTCCTTTGCCGTTGACCGCATCGCTATCACCGCTTTGCCGCCCCTGCTGCGAGCCGCCCCGCGAATAAAATCGATTTGCCCCCCGATACCGCTATAGAACTGATACCCCAATGAATCAGAGCACACCTGGCCCGTCAAGTCGATCTCCAGCCCGACATTGATCCCCACCATCTTCTCGTGCTGGCTGATGACATTGACATCGTTAACATACTCGGTAGGATGAAACTCGAAGAAAGGATTGTTGTCAATATAATCGTAAAGCCGCTTCGAACCCATGCAGAAACTCGCTACGACCTTGCCACGATTCAGAGTTTTCTTCGAACACGTTACCGCACCGCATTCAATCAGGTCGATAATCCAGTCGCTGAACATCTCTGTATGAATGCCAAGGTCCTTCTTCTCGGCAAGATACTCGACCAGGGCGTGGGGAATCTGGCCGATGCCGCACTCGATGGTGCTGCCGTCCTCAACGAGCCTGGCAATATTCTGCCCGATACTGCGAAGCGTATCGTCCAGCTCCGGCATAGGAATCTCGATTATATCCTCATCCATCGGAACCAGAACATCAATGGAGTTGATATGAAGGAAGCTGTCGCCGAAAGTCCGCGGCATCTTGCTGTTGACCTGTGCAATGACATATCTCGCATTGGCGGCAGCGGCTTTGACTATATCCACGGATACGCCCAAACTGCACAGGCCGTTGGCATCCGGCGGCGAGACGCTTATCAGGGCGACATCAATCGGAATGCGTCCGGTCTCAAACTCCACAGGTATCTCGGAGAGAAATATCGGCGTATAATCCCCTATACCCTTTTGGAGTGCGTCACGAACGTTATCGGCGATGAAGAAACTGTTCATCTTGAATTTTTCGCGGAATTGCTCGGCTGCATATGGCGCCGCACCCATAGTCAGAAGATGCACGACATGCGCATCGTAAATGTGGCTGGAATGCTCGACCAAAGCCTGTACAAGGTGTTGCGGCTGTCCGCAACCTGTCCCTATAAAGACGTGGTCCCCGGATTTCACCAGTTTCATCGCGGCCGAGGCCGTCTGTATCTTGTCGCTGTATCTCTCTTTCCAATCGAGTTGCTGCATATTACTTCTCCAGGCTTATCCGGGCATCGACCGCAATCGGCGTAGTCCCGGGACTGCCTACCACATAAGGATTGATATCCATTTCCTTGATCTGAGGAAATTCAGTGACCAGTTGCGAGAGCCTCTGCAAACCTTCTGCGATTCTCTCGATATCCACCCCCTCGTCCCCACGAACGCCCTGCAATATCTTATATGTCTTCGTGCTTATGAGCATCTGCTTAGCCTCCTGGGCTGTAAGAGGCGCCAGATAAAAAGAAACATCCTTCAAAACCTCGACCATAATCCCGCCCATTCCGAACATCATCAAGGGCCCGAAATGCGGGTCGCGATGCATCCCCAGGATAACTTCCTTTCCCTTCCTGCACATCTCCTGCACAAGCACGCCGAGAATGTGTGCATCCGGCTTTTTCCTGGGTATGCGATACATCATCAGGTCGAACGCATCGCGGACCTCCTGCTCACTGCTGATTCCAACTTTCACCCCCCCTACGTCGGATTTGTGCAGTATATCAGGCGACCATATTTTCAAGACAACGGGATAGCCGAGTTGCTGAGCTATGTTCGCCGCCTGGTCAGCCGTCGTAGCGATTGCACCTTTGGGAGTGACAAAGCCATAAGCCTCGAGAATATCCTTGGACTCGGCCTCCCCAATATCAAGAATGCCCTGTCGCAGATGCCTTTCGACTATGTTCTCCACCTTTCTGCGATTGACGCCGAACAGCTTCACGACTCTCCTCGGTCTCGAACGCCACTGAACGTAATGGACCATCGCTTCGATAGTATCAACTGCGCTCTCAGGAGAATCGTACAGCGGCACGTTGCCCTGCCTCAGAATATCGACACCCTCACGCACCTTCGCAGCCCCAAGGAAACACGCAAAGACCGGCTTCGTCGGTTTCTGACGTGTTATTCGAACGATAGCTTCCGCAGTCTTCGCGGATTCGGTCATTGCCTGCGGAGTCAGCAGTACCAGAACCGCATCCACATTATTATCGTCAATTACCACATCGAGAGCATATTCATAACGGTCGGCAAGCGCATCGCCCAGAACGTCTATCGGATTGAGCAGATTCGCCGCCGCCGGCATCTTCTCCGCCAACTTCTGGATTGTGCCTTCGTTCAACTTCGCAAACGTCAGCCCTTCACGCTCGATAGCGTCAGCCGCCATGATTCCAGGCCCGCCGGCGTTGGTGATAACGGCCACGCGAGCACCCGCCGGAAGAGGCTGATTCGCAAAGGCCTGGGCGTAATCGAACTGCTGCTTGATCGAATTACACCGAATTATACCGGATCGCTCGAACGCCGATTCGTATGCCACCTCGCTGCCGGCAAGGCTGCCCGTATGCGACGACGCCGCAACGGCTCCGGCCTCGGTGCCACCGGATTTCATCAGAAGAATAGGCTTGATATAGGATATCCGCTCAGCTTCTCTAACGAAGGTATTGCCGTCCGTAATACTCTCAAGATAACCGGCGATCACTTTCGTATCGCCATCCTCCGCCACGGCCTCGATGATGTCCAATTCGTCCACATCCGCCTTGTTACCGATGCTGACAAGCGTACTGAATCCAATACCGTTTGCGTTGGCAGTATCGAGAATAGCCGCCAGCAACGCCCCGGATTGCGACAGATATGCTATCCCGCCGGATGCGGGCAGGTCGCCGCCGAAACTCGCATTCAGCTTGTTGCCCGGAACAATGACTCCAAGGCAGTTCGGTCCGATTACCCTAATGCCGGCCTGTCTGGCGATTCGGATAACCTCGTTCTCCAGCGTCATTCCATCTTTTCCGACCTCCCGAAAACCAGCAGTGATGATGATGACCGATTTCGCCTTGACCTTGGCGCATTGCTTCATAACCCCAGCCACAAACTTGGCGGGAATAATAATGACAACAAGGTCGGGAGTCTCCGGCAGCGATTCGATATCCTTGTAGCACTCAAGACCTTCGATTTCATCAGCCTTGGGATTAACCGGGAATATTTTGCCCCTATAACCAGCCTCGAGCATATTAGCCAGGATCTCGTAGCCGACCTTGCCTTTCTGCCGCGACGCACCAACAATCGCAACAGACTGCGGATTGAAAAAGCCTTCAAGATTCATACGGGTCCTTTCTGAACCAATACGGGTCACTAAAGGCGAGCTATTATACGGAACTGTCGGCCTGCTTTCAACGCTTTTTTGCCCTCAAATCGAGTTGTCCAGACACTTTTTCACCGCCCCATACCCAAATCATAGAACAGCTTGAGTCTCCATTCAAGAACCTTTACAATGGAAAAAGGACTTAGAGTCTATCCGAATAACCTCTCGTCGGCCCGAGATCGAGCGAGTCGGTTGTGGACAAGGAAGGCGAAGCAGGCAATCTGCAGCATTGTCGATACAGCCTGACGC
>JAFGCD010000043.1 GCA_016932835.1 Sedimentisphaerales bacterium
TGGCTCTCAGCTGCCTGCACAGCAACACTGGCCAGTGGGCCAACTACTGGCCAAAGGCCAAAGTGCCCTAAAATCTTCACAGACACTTCTAATCCTGAAATCCGGCATTTTTTTTGAAATCTGTCGGGGAAAAAGGTATAATAACATTGTATCTTTTGTTTCTTTCCTCTGCCCCTGCGCGGTTCGCAGGGGTCTTTTTTTGGGGCTTCAGCGCAGTTGGCAGCCGGCGACGTACCGAGAGGATATAACAGTTGAAAAGCGGCGGCGGCGGTCGTTATCATGAGACCCTGAAAGGTCAGAGGCGTTGCTCGGTGTCTCTGACATGACATTACGCAATCTGGGCGTTTTTTCGGGAAGGAACTTATAATGGCAGTACGCAAATCCATCGGGAATGCCAACTCATCGGTAATTCTGATTTTCGTTCTAACTGTTCCGTGTTACGCAGTTGCGGCGGATTGGCAGGTGCGGATCGGTGATGATATTTCAGTGGAGGTCCTGTGCGGCGGCTCGCCGGTTGTAAGATCGGGATATGTCTTCTGGGGTGCGAATTGGAAGTACGCCGGCGCGCGGATGGAATTGGGCGAATCGAGCGCTGCCGACAAAACCTTCACCGGGCAGGTGGCGGGTCTGGGATTGGAAATTGAGGGTAAGATTGCCTCAAGTGCTGCCAATAAGCTCAAGTACACCTGGGCAATCAATGCGCGAGAGGACCTTAGCAACATTATAGGTGGCGGAATCGAATTTCGCCTCTCGCTCGACGATCCGTCGCTTGGCGGCGGTGCATCCGAGCCTGTCCTGCTGGCCGATAATCGCGGGTGGCGATGGGATGTTTCGCCCGAAGGGCCTGTCGTCGTCGAGTTCGACAAACCTATAGCCAACGTCTATTTCGAGCGTGGTAATAAGGGTCAAATTCGCGCGATGTTTGTCGGACAAAACGTATCGCAGGGGCGGCAGACGGTTTCGATGACGATTACCCTTCCGCAGGGCGGCTCAATCGCCAGGACGCTTGGCGAGCGATATGGTTCGGCGGATACCGCCGGCTGGTTTTCCGATGCACTGCAGCATGACGCCAGTCCTGTTGACCTGAGCTTCCTGAACCATACGCCTGCCGGCAAATTCGGCTTCGTCAAGGCCCGGGGTGATAAGCTGGTATTCGAGAATGGAGGCGAGGTCCGTTTCTGGGGCGGCAATATCGCCGCTTATGCGATATACGTGGATAAGTCGCAGATCGAGGCCCAGGCAGAGCGGATTGCCCGACTGGGCTACAACCTGATGCGGTTTCATCATCACGATTCGACCGGCTGGGTCGGCAGGACCGTCATAGACAAAAACAGAGCCGATTCACAGCACCTCGACGATGAAGTGATGGACAGGCTCGATTACTGGATCAAATGCCTTCGTGACAGGGGCGTCTATGTCTGGCTCGACCTGCACGTCGGCAGGCTGTTCAAAGACGGCGACGACATAGGCGAGGGATTCGAAGAGATGATGCGCCGCGGCAAGGCGGGCCAGGGCACAGAGGGCAAGGGCTATTGCTACTTCAACCCTCGCATCGAACAGTTGATGAAGGATTTCAATGACAAATACCTAAATCACGTTAACAAATACACGCACCTTGCATACAAGGACGACCCTGCGGTTATGGGGTTGTTGATTACCAACGAAAACGACATCACCAGCCATTTCGGCAACCTCATGCTGGCCGACAAGAACAATCCCTACCACAACAGGATATTCGAGGCTGCGGCGAGGGCATTTGCCGAGGCGCACGGGCTGGATGCCGGCGGGACTATGCGGACCTGGGAGCCGGGACCGAGCAAGCTCTTCCTGGCCGATTGGGAGTATCGGTGGAATCGGCGGATGCTCGATGCGCTCAAGGCCTTAGGGGTGAAAGTGCCGGTCACCACCACGCAGATGTGGGGCGGGATGTCGCTGTTCGGCCTGCCTTCGGTGGCGTCGAGCGGGATCATAGACGTGCATTCCTACGGCTCTGCAGAGGCTTTGAGCGTCAATCCGCGGTTCAAAGACAATTACATATCGTATATCGCCGCCGGTGCGGCATGGGGCAAGCCTCTTTCGATTACCGAATGGAACGTGCCTTTTCCCGCCGTAGATCGATTTACTGCCCCGATGTACGTAGCTTCGGTCTCGGCGCTTCAGGGCTGGGATGCCCCCATGATCTACAACTATTCGCAGCAGACCTTCGGCAAACCGTCCCGGCAGGGGACATGGTCAACGTTTTCGGATGTGGGCATAACGGCTATCATGCCCGCGGCAGCCCTGCTGTATCGGCGAGGGGACGTATCCGCTGCGAAAGAGCAGTACTGCATTGCGATGGACAGGCAGAAGCAGTATATGGAAGACAGCCACCCGCGAAATATGGCGTCCCTGCGAACTCTCGTCGAACGCAGCAAGGTCACGATATACATGGCCGATACTAAGGAGCTCGATTGGGATACTGCCGGCAGGCCGGGCGGGGCCGTCCGCCTTGTCGAGGCCGACCGGGACTTCACTGGCCCCGGCGATACGGTGCGAAGCGATACAGGCGAATTAGCCCGGGACTGGATGAAGGGCTATCAGGTAATCGATACCGCCCGGACACAGGCCGTGCAAGGCTGGATAGGCGGCGAGAAGCTGGAATTGAAGGCTTCAAGCTTCAATATCGCAACGCCTAAGGCCGCAGTCGCCGTTTCCAGCCTGGATGGGGCGACGATAGGGCGGTCGAGCCGTGTGTTGATTACTGCCGTTGCTCGCGCGGCGCCCTCTGCGGGCGGGCGGATGCCGATGCTCTCCGAGCCGGTTAAAGGCGAGATTCGCATCGCCGGACCGCGAGGGCTTGAACTTGTGCCTCTAACAGGCGACGGGATGGAAATGGAAGGAATCGAATTGCAATACACCGGCGGGCGCTATATTGTGGAGCTGCCCGCCGAGCGTGGGACGCATTGGTTCCTCTTAGCTAAAAGGAGGTGGTACGATAAAAGTGATTTGCAGTCGAGGCAATATTTTTCTTTCTTTTGCCCCGTATTTTAGTGAGGGCAAAAGGAAA
>JAFGCD010000044.1 GCA_016932835.1 Sedimentisphaerales bacterium
TACCGGTCGAATCGCAATTACTCAGACTGACGTTAATCATGGTCAGGTCCGAATCGCTGATTTGGACCGCCGGCTCAAAACCGTACCTGAAGCCGGGGCTGTTGTAGTTGCCGGCGAAACGAAGCTCCAGATTCTGCAGGACGGACAAATCGGACTCGGAATTGAAGTAGAGTGCCTCCCAGTCTCCTGCGACGCCGCTGCTGGGCCCGTCGCCGTTGGTATCGCCACCGGCCGAGTCGTCCCGGTAGCTTGTGAAGATGATCGGCTCGGCCTCGGTGCCGCGGGCATCGAGCGTGCCGTTGACAATCATCGACCTTCCCCCATTGAATTTGACGACCACACCTTCGGCGATAGTAAGCGTAACGCCTGGATTGATTGTCAAATCCCCGGTAACACGGTAGGGTTCGCCGGTATTGTCCCAAGTGGTATCGGCAGTGATTGTCCCGCTGACACTTTCGGCTACGTCGGCCAGAGCACCGCCGGCGGGATCGTCGGTGTCGTGGGCGTAGCCGAGGAGGTGAGCTATTTCATGTGTGATTACGTCCGCCAATCTTTCGGCATAGTCCCGGCCCTGCATTGGTCCGGCTGCGATGACATCGCTGAACACCAGGGCCATATCGCAGGGGTCCTGGTTGCCGATATCGACTTTTTCAGCCAGGCCGGCAAAAGATCCGTAAGCTGCAAATGCCGAATCGTCCCCTCCGACAAGAACTGTTGAGTAGCCCCCTGCTGCAGGCCTGGCGCAAGTGAAGACCACGCCGGTCGATGAGAAAGTTTGCTCCAGTTGTATCAGGACCGAGTTGATGACAGACTGTTCATGACCGCGAAGGTCCCCCGGCGCGCTGAAAGCGGGTACGTTCAATCCGCTAATGGTGACAGGTCCGCTGTAAGTGACGTTTTCTTCGCCGTCGAAATCAAGATATACAACCTGTCCGTCGAAGTTGCCGCCGCCCGGTTCGACGATATGCAAACCGGGGACACTCAGATTCTCCGGAGGTCCGCGTATCTCAATCGGCAAAGATTTGAGGTCTCGAATGTTGTCGTTATCCGCCAAGATCGGCTGAGCAGCATCCGCAGTCGGGATGCCCCGGCCGATGTACGTTTCATATTCCACCGCGGCTTCCACCACCGGTGCGGCATTAGCCGGTGCATCGGTGTTCTCCTCGGACAGTCCAGAGGCATCTTCGTCGGTCTGAATCGGACCGATATCGGTCAGGTCGGCATCTTCGGATTCACCGGAAATCTCGCCTGCGGAGAAGGTGAAAATCGGCGTGTAAGAAGCAGATGAATCATCGTCGGGCAAGTCGGCCTTTTCGTCAACCGCCCGGGCTTCGCAGGTCAAAGATTGCCCGGGCGTCTCAAGCAGCTCGGCATGGCGAACGGCGTGGTCCGTACCTTGCGGGATGACATCCGATGCGGAGGCAAGGGCCAGGTTTGCCAGACTGTCGGCAGAGAGCAGGACGCGCGGTTCAAGGGCCTCAAACACTATTGGTTTGGTGCTTCCTTGCCGAGCCAGCTTCCGAGCTTTGCTCCGTCCAAACATCCTAACCCAATCCTTTGTGCAGTCCGTGCTATGCCGTCGACCGATTATGCGACTGAGAAGTGACAATCGGCCTTCCTCGTTCGTCGCAGTTGGTCACCCATTCCTTGACCGGCCCATTTTTCCCCGCCCAGGCGGGCCTGACACCAGGATAATACCGCCGAATAATCTATCGCCCTGTCCAATAATGTCAAGCAGTAACTGCACAAAAAGCCGCTTTTTCCTGAAAATTCGGTTGCAATTTCGCATAAAGCCTGATAGCATATCGGCTTGCAAAACAACCGTAATTGAGAAGGGTAAGGTCACTATGAAAGATAATTGCAGGAGAATCAGTGTCCCTGTGCTGCTCCTGGCTGCTTTTGTTCTGGTTTCAGCCGGCTCGGAGCGAACGGATTCACGCACATGGATCGAGGCAATCACGGCCCCAAGCGCGGACGTGACATTATCGTTTGTCCAGCCCGGCAGGATCGCAGAAGTTCACATCAAAGAAGGCGACGTTGTGGAAGCGGACCAGATGCTTATTCGTCAAGACTCGTCCGCGGAGCAGGCGTTGCTGATGCAGATCAAAGCAGAGAGTGAAGACACAACTCAAATAGAGGCTGCCGAGGCGACATTAGCACAAAAAGAGGTTGACCTCAAGAAGATAGAATGGGCGGCTGGGCGAGGCTCGGCCACAGAACTCGAACTCGAACACGCCAGGCTCGATGTCAAGATTGCGAAGCTTTCATTGAAGGTCGCCGAGTTCAATCACGAGCAAAGTAAATTGAAGTATCAGGAGTCTCAGATACGGGTCGATAACATGAGTCTCAAAAGCCCGATAGCCGGGGTTGTTGACAAGGTCGATCTCGAGGTCGGTGAGGCCGTGAGCAGCCTGGTCGGCGTGGTTCGGATAGTTAAAACGAGCACCCTCTGGATCGACGCTCATGTGCCGCTGTCAAACGGCATGGGACTCAAAGTCGGTCAGTCCGCAGAGGTATTGTTTTCTGATCCCGACAGGCTCGCAGCAAAAGGAAAAATCATCTTTGTCTCGACGGTTGCGGATGCGGCCAGTTCCACGCTGAGGGTAAGGATCGAAGTTCCGAACAAGACGAACAGGCCCGCCGGGGAGCATGTTCGGGTCGCTTTTGCAACTCCATAGAATCGAATTGGCAGGACAGAAACAGGAAGATTTACCAGGAGGAGAAACCGTTGAACACCGATTACAGAGTTCGCAGCATTTACAGCATCTGCATTTTCGTTTTGCCGATGTTCATTGCCGGATGTGTACCCAAGGACATCGATGTAGCCAGCGAGATCAGCTCTTACCAGCAATCCGTCGCAGACAGGGGGCCCCAGCTTCGTACTGCAGAAGAAGGAGTGGATTTTTTGCGCCCGGCCCCGAAGATGAACATGCCCGCATTGAAAAGCAGCAGTGAAGAGGCCGGCGGCAAAAAGACCATTGTTCTGAGTATCGAGGAGGCGGTGCAAAGAGCCCTGGCCGGCAGCCCTGAGATCAGTGTTGTCAGCTACAACCCGTCGATAGCCAAGGAGGACTTCATCAAGGCGGCATCTGATTTCGACCCGGCTTTCTTCGGCAGGGTGAATTATGAAAAGGAGGACAATCCCACGGACAGTATCTTCCAGGGCGGACAACCCACCTCACGCCTGTGGGAAAGCGGTATCAAGCAAAGGGGCATCACGGGAAGCGAATGGTCTATGAGCTACGCCTTGGTGCGGAACTGGGACGATTTGACGACGAGCACCCTTTCGACAAAATATGAGCCTGTACTGTCATTTCAACTGAGGCAGCCGCTGCTCCGAGACGGCTGGGAGGAGGTGAACCTGGCGGGGGTCAATGTCGCAAGGATCAATTACAGAGCGGCCCTTGTGGCTTTTCGGCAGAGGACCGAAGCGGTCTCGGCTGAGGTCGTCAGCCTTTATTGGATATTAGTTCAGACCCGACGGGATCGCGAAATACAGCAGGAATTGCTGGAGAAGACCGGCGAGACGCTCGCCAAGCTGGAGGATAGAAAGGATATCGACGCCACTACGGTGCAGATCAAGCAGGCCGAAGCTGCCGTCAAGAGTCGCCAGGCTGTGCTCGTGCAGGTGGAGAAGCAGATTATCGATGTGCAGGACGCCCTGGTAAGGCTGTTGTCCGACAGCCAACTTAATCTGCTCGACGACTTCGAGATCATACCCTCAACGGCTCCGGCGACCGAAGAGACGCTGCCCGATACCGGCAAGGCGCTTGACATGGCGATGGCCAACAACCCGGAGATGCAGCAGGCGAGACTGCGGGTCGATGTGACTCGGATAAACGTCGAGGTAGCGAAAAGGCAGAAGATGCCGCGTCTTGACCTGGTTGCATCGGCGCGGATGCAGGGCCTTTCCCGCGCTCAGGGCAGCGCCCAGGACAGGCTCAACAACGGCGACCACATGAGCTATGCTCTGGGTATATCATACGAGGTTCCGATCGGCAACACCCAGCGCCAGGCGGAATTCCGCAAGCGGAAGCTGGAACACAGGCAGGCAATGTCGATGCTTCGAAATTCGTCGGACCAGGTTGCCACGCAGGTCAAGGAAGCGATGCGACTGGCCGAGACATCTTACGAAGAGATGCATGTCCAGCAGGAGGCTGTGGATGCGGCCCGGATCCATCTACAGGCCCTGGCCGACACAGAGGCGATACGCGAGAAGCTGACGCCGGAATTTCTGCTCGTCAAGCTCCAGGCGCAGGAGTCGCTGGCCGGGGCAGAACGATCGCAAATCAAGGCTTTGGCGGACTACAACATTGCGCAGGTGAGACTGGCCCAGGCAATCGGGACGGTGCTGGATATGCGGTACGTTCGCCAGGCACTGCCGGAGTGATTCGAGTGCACACCGGCGAGCCCGGGAATCACCAACAGAGCAAAAGGGACGAGTCGGTCTATTCTACCGGCCGCCGGTGAAACCGAGCTGTTCGTCGAGCCAGTGATCCGTCTTCAGCACCGACTTTCGCTGTCGCAGTGCAAGTCTTTCCGCTCTGCTCTGAGCGAGTCGGAAGATTCCGCGAACGAGAGGCGACGATATTGCCGCACCTGCTTTGGCGTATCTTTTTGCAAAGTAAGCCGCCGAATTCCCGACATATCGAGTCACCACCTCATCCTCAAGGCTGAATATACCCTGAGCACTTCCGGGGTCGCCCTGCCTGGCACACCTGCCATATAGCTGTCTGTCGATTCTGGCTGATTCGTTTGGCTCGGCGGCTATCACGTGAAGACCACCCAGCTTGGCCACCTCTTTGCCCAGTTTGATGTCGGTTCCCCTCCCGGCCATGTTGGTCGCTACGGTAACCTTGCCGGGCTGGCCCGCCTGGGCGACTATCTGTGCCTCCTGGCTATGATATACGGCGTTCAGCACCTGGTGCTCCAGCCCTGCGGCATCGAGCAGGTCGCTAAGGTGTTCGCTGGCGCGGACACTGCGCGTCCCAACCAGCACGGGCCTGCCGATACCGTGAATCCGGCTGATTTCCCGCACGATCCTTTCCCACTTCAAATCCTCGCTCGGCAACACGACCCCGGGCAGATTCTTCCTTGCGCACGGGCGGTTCGTGGGGATTGGCACTACGGCAAGGCGGTATATCTGCCAAAACTCGCTGCTCGCCTCCGATGCGGTTCCCGTCATGCCGGAGAGTTTCTTGTACATCCGAAAGAAACGCTGAAAGCTGACGCGGGCGTAAGTACCTTTGGGCGGTTTGATTTCGACGCCTTCCTTTGCCTCAATGGCCTGGTGAAGGCCGTCTCGCCATGTTCGGTCCGGCATCATACGGCCTGTGAACTCATCTACTATGACTATCTTGCCGTCCACAGTGAGATAGTGTTTGCCGTGGAGATACAACTCCTTGGCGGTCAAGGCCTGGCTGACGAGTTCGGCGGCGCGGCGGCTCCCGGACCATACCCCTCCCAATTCCCTGACCAGTTCTGTCAGGGAGGCCCTGCCCTCGTCGGTCAGTTCAACTTCTCTGTATCTCCGGTCAACGCGATAGTCCACATCACTGCGCAACTTCTCTGCGATCCCGGCCGCCTGGCTGAAGGATTCGATTTGCTCGGCATTCGGCGCCTCGCCGGAGATAATCAGCGGGGTGACGGCTTCATCAACGAGTATCGAATCGGCCTCGTCCACTATGGCGTAATTCAATCCCCTTTGAAGCAGTCTGTCAGCGCCCCCGCCACCATGGACCATGCCGTCGAGAAGCGCCGAAGAAAGATCCCTGGAATTACCTAATGCGAGACGGTCGCGGAGAAAATCAGCCGTGACCTCTTTATTGGTGCAGTAGGTGATGTCGGCCATGTATGCCCGCCTGCGATGCTCGGCGGACATTTCCTGTTCGACAAACGCGACGCTCAGCCCGCAAAATCTGTATATTTGCCCCATCCACTCGGCATCCCTCTTTGCCAAATAGTCGTTAACGGTGATAACATGACAGCCGTGCCCCCGCCATCCGGCCACCGTCACGGGCATAGTCGCAGCAAGCGTCTTGCCCTCACCGGTTGCCATTTCCGCCACGCATCCGGCATCGAGGGCAAAGGCGCCGGCTACCTGAACCTGGAATGGTCTTTCCCCTATCTGGCGAAACGCCACTTCCCTAACCAGCGCAAAGCCGCGATCCACATCTTCTGCTGTGTCGCGGCTGCAGCGGAACAACTCCCGCATTTCAAGAGCGGCCTGGCGGAGCTTGGCGCTGCTGAACCCAGAAAAGTGTTGCTCAAGAGCAAGTACGTTTTCGGCGCGACGCATGCAGCGTCGGCTTCGCCGAACAAGTCGGCCGGCATAGCCAACAGCCGCATCCCACGCCGCGTCGAGCCCCTTGGGCAAAGGTTCGATTGCAGTTTGCATCTCAAGCGCGCGCCAGGTTTGGCTTGGTATGACGGTCATCCTATATGCGGAACCTCCGCTGGAACAACTGCCTTAACGATATCCACAATTGCATCAGGAGGGGCTTTGAACGAAGCTGTATCCTTACCACAACACGCTGGCCTGTTAGCAGACGAACCGCAGGGTCACGGTCCGGTCTGATTCTTATCTCGAAAAACTTCTCGGCCGTCCTTATGCCGCGGGGGTCTTGTGAGACCGTCGGCATTGCTCCTCCGACCGCGTATCCCAGCGCCTGTGAAGGCAGGATCTCATGCCCGGCGGGGAATATCTTCTCGATCCGCCCGTTCAGTTTCGCATGCGGTCGGCCTTTGACACGAATCTCCAACCGCTCACGGGCCTGCTCGACCACCATGGCCGCAAGCGATTGACCGGCAGTGGCCCGGATTAACACGTCGTCAAGATCCGCAACGAAGCCAACCTGTGTCCCGCGCTGCAGATAGGCGCCTCTGGCTCTGTCTATCTCAGGCGATACCCACATCCCCGATGAAGAAGAACGCAGGCTGAGTGAAGCAAGCTCATTCTCGGTCCTGGCAATCTTTTCATCCAAGGCCTCGATCTGCTCGGCAAATATCTGAGCGGCCGCCACTTCTTCGGTCGTCGCGATCCGCCATTTTGCATCGAGGACCCTACGCTCGGCGAGAAGGGCCTGCTTCTCGGCCCGGAGCCTGGGATTGACCGACCTGACGAGAACCTCATCGGCGACTGTTACACTGCTGCCGGAGGGCAGCACATCGGCAACGAAGCCATCGATTTCATTGTGGACGATGGCCAGTTCGGACGGCTCGACGATGCCCTGGACCCGACAGTAGTCCGGCATACGAAAGAGGCCTGTGAGAATTATAATAACGGTCAGCCCCCCGACCACCGAGCCGACGGCCCGGCCCCTGGTACGGGCAAGCTCCTGGCCGGCGGCCAGATATCTGACAAACTTGACAAGCGGCACACACACCCACGCGATGATGGCTGAGAATGCGAACAGCGGCACAAGAATGAACAGCTCTTCCGGGAGCCTGCTGTTTAGGAACAGGAGAATGCGTATGCATATAAATACCCGGTAGGCAACCGAGGCCGGGCCGTAAAGCACGAACCAGACCTTCTCTCCGGCGGTATGAGCGGGATTCTGCGCAGCTTTGACCTTCCACAAATGTTTCTTAACGAGGAAATAGAGATAGTCCTTTGACCTCTGGCCGAGGTTCGGTATCTCCAGCAGGTCCGAAAGGACGTAGTACGCGTCAAACCTTAAGAGCGGGTTGCCGTTGAAGACGAGCGTGGAGATGCTCGCGATGAATATGACGTTGTATGCGATTATGTGTGCCGTTCCGGTCGATGTATTGGCCCAGACCACAGCCGCGACTGACGCAGCGAACAATTCGGCCATAATTCCGGCCATGCCGACCACCACACGGCGGCGTTTCTCGCGAAAACCCCAGGCCGTACTCGCATCGACATAGGGCAACGGCACGAATACCAGAAACATCACGCCCATGACATGCACCTGTCCGCCGGCGCCGGCGGCGGCGCCGAACTTCTTACAGGCAAATGCATGGGCGAACTCATGGCAAACTTTGACGACAACCATCGTCAGGTATAAAAGGATAAGATTACCCGGGGCCAAGACATTCGAACTCTGGTAGATCAACTCTCGGAAGTTTCCGACAACAAAGTACAGTCCCGTACATATCGCGGCCAGCCACAACACCATGCCGAACGGGCTGAATATCCTGCCGAACACGCCCGTCCATCGCTCCAGGAACCGGTCGGGGTCAATCAGCGGAATCTTTATGAAGAGCAGATTCGTGAAGAACCCCTGGATCTGGCGCTTGATTCGGCTACTGTAGCGGTTGAACAACCCGGCGGTATCGGGGGCAAGGTCGGAATAGAGGAGGTTCGCGCAATACAATTGGCCGAGAAGCTGTATAACTTCGCCCTGAGTCGGCGCCATGTCGCCCAACTGCTCGTTACATATCCGCCAGACCTCGGCAATGGTGCGTCTGCCATCGAGCATAGCAATGAAGCGATAGGCTTCGGGACTCAGGCGGGAAAACTTGTTGCTCGACGGATTTTCCAGAACATACCACATCCGCCCTCTAAAATGCTGCCTTGATACCTGGACGCTCGAAAGCAGCCTCGGGTGCAGATTGGCCACTCTATACCACGCTTCATGAAAAGTCGGGCGTTCGATGCTCATTCATCATCCTCAAATCTTACAGCCAGAATTTCATCCGCAGCCAATTCGTTATCTTTCGCGTCCATATCCAGATGTACCGCCGCTTACCCACATCGACCTTCGCCACGCCTTCCATACCCGGCCTCATCCAGGAGTGTGTCTCCAGAAGTCGAACACGAACCTTGAAGACATTTCTCTGGTTGACGACTTCGGCCATGGGATTGATGCGCTCGACGACGAAGCTTACCGGCCTGGCGGGGTAAGAAGCCGTCGCCAGTCTGCCTTTCTGGGCGACCTTGATATCGAAGATGAGATCTTCAGCAACCATCAACTGCGCTCGCAGCGACTCGATCGGGCAGACCTCGAAGAGGACATCGCCGGTCTTGACGGGCGCGCCTATCTGTCGCTTCAGGTCGCCCTTAACGACTAATCCGGTTATCGGGCAGACAAGATTCGCCTGGCCGATCATGTAGTCCAACAATTCTATTTGAGCCTGTGACTTGTCGGCATTTGCCTGGGCAATCTGTGCCTGGGCGGTCTGGCCGTCACGCATCGCTGCCGAGGCCTGCTTCAGATACCCGGCCTTTTCAGCCTTGGAAGCGGCCAACTGGAGCCGTAATTCAGCCGTATCCAGCGAGGCCAATACCGAGACACCGCCCTCAACGTCCTGGCCGACTTCAACCTCGACGGTCTTGAGATAACCATCGAACGGTGCGGGGACAACCTGCTGATAAACGGCTTCCAGGACAAATGGAGCTTCTGCTCTAAATTGGCCTTTTGCGAAGGTCAAGAAAAGTATCCCTGCAAAGACCAACAAGGCAATGAGCTTTGCCAGAGTATGCTTCGGTCCCAGTATCCCGGCCAGGCAGTTGCGCGTTTTCAGGGCAATCGTCGCTCCTATCCAGCGATTGTGTTCATACATATCGTGCAGCCTGGCGGCGCACAACTCGCAGGTCAGCCGAATCGCCCCGATCTCCTCGGCAGTGAAAGGCTTTTCGGCGGGACGCTCAAGCGTCAACACCGCAATGAGCCTGCCTTTTCGGCGTAAAGGCAGGCTCAAGACGGTTTGCTGACCATACGCCCGCGCCAGCTCCAGAGCCGCACGACTGACATAGGCTGCGTCTTGGGCAGCCGGGCTAAGAATCTCAACATCCTGATCCAAACATTCCTCCATAGCCGCCTCTATTGCCTGGAGTATCTTCATTTTTCGGCTGAAGTCCTCGGTATGACTCATTGCCTTTATCCTGACATACCTGCCCTCCAGAAGACCCAAACTCACCCGCTCGCACTGCCACTGCGATGCGGCCTCATTACAAAGAGCCATCGCGGCACTGATGAATTTGTCTTCTCGATTCAAGGCGGCGAGCAGCTCCATCGACTGCTGAAGTCGCCTGAGAGCCTGCTCGCTCTTCCGCTCAAATCCCATCCGAGAACAATTCAACATCCCTGCTGTCAGTTGCAGTGTTTGAGAGCTTTTTTCCAGCGTTTCCTTGTCGTCTGTCCGGATATGGAAGACCGCGGCAGCTTCGCCAAGACCTGTTATCTTCAGCGGGACGATAACGGCATGGCCGTCGACCGAATGACTTAGCGGCCTGAGCACTGCCTGATCAGTGGAAGTCAAACCCTGCACTAAAGCTGCCGACTCTGCCAGCCAGTCCGCAGGGCCGTTCTGCTGAGGTTGCGCCGGATACAAAGCTGCGACGTCTATCCTCCCATCGCGGCCTCTGCAAAGGATTGCCCCGGCATCAGCTTTGCCCAGCAAGCATTGACCAGAAAGGATATTCGCAAGCACCTGGGCCGTATCGTCGCCGGACCGCTCAATCTGCAAGAGCAATTCAGAAATTGTCAAAGGTCCGGCCTTCGCGTCCTTTCCGTCTTTCTTCTCGCTCATTTCATAACTCCGACTGTCAACAGCACACCGAACCAACTTCTCAAGACCGGCTGCAACAGGATTCTCTTCATCCACACATGAGGCAGGCTCCCCTGCCGCCTCGCATCCACCATTCCCGGCAAAGGTTTGAATTATAGCATAAAGACGTCCCTGCTGCACGTCTTTTCTGCCGCCGGAACTCATTTGGGACGTTTCTTCGACGGAGAAGCCCAATTATCACCGAACGGGCCGGATACCGCCGGTATCAGCTATAAACAAGACTTTTTTTTCTTGACTTTTCTGCAGGCGCCGGTATAGTCACTCCTGTTGGATTTGCCCGTAACGGTTAAACCCGGGGCAACTGAACAATCTAAGGAAGGGTCTCGAGGATGGGTGCCCCATACCAAGGAGGCCGGGTAAGTACAGTTCTGCCGGTACAGGCAGAGTCATGGAGGAGTACATATGGCAAGAAGATTTTTTTTCAAATCAAGTTCGCTCGGCACGATTACTTTTGTATTGTTCATGAGCCTGAGTACATCCGCTATGCCTCTGCAAAACGGCGATTTCTCCGCAGGCCTGACCGGCTGGGATGTCGATCCGTTCGGAGGTCCCGTAATTGACGGCGGCGGCTTCGCCCTCCTCAGCGAAGACGATGTGGTCATGCTCAGCAGCCTTACACAGGAATTCAGTCTGCCGATAGATGCAAAAATTCTCTCCTTCGATTTTGTGATGTCCGCGACGGGGACACCGGATCCGTTCGGCATGTGGGCCGATGCGTTTGCGGTCTCGCTGCTGGAGCCGGCGCCGTCGTTTTTGCCGCTGATTTCGAATCCCGGTTACAGCGAATTCTACTATCTCGAGAATACCGGCTACGAGGAAACGGTCGCCGGCGTCCTGGGTGATACGGTCAGTCTCGATGTCTCGGCCTTTGCAGGCCGGGATGTACTGCTCGCCTTCGACCTTATCGGGGCCGACGACGGAATGGAAACGACCGTGAGCGTGGACAATGTGGAAGTGTCCACAGTGGTTATCCCGGCCCCGGGCGCATTGCTGCTCGGATATATCGGCACTTGCGGAGTCTGCCTCTGGCGAAGGCGATCTTGCGCCGAATCCCGGTAAGAACCCATCCGAGGACCATCCATTCTGCGAGCGGAAACCAGCCCTGAGATTCAGCACGGCTACGCGGCCTGCGATGACGGGAAGCGCAAGCGCTTTACCATAACGACGACTTCCTGTGAATCGAGGCATCATAACCGCTCATCCAATGCCCGTCACTTGCTTGGCGCCTTAGTTCCGCGCAGGTTCGAGTCGAAGAGTTATATCCCAGGGGCGACGAAAGGGATTGAAATGCGGCGGATAATTCGAGTATAATGGCGAAATCAGGTTGTCTGTGAAGATGTGCAATGATTTGATTTCAAGTGATGGTCTCAGAGCATATATGAACAAATTTTTATGTCGTCGTTATCTTGCAGTGTCGGTCCTGTTATTGCTTTTGGGCGGTTGCCATCGACCCATAAAGGAGCCTGGGTTGCCGGTCGAGGCGCCGAAGGCTTTTTCGGCTGAGGGGCTCAAACCGCTGGTGCCGAATTGGTGGGCCCAGTTCGAGGACTCCCGGCTCGACGCGCTGGTGAGCGAAGCGCTGGCAGGCAATTTCGACCTGCAGGCGGCATGGGATCGGCTGGCGCAGGCGGAGGCGACGGCGAAACAGGCCAATGCAGCATTGCGTCCGGCGGTCGATGTCTCGGCGGGGAGTTCGACGTCGAGGCGTGACGCCAAGGCTACGGGCACAACCGAGACGCGGACATCTTCTTTCGGCGCTGCCGCCTCGTATGAGGTGGACATGTGGTCCGAGCTAGGGTCAAGGCGCCGGGCGGCCCGGCTGGATGTGCAGGCCCAGCAGGAGGCGGTCGATACGGCGGCAATTACCATATCGGCGTCGCTGGTCGCAGTATGGTACCAACTGGGCGAGGCGCAGGCCCTGGTGAGAATCAGCGAGGCCCAGATCGTCGCCAACGAGAACGTTCTGGAGATCGTTACGACACAGTTTCAAAACGGCGCGGCGAGAGCGGCCGACGTGCTGAGGCAGCGTCAACTCGTAGCCTCAACAAAAGAGCGATTAATATCGGCGCAGGAAACAGTGGAGGTGCTGCAGTATCAACTGTCGGTGTTATTGGGTCGGGCGCCGGCGATGGAATGGGCCGATACGCAGGTTACTCTTGCTGCGGTTGGGGCGCTTCCTGCGATGGGGATACCGGCTGAGGTATTGTGGCGTCGGCCCGACGTAAGGCAGGGATATCGCGAACTGCAGGCGGCTGATCAGCGATTAGCGGCGGCAATCGCGGACCAGTATCCGAAGCTGAGTCTTTCGGCGGGAGTTTCGACATCGTCGGGGGCGTCGGCGAGGGACCTCTTTCGTGACTGGACGACCAGTCTGGCGGCTAACCTCGTCGGGCCGATCTTCGATGCGGGACTGCGAAAGGCCGAAATCGAACGTCGGCAGGCGATTGTCTCGGAGCAAATCCACGCGTGGAGCGCGACGGTTCTGGAAGCCCTTAGGGAAATCGAAACAGCCCTGTCTCAAGAACGCCAGCAGGTGCTGGTAATTGCGAGCATACGTGAACAACTCGATTTGGCCAGGCATACATACGAACGCAACCGCCAGTCTTTTATGAAGGGGCAGGTCGATTATATCCGCGTGCTCGAATCGCTCCAGTCGCTTCAGGGTCTGGAGCGGAGCGAGGTGGCGGCGCATCGAGTATTGATCCAGCGGCGAATCGATTTGTATCGGGCGATTGCCGGTTCATGGGACAAGCAGCGGCCGCCTCAGGCGCGGATCGAAGAATTGGTCGGGGATGGGGTTAGCGACAAGAACGATTGAAGCTATAAACAGGTGAATCCATGACGACAGTTAGAGTATCGCAACGGCGCAAGCCGAAGGGTGGGGGAATTTTGCGAATGTTAGCGGGGGCGGCAATTCGCCTGGCCGTGGCCGGGGCGATTCTATTCGGGGCATATATGGTATATCGGCATTTGATCGCGACCAGTCCGAGGGCGCGACGGGCCAGCCCGCCGCGACAGGCCAGGCTCGTGCAAGTGATCGAGCTTGATACATGCGAGTATGTCGTTACGGTCAAGCAGAACGGCCAGGTTGTGCCGGCTCAGCAGGTGACCCTGCAGCCTCAGGTTTCGGGGAGAATCATGGAGGTTTCCGAAGACCTGGTCCCCGGCGCTGCGGTCAAAGCCGGGCAGAAGCTGCTTTCCATCGACCGACGCGATTACGACATTCTTGTGCGACAGCGACACAGCGACGTGGTCAAAGCCGAACGCGACTTGAAGGTCGAGCAAGGCAATCAGGAGATCGCCAAACAGGAGTATGAACTGCTCGGTGACGTCATCAGCGAGCAGGATCGCGAGCTGGTATTGCGCGAACCGCAATTAGCGGCGGCTCAATCGGCATACGAATCGGCCAAGGCCGCTCATGAAAAAGCTGAGCTCGATCTGGCTCGATGCGAGATTGCCGCTCCTTTCGACGCCATCGTGCAGCGGCGTCATGTGGATCTCGGCGGGACGGTATCGACGAACACGTCGCTGGTGACTCTGATCGCCACCGGCCAGGCCTGGGTGGAGGTCAAGGTTCCGATCGGGCAGCTCAAATGGCTGACAATCCCGCGGGCCAACGGTCAGGCGGGCTCGCGTGTGACTCTGCGAAATCCTCTGGCGTGGGGGCAGGGACGTTTTCGCACCGGCCGGGTACTGCGACTGCACGGCGATCTGGAGCCGCAAGGCCAAATGGCCAAACTGCTTGTGGTGGTTGACGATCCTTTCTGCCTGAGAGCCGAGAACAGTGAGCAGCCCAAGCTGCTGATGGATTCATACGTCAGCGCCGAGATCGAGGGGCGCCGGCTTAAAAGCGTTTTCGAGATAGACAGGTCGCACTTTCGCGACGACAACACAGTGTGGATTATGAACAAAGAGAGCAAGCTGGACATTCGCTCGGTTCAGGTGGCGTATTATGGAACCGACAAGGTTTATGTCGCTGAGGAATTGTCGGTCGGCGAGAAGTTGGTGACGACTAATATTGCAGCCCCGGTAGCCGGCATGCCAATACGGCTTGACGGCGACTCCGACGAATCCGGCGGCGGCGTGACGCAGGCGAACGATCGTTCGCAATCGGCCGGTCGGAGACGCGAATCATGACACACAACGATGATCATGGGCGGGATATAACGGGCGGGCTTATCGCATGGATGCCGCGGAATCGCATCACGCCAAACCTGATGATGATAATCTTTCTGGTCGGCGGCTTCTGGGTCGCCACGAGTATCAAGCAAGAGGTCTTTCCCGAGTTTGACCTTGATATGGTCACGGTTCGGGTGGCTTATCCGGGGTCGAGTCCGGAGGAGATCGAGCAGGGAATCATCCTGGCGATTGAGGAACGGATTCGCAGTCTGGAGGGGATTAAGGAAATTACGGCGGTCGCAAACGAGGGCGGCGGAGTCGTCATGGCGGAATTAGAGGAAGGGGCCGACGATCAGCGAATCTATCAGGATATCAAGCAGGAAATAGATCGAATTATCACTTTTCCGCTGGATGCCGAAGAGCCGGAAGTCAGCCTGGTGATTCGGCGGCGCGAGGTGCTCGATCTTAAGGTTTACGGCGACGCCAGCGAGTGGGTTATGCGGGAAATCGCCGAGCAGGTGCGCGACCGCCTGCTGCAGGATCCGCGGATCACGCAAGTGGATCTCGACGGGGTCCGGCGTTACGAGGTTGCGATCGAGGTCGATCAGGATACATTACGAATGTACAACCTGACGCTGGACCAGATCGCCAACCGCGTTCGCCAGACATCGGTCGAGGTTCCCGGCGGCACATTGGAAACCGAGGGCGGCGACATTCTGTTGCGGGTCAGCGAGCGGAGATACTGGGCCGATGAGTTTGCAACAATTCCTCTGATTACCACAAGCGACGGATCCGTTCTGCAACTGGGCGACATCGCTCAAATAAAAGATACATTCGAGGAAGAAGACCAATACGCATCGTACAACGGCAAGCGGGCAATCGGCATGGAGGTTTATCGCGTGGGTAATCAGACGCCGATCGGGGTATCCGATGCCGTGCGCGATGCAATGAGCGAAATCGAGAAGGACCTGCCGCCGGGCATCGACTGGGTAATCAACTACGACCGGTCTGACATTTATCGCCAGCGTCTGGAACTGCTGCTGAAGAATGCGGCCATGGGGCTGACTCTGGTGCTGCTGCTGCTCGGGCTGTTTCTGGAGATTCGGCTGGCGTTCTGGGTGACGATGGGCATCCCGATATCGTTTCTCGGGTGCTTTCTGTTTCTGCCGGCGATGGATGTCACGATCAACATGATTTCGATGTTCGCTTTCATTGTGTCGCTCGGTATCGTGGTTGACGACGCCATTGTAGTGGGGGAGAATATCCATGAATATCGTGCTCGAGGCATGAGTGCGATGCGCGCGGCGATCCAGGGGGCCCGCGACGTGACATTGCCGGTAACGTTCAGTATCCTGACGAACATCGTAGCGTTTCTGCCGCTGTGTTTTGTGCCGGGGGTGATGGGCAAGATATGGCGGGTAATTCCGCTGGTGGTGATTACGGTATTTACGATTTCATGGGTCGAGTCTTTGCTGATTCTGCCGTGTCATTTGGCTCACGGCGGGCAGGCGAAGCGGCGGGGGTTGTTCGGGATGCTTCAAAGCAGCTTCAGTCGGGGGCTGGGATGGTTTATCGAAGCCGTGTATGCGCGGTTCCTGGATGTTTGCATTCGGTTCCGGATAATAACTGTGGTGACGGGTGTTGCGGTGCTGGTGATCATTCTCGGCTGGGTCGATAGCGGACGGATCGGGATAATTCTCATGCCGCGTGTGGAATCGGACCAGTCGGTGGTGACGGCGATACTCCCTTACGGGTCGCCGCTGACGCGTGCGACGGAGGTTCGTGACCGATTGCTCCGGGCGGCCGAAAAGGTTGTCGGCGAAAACGGGGGCGATAAACTGTCGCTGGGAATCTACGATGTGATCGAGGAAAACGAGGTTCAGGTGCGTATTTACCTGACGGACCCGAAGGTTCGGCCTGTTACGACGGCGACGCTGACCCAACTGTGGCGCGAGCGCACCGGAGCAGTACCGGGTCTGGAGAGTCTCCGGTTCGAATCGGATCGCGGCGGACCCGGGGGCGGCGCAGCGTTGACAATCGAGTTGAGTCATCGGGACATCAATGTGCTGGACAAGGCGTCGGAGGCGCTGGCCGAGCGGCTTGCGGACTTCGAAAACGTCAAGGATATCGATGACGGGTACACGCCGGGCAAGCGTCAGTTCGATTTCAGTCTGACCGAGCAAGGCCATGCACTTGGTTTGACACAGCAGATGCTGGCCAGACAGCTTCGCAATGCGTTTTACGGCGCCCAGGCCGTCAGGCAACAGCGAGGCCGCAACGAGGTCAAGATTAAGGTGCGTTTTCCTCGCTCGCAGCGAGTACGGCTGTACGACATGGAGAACCTTTTGATTCGCACGCCTGCGGGCACGGATGTGCCTGCGTCGCAAATAGCGACGGTCAAACCCGGCAGGGCCTATACGACGATCCATCGGCGAAACGGGCGACGGACGGTGACAGTAACAGCCGACGTCGAGCCTATCTCTCAGACGAGTCAGGTGATGAAGACGCTCGATACCGAGATGCTGCCTCAGTTGACCGACGACTTCCCGGGGTTGTCGTATGCCTGGGAAGGCCGCCAGCAGGATATGCAGGAGAGCACGTCGAGTCTCTTTAAGGGACTGCTGCTGTCGCTATTCGTTATTTATGCGTTGCTGGCGATTCCGTTCGGCAGTTACTACCAGCCTTTGATAGTAATGATTGCGATTCCTTTCGGAATCGTCGGGGCGGTTTTGGGTCACATGATTATGGGTTACGCGCTGAGCCTGATGAGCCTGATGGGCATTGTCGCGTTGTGCGGGGTCGTTGTGAACGATTCGCTGTTGCTGATCGACTATGCTAACGGGCTTATGCGCGACGGGGCAACGGCATTCGAAGCAATTCATCAAGCCGGAGTGCGGCGCTTTCGGCCCATTTTGCTGACGACGCTGACGACCTTCGGCGGGCTGGCGCCAATGATCTTCGAAACGTCGCGGCAGGCAAGGTTCATGATTCCGATGGCGATTTCATTGGGTTTCGGGATTTTGTTTGCTACCACGATCACATTGCTGATTGTGCCGTGTCTGTTCCTGATGGCTGAAAACGTGCGCGGATTCCGGCGACGTTTTGAGAAGCCGGCGCCGGCAAACGGCACTTCAGAATCGCACGGTATTTGAGACCGATTCAGATGAGAATGTGGATGGTAGATCCTTCTGTCATGTGCAATAAGCACCTTCTCGGCGAGCATGTGGAGTGTCATATGCTGGCCGGCCATCTACAGCGTAAGAGAGGAATTACAAATTACATCAGGCTGAATCTCCTGCAGCCGAAGAGTCTCAGGGAAAGACATGACCAACTGGCATTAGAAATGGAAGACAGGGGTATGGTTCACAAATCTCCGCTACCGGAATTCGATTTGTCTTATTTACCTGAGGAGCACAGGGCCTACACTGTAAATACAGATGAATCATTGGCGGAACTGTCAAGGAGATGTCGGGAATGCAGGGACTGACGGAGTTCTAGGTCATGACCATTATCCTTTGGGAGTCTATGGCTGCCATCCAACAACTCAGTAAGACTTCATCCTCTGGGAAAAGCCAAGGTCTACAAGGGAGTTGATCTCCTCCCATTTGTCCAGAATTTTGTATTGCTCATTGAAGACTACCACAGGCCACTTAGCAACAATACGGCCTTCTTTGTCGCTCACTTGCAGCGACCTTGTCCCATCCATAGTTGTAGGTTGAAATAGAACAATGGTTACTCCGGCCCGGTTCTTTGTAGAATCGGGCCAGACAAATAACTCAAAGAATATCGAAAGGAGGTGGTACGATAAAAGTGATTTGCAGTCGAGGCAATATTTTTCTTTCTTTTGCCCCGTATTTTAGTGAGGGCAAAAGGAAA
>JAFGCD010000045.1 GCA_016932835.1 Sedimentisphaerales bacterium
GCGTGCAGTACCATCCGGAGGCGTCGCCCGGGCCGCATGATTCTAATTACTTGTTCGAGGATTTTGTAAAGTTAATGAGTAAATGAGAACCACAGATACCTAAGGCACAGGTTTCACAGATTAACACGGATTGAATTTACCGCTGTCCTTAGGACTCCGCCTAGGGCGTCCCTTCCGGGACTTACGGAGAGAACACAGAGGTGCCTTATGGCTAAGCCACAGGCAGGCAGATAAGTTCGAGTGGGGGGAGGAAGGAAAGATCAAAAAGCAAAGATCAAAAAGTAAAAGTGATGATAGCTACGCAAGGTGTTTGGAATAGATTCCTCGGCCCCTGAGGGGCAGGCTGTGCTCCCTTAGGGACAGGTCGGAATGACGGTGAGTATATAGGTAAGTGAGATTCTCGGTGTACAGTCCTTGGGACGCCTTACGGGGTGCACAGCCTACCACTACGAGGAAAAGCTCGAAATCTGAAACTCGAAATCCTAAACAATATCGAAATTCCAAATAACCCAAACAAAGGGCCACGGACGCCGGGGGCTAATCGTTTGTCACGGGTATTTGAGTTTTTTTATTTTTCGAAGTCTGGGACGGACCTTATTCCCCTTCTATCAGCGTCCTTCAATATGTACTGAATGAGCTGATTGAAGTGCAGGTCCGGGACAACCCTTTTCTGTCTTTGCTTTTTGTCGGGCCAGATTATTTTCATGACCTTGCCCTTCTTTGCGCCCGGGTTGAGCTCGAACTTGACCCCGAAGCCGTACTTGCGGACGTCATCAAGCTTGGGGGCGGGGTAAGGGACGGGCTTTGCGCCGGGGCACGGGCCGAAGCCGGGGACGAGGAAGGGGGTGATGTAGCCGTCGTCGAAGCCGATATCGAAGTTTCTGGCCTTCATGTTAATCCACATGAAATCGCCGGAATACCAGTGACCTCCGACGGCGACGGATGCCTGGTGCGCGATTTTTTTCGGCTGGACGCCGAGCTTCTTGAGTTCTGCGGCGAGGGCATAGGTCATTGCGTCGTCGTAGTCCCTTTTGGGATCGCGGAGCGCTATTCCGGCAATGTGGGTTCCGAAGAGGTCGCTGAAGGTATCCTCCCATGCGAATGCTGATGGGAATTCGGACCAGACGCCGGTGCTCTTGTATCCGAACCATGTGAGCATTTCGTGGAACATCGTACCGACGTATGCGCCGTACTGCGCGAGAGTGGCGGCGGAATCCTTTATGATGGCCTGTTTCTGAGCGGCCGGGAGGGTGTCCCAGTTTGCGGGGTATGTGAGGTAGATATCGTAGTTGGCGGGCTCCCTGAATTTGAAAGCGAGGTGGGTTTCTTTCTTACTGAGCCTATCGACGAAGTTGCGATAGAGATATGCGGTCCAGTCGGCGGACTTTCTGGCGTGTGCGAGGTCAACGTGGCCCGCTCGGCAGGTATATACGATTCCCTTGCTGCCTGCCCCGCTGCTGTAGCTGTGCCTTGTAATCCTGTCGGGATTTTCGAAGACTGTTCCGACGGAGGGGCTTGCGTAGCGGCCTATTCGGATTTTCGGCAGAGGGGTGACGCTTCCACCCTTGACGCCTCCGCTTCCTCCGCAGCCGATAAGGGTTATTGTGAAAGAAACGAGCAAAGATACAACGATGATTTTTCCGGCGAGGTTCGAATCGAGTCTGTTCATGTTTCCACCTTAACAAAGACGCTGTTTGCGGTTGGCGTCAGCCGATACAGCCGATGCATGCTGCGAGATATGTTACCAAGGTCGGAGGGTCGGGGCAAGGCTGTCGAGGGATTATTTCTCAGGAAAAAAGGCGTCGATTATGCCTTATTGCGCGACACCGGGGACTACTCCCATTCTATTGTAGCGGGCGGCTTGGATGAGATGTCGTACACGACCCTGTTTACGCCCCTGACCTCGTTGATAATTCTCGATGCTATCAGGCCGAGGACTTCGTGCGGGATTCTGGAGAAATCGGCGGTCATGAAATCGACGGTTTCGACGGCCCGCAGCGCGACGACGTTTTCATAGCTTCTCTCGTCACCCATTACCCCGACGGTCGAGATGGGCAGGAGTACGGCGAGGGCTTGCGAGATCTGACGGTAGAGGCGAGCGGTTTTAATTTCGTCGATGAGTATCTCGTCGGCAGCGCGGAGGATTTCGAGGCGCTGGGGCGTAATGTCTCCTATTATTCTGACGGCGAGGCCCGGTCCGGGGAACGGGTGCCTCCAGACGAGCTCTTCGGGCAGGCCGAGGTATTCTCCGACGAGCCGGACTTCGTCCTTGAAAAGGTCGCGGAGGGGCTCGACGAGCTCGAAGCCGAGCTGCTCGGGGAGGCCTCCGACGTTGTGATGCAGCTTGATATTGGCTGCGGGGTTTCCATCTTTATGGCCGGATTCGATTACGTCGGGGTAGAGGGTTCCCTGGGCGAGGAATTGGACGTTCGGTATCTTCTCGGCGGCGGACTTGAATGCCTCGATGAATTCGTGGCCTATTATGATTCGCTTTTGCTGGGGGTCGGTGACGCCTTTGAGTTTGTCGAGGAATTGGCGGGACCAATCGACGACTCGGAGATCCATGTGGAAATGGTTTTTGAAAGTCGATACGACGCCTTCTCGCTCGTTCTTTCGCAGCAGGCCGTTATCGACGAAGATGCAGGTTAGCTGGTCCCCGATTGCCTTGTGGATGAGAGAGGCGGTGACGGAGGAATCGACCCCGCCGCTGAGGCCGCATATTACCCTCGCGTCGCCGACTTTGCGTTTGACGGCATCGACGGTATCGGCGACGAAGTCGCTCATTTTCCAGTCTCCGTCGCACTTGCAGATGTTGTAGAGGAAATTCTTTAGTATCTGCATTCCCTTGGGCGTGTGGGAGACTTCGGGGTGGAACTGGACACCGTAGAACTTTTTCGCAGCGTGCCTGACGGCGGCGTGTGGGCAGGTTTGGGTTGTTGCGAGTGTCTGGAAGTCGCCGTCTGCCTGCCGGAGCTGGTCTCCGTGGCTCGCCCATGCGATAATCGAATCGGGCAGGTCTGCGAGGAGGTCTGTCTTGTCTGCGATGTTTAGATTTGTTCGGCCGTATTCTCTTTTTTGGGCTGGCGCTATTTCTGCGCCGAGGATCTGACAGCCCAACTGCATTCCGTAGCAGATACCGAGGATGGGGACACCGAGGTCGAATATCTTCGGGTCGCATTTGGGGGCATTTTCGTCGTAAACGCTTGCGGGTCCACCTGAGAGTATGAGGCCTGTGGCGCCCATTTCTTTGAGGCGGGAGGCTTCTATGTCGGCGCGGCAGATTAGTGAATAGACGCTGTTTTCTCGGACGCGGCGTGCGATGAGCTGGCCGTACTGGCTGCCGAAATCGAGTATTGCGATAGTCTGTCGAGTCATCTGGATATCCCCTAAAAAAACAGGGTGTTAAGATTACCTGATGGGGGCAAGGAAATCAAGGGTAGAAATTTATCAGTTGCAGCAGGTTGGCTGGTGAGACGGTCCGGCGGCAACATTAGATTATAAGATTGCCACGGCCTCTGCGCGGCCTCGAAATGATTTGAAATCCTGGTCATGCATCTATTTGAGCATTGGCTGCGCCCTGGTTATGAACTGTATCGGCACTCCCCACGGGTCTCGCAGAATGGTTACGACATCTCCTGCCGGCGTTGTTGTCAGATCGGTACAGGAGGTTGCCCCGGCTTCGAGGAGCCTTCTCCTGACGGCTGGGACGTCCGGGACGGTGAATGCGATGTGCAATGTTAGCGGGTCCATCGCCCGGTAATCGGGGACTTTGTCCGGGGGGGTGTTGTAAAGTTCGAGCATCATGTTGCCGTCGGCATCTGCGATGAAGCGGTTGTTTACCGGTTCGGGCCCCCTCCTTAGAATTTTCATGTCGAGGTTTTCACAGTACCAATTGGCCATTGCGACGGGGTCCTGGACGTTTAAGGCGACGTGTTCGAGACGTATCGCGGCGGCTTCACGAGGCGCGGTGCAGCCGAGCAGCATCGAAACAGAAAGAGCGACGAGGAGTATCGATATTCTGCGTTTCATTTGAGACCTTCTTTCCGGGACTTTGCTATTCGAAATCGACTTTGAGTTCGTGTATCGACCAGAAAAGGCCGTTGACCGAGCCGGTCTGGAGTATCTTTATAAATCTTGTCCGGACGGGCCGGGGGAATTCGATTTGCGTTACGGGCTTTGTGCCTTCTCCGGAGAGGACGGGCTTTCCCCAACTTCCGCCGTCGAATGAGACATAGACTTCGTATCCTCTGGGGTAGTCTCCTGCGGAGCCGGAGGTATCGAGGGTGAAACTCTTGACGGTATTTTCCACGCCGAGGTCTATAATGAACCATTCGCCGCCGACCTGCGGGGTTCCGGTGTCCCATCGTGTCGAGTTTCTGCCGTCGATGGCGTTGGCGGCTTTGGAGTTGTTGTGGGATGCTGTGACTTTGAGGGTTTTGCTTGCGGTGATCTGCTTAATCCTGTCGGCGGCAAGCTCGGCTTCTGCGGCGATGTCCTTATCTGATTTCGCCTTCTCTGCGAGATTAAGGGCCTGTTCGCAGGGGTATTTGGGCAGCGCTGCGAGGACGGTTTTCTTCTCGTCGGGCCTTGTGGCGAGGTCGAGGGCTTCTGCGAGGAGCTTGACGGTGTCGCTTGCGGCGCGGTTTGCGGGCAGTGAGATCAGGCTGATGTAGCCCCGGAATGCGAGGGTGCGTTCGAGGGGGTCGCTGTTTTTCTTGACGACAGCGAGCAAGTCTGCCATTGGGGCCGGTTTTCGCTGCCGGCTTTATCCAGCGCGGCGATGACGGCGGCAGGATCTGGGGCAGCGATTCGTGCGAAGACGGCGGAGATCGCGCGTCCGATGGCGGCTTTGTCGGCAGAGGAGGATGCATCGAGCAGTGCGGCGACCATTACGGGGACTTCTTTCTGGGAGGCGAGGGTTCCGAGGGCCTTGAAGGATGCCTGCCTGACAGAGGAATCTTTGTCCCTTGCGGTTGTCAGCATGACCGGCAGGGCCTGGTCTTCGCGACGGTCAATCAGGATCCGGATTACGTTTACTCTGACGTCCGCATCGGCGCTTCCTTTTGCGATGTCGAGCAGGGCCTTTGTAAGACCGGGGCCTGTTGCGCGGGTAAGGCTGTCGGCGGCGGCCTTTGCGAGGTCGCCTTTTTCAGCGGTGAGTTTTGCGAGGAGTTCGACGTTTCTACGGTCAGCGAGGACTGCGAGCGCCCTGACGGCAGCGAGTTTGACGTCCGGTTCGGCGTTTTCGGCCAAATCTGCGACGTATGGCGCTGCGGCCTTGTCGGCTCTTGCTTCGAGGGCCGCGAGCAGGACTATCTGAGCATTGCCTTTAAGGGAAGCGAGCTGTTTTGCGAAGGCCTTTGTCGTCTCGCCGCCTGGCATATCGACGATGAGTTTACCGGCGGCCTGCTGCAAGCGGATGTCACTGTCTTTGAGCAGTGCGAGGACCGTCGGGACGGCTTTTTCCTTTTCGGCGCGTGCCAAGCCGTTATATGCGGCTATTCTGAGGATAGTGCTGTTTTTCGGGGCCGCTATTTCACGATAGATTTTGGCGGCGTCCTTTTCGTCTCCTGCGGCGAGCATTTTGTCCGCACACATCAGGTGGGAATTATCCTTCAAATCCCGAAGGCTATCGGGGATTCTCGCGTTGTCGAGGGCCTTTGCGGCCTGTGTTGTGCCTATTCTTCCAAGCGCCGTTACTGCGGCGGCAGCGAGGTCTTTTTCGCTGCTGGAAAGGAGTTTGGCAATCTGGGGGACGGCCTTATCGTCGGCTCTCTGACCGAGGGAGCCTACGACTCCGATTTTCAGGTCGGCGGGTAGGGTATCGAGGGCATTTCTCAAGGCGTCGGCAGCTTCGGGCGAGTCCATGTGCTGCAGCGCGAGGCGCGCCATGTGGGAAAGCTCTTTATCGGCGAGCATTTTTTCGAGCGAGGGGACCGAGGCGGCGGAACCGACCCTGCGGAGGAGGTGGCAGACGTACTGCTTTGCAGCGAAGCTCGCATTGGGGGCATTCAGGGCTTCGAGGAGTCTTTTCTCGATTGCGGGGAAGCCGGCCGGGTCGGTATTGCGAATCTGCTCTTCGATTGCGGCGAGCGTCTTTCTGGACTTTCCGAAATCGTAGTCCGCTATTTCGCGGTACATTGCGGCGGTGACGGTTCGGAGGCTGACTCTATCGGCGGTTGACATATCCGCGGGGACTTCGACCTGGGTTACCCTTCCGGCGGCGGCCCACTCGGCGCCTCTCTGGAAGGTGACAATGAAACCTACGCTTTTTAGCTGCTCGGCGGCATGGCCGATAGCCGTATGAAATATTCTGCCTTTGCCGTAGCGAATAGTGAAGAGCATTGGCTCATGTTCGCCTGTTCCGCCCTTATCGGGGGCGGCGTATGCCGTTGAGAGGACGTGCATATTCTTTGCAGGGCCTCTTAGCTTGCTGTAAAGCTCGTCGGAGGCGTGCATCCACTTTTCGGGCAGCCCTGCGGTGATTGGGTGGTGCCGGTCCCTGTTTATAATCTGGAATTCGTGCTGGGGGCCGTGTGTTCCTCCGGCGCCGGGCGAATTATCGAAGGCGACCTTGCCGTCTTTCCACCTGACCATTGGGCCTGATTTTTCGTTTCTTCCTCCCCATCCGCCTATTCCTATCATCTCGTTGTACTCCGGCCAATCACCGAAGGCGTTGTCCGCGGCGTGATAGACGACGAGTCCTCCGCCGTTCTTCATATATTCGACGAATTCTTTTTTTGTCTGCTCGGGCCATTGGTCACCGTTGTAATTGGAGACGATAACGTCGTACTTTTTGAAATCGGGCCTGTAAGAATCCATCGGCTGGCCCGATGGTGGGGAAGTCGCCACGTCAACGGTGAAGATTCCGGTATCCTCGAGCAGGGCCTTGAGGGGCGGTGTAGTTCCTTTCCAGTCGTGGTTATTCTGGCCATCGAGGATTAGTGCTTTGAAGTGCGGTTTCGAGGGGCCGGTGAGGTCGATGATTCTGATATTGCGCCACTTGATATTTTGGCCCGCCTTGTCGGATGCGTGGACCTGGAGGGCAATGAATCCCTTTGCGGTCATGTCGTCGGTGAGGTCGGCAGCAGGGACGCCGTTTACCCATGTTCTGATTCTGTTTTGTATTGCTTCGATCCTGTATTTATTCCATTGGCCGTTTTTGAATGCCTTCCGGGCGCGAGGATTATCCTTTAGGTCGTTGAGCCAGCCCCTGCGCGCCTCGTCGTATATTCCCCCGCTCCATGCGCGGTCGGAGGTATCTATCTCGACCTGGTATCCGTGCACCCTGCCGTTGTTGTAGTTCGGGTAGCTGTGGCTTCGAATCTGTATTCCGGAGTTAATGCCGGGGTCAGCGAAGAGTTCCAGTTCGAGGATGAAGTCGGCATACATTTTCTCTGTGCAGAGGAAGCTGTTCGAGGTATTGAGGACGGTCGTTCCGACGATTGCTCCGTCGGCGACGTCGTATTTCGCCTTTCCGTTTCTCTGTACGAAGCCGCTCAGGGTCTTGCCGTCGAAGAGATTCTCCCATTTATCGCTATCTGCGGACAATGCGGCGGATGTGGCGAGCAGCGAACAGGCTAATACAGAAAGGGTTAATATTGTGAGGCGGCTTTTCATTATTTTGCTCCTATATGGTTTATTTTCAGCAGTGATATTTTCGGGACGCATCAGAGAACCCATGGTTCTCGGTAGGATCTTCCGAGCAGTGCGCTTGCCTGGGGGTCATCGATGATCTGCTCGGTATCGGGGTTCCATTTGATTTTTCTTCCCGTGAGCATTGCGATTTCGCCGAGCAGGCCGACGCTTATCGAACGATGACCGACCTCCGTGGGGCAGATTGTGAGTTTTCTGGTCTTGACGCAGTCGAGGAAGTTCTGCTTGTGGTCCCTGCTTTCGTAGAGTTTTGTTTCACCGGGCCCGATGACTTCTTTTAGCACAGATGCGGGTTCTGCGGTGAGCCCCCCTCTGCTGACGTGTATCCATCCTTTTTCGCCGATCCATTTTGCGCCCTGTTTGAGCTGCTGGTTGTTTGCTACGGTCATTACACGTCCGTCGGCGTATTTGCATTCGAACCTGTAATGTGTCGGGACGTTGTATAATCCTTCCGTGGGGTATGTTCCTTTGCCGTGGACTTCCACCGGGCCTGTTCGGTCCCATCCCATGCCCCAGTGCGCGATGTCGATATGGTGTCCTGCCCAGTCGGTAAGCTGGCCTCCTGAATAGTCCATAATCCATCTCCAGTCCCAATGGCACACCCCTCGATACGGGACCCACGGGGCCGGCCCGAGCCACCAGTTCCAGTCGAGGCCTTCGGGGACGGGGGCGGTCTGCTTGACTCCGGTTCCTCCTCCGGTGGGCAGGCCGACTTCTATTTCGAGGACTTTTCCGATTCTGCCGTTGATTACAAGCTCACAGGCCCTTCTGAAATTGTAATCCGACCTCTGCTGGCTTCCTGTCTGCCAGACCCTTCCATAGCGGGCGACTGCGTCGCATATGGCCCTGCCTTCCCTTATCGATCTTGCGAACGGTTTCTGCGCGTGAATATCGAGTCCTGCGTTTGCAGCGGCTATCGCGGGCAGCGCGTGCCAGTGGTCGGGAACCGCTATCATTACGGCGTCGAGGTCACCGCGGGCTATGAGTTCGCGGAAGTCGAGATATGTTTTGCAGTCTTTGTTGCCGTACTTGCGGTCGCAAAGACCTTTTGCGCGGTCCCTGTGGTTCCTGTCAACGTCGCAGACGGCCAGCATTCTGACTTCGCTCTTGGAGAGGAATCCCTGCATGTCGCCGGTTCCCTGGGAGCCGACGCCGACGGCCCCCATTACGATATTATTGCTTGGGGCATCGGCTCCGAATACGGAAGCGGGCACAATGGCGGGAAGGGCCGCTGCGGAACCTGCGATTGCCGCGGTTTTTCGGAGGAAGCTCCTTCGAGTAATCGAGTGCTGTTGTTTCATGACAATCTCCTGATGAAATCCAGACGGTATAGCAAATCCATATCAAAGCAGGTGGTGTGCAATGCACAGCCTACACGGTGGTATGATACCAGATTATAGAGATGGAGCAATAGGCAACTTTTGCAGCGGACAGGGAGGCAGCGACGCTGGACATGATGACGGCGGCATCATTCCGGGGACCAGAGTTCTTCGAGGGCGCTGTACATATTCGGGTCGTGGTGTTTGAGTTCGGCTTTTACGAAGGGGTAGAAATCGTTTGTTCCGAAGAACGCCTCGGAACACTCTGCGAAGTATTCCTGGTCGTTGTTAAGTGCGTATGCCCTTTCTTTTCTGCCGTTTATGTGAAGAACGGATTCGTATTGCTTTGTTTCGAGGGCGTCGGCGTAGGCCTTTTTGATTTTGGGGTTGTCGTAGCCGAGGACGTTGTGGTGATAGCCGTGGGCGAATTCGTGGAGGACCATCCACGGCTGGGCAACGGTCCATTCGAGAAAATTGGCGGCGTTTGCAATTTCGACGCTTCGGGCCTTTTCGGGATTGAAGTCGTTTTCCGTGAGCCATTGCCTGCTGGGGTGATAGCACATGCAGGGGTGCCGCGGCGCGTTGTACTCGACCCAGACCGGAATATGCCGAAGCTCCCCTGCGGCCTTTTCGGGAACGACACGGTTAATCTGGTACAACTGGAATTCGAGGAGCCTGAGCGTTTTTTCGGCAAGGCGAGGGTGGCCTTCGAGCAGTTCCTTATTTACGAGGACCCTGAATCCTTCTATCTGCCTGACGGTGTAATCAGAGGTCGGTGCGTACTTCGGCGCGGCGAAAGAGGCGGCGTACAGTGCGAATGCTGCCAGTGCTATCTTCTTCATTAGCGGCTATCTCCTTTGTGCTCGATTCGGTTTGCGGTCGGCGTTTGCTTTTTTGCAATGATAGCATATCGGCAGAAACAAAACAACGGGTCGCCTGGCTGCCGAGAGAAGGATTTGCCGAGAGACAACACGTTCGCCCGAAGATGAGCGTGTTTTGCAATTGCCGCCTATTCCACAATATTGCCGATCAGGAGGATCGCCCCGACATACCAGGCCGTATCGTCATATCGCTTCGGATCGTCTATCTTCTCATTCCGCTTCGCCAGAATCTCCGCCTTGTCGGGCTGGTCCGGATGCACGCTGAGAGTTACCGTATGTACCGCCTCGGGCAGATTCTCGGCGACCGTCAGTGTAGCCAGGCGATGATACGTGCAGTACGCATCGAATCTCGGCACAATCCTGCCCTGCCCGCCGTCCACCTTCACCCATACCTGCCCGCAATCCGGCCCCAACAGATCATAAATCCGCAGGCCTGTTCCCTTGAATCGAATTTCGATCGACTCGCCCGGCTGATTGGTAAAATGCATCTCCGGCATACGGTCCCGAAACCTCCCGGCAAGGTTGTGCTCGTTCGTATCCAGCTTCCGCCAGGCCTTCGACAACTTAGCCCTGCTAATCGGGACCATTTTCGCCGCCTGCCAATGATCGGGCACGAACGGCTTGGGCAATATGTGCGTCCCCGGTTTACCCGCCTTGCGTATCGCTTCCATTCCTCGGACGACCGCCTGAAGATACAACTCATGGCCGGTGTCGATGTAAGGGTGTACGCTGTCGGGTGAAAAGATAATTTTATCGCCGACAGCTTTTTTCTCTTCATCCGTTTTGGGTTTGGCCGCGGTGAAGATCAACTTCCCCTCTCCTTCCATCTTCGCGGCCTCCAAACCCATGTGAATCGATGGTATCCCGTAATGGTCGGCGACCTGCTCCATCGCTGATGCGGCTTGGGGAAATTTACCGTTACGCAGCGTTTGTGCCCAGCCGGCCACCAGCGTATAAACAAAACAGATATTCGTTTCGGCATCGGCTGCATAGGTCTGCCGCACGATCCCTTCCATCGCCTGATGAATGCTGTGTGGCGGCGCGCCCCCATCGTTCACCGCAAACTCGACAAACAACAGGTCCGGTTTGTGCCTGAGCACATCATGGCCCAAACGGAATACCCCCAAATCCGAACCCGTACCGCCTATAGCAGCATTAATCTGCGAAATTTTTGCGTCCGGATATTGCTCCTGGAACCACTTGAGGGTTTTCGGCCGCCACCCTTCCTGCGCCGTAATGCTGCCGCCCAGATACGCGATTCGCACTTCATTGCCGGCCTGTAATTTTCGGAAGAAATTGGCCAGTCCATCCCGCACCCGATATTCCTGAGCATCCCGCAGCGGATAGTCCTGTCCGGAAACCGGATAGGCCGGTCCAAAAACAAGTAAGCATAAGAGTACGTTTCTTGCAATCTTTTTCATATTTATTCCCATCAACAGTAAGTCTTCTTTCGCCTCGTATTCCCACATAACATCCAATATCCCGCCCGGCTCGTCGTAACGGTAATAGCAATACCGGGTGACAGCCCTGTGTACGTCGTCAGTAAGAATGAGACAAAAGGGTCTTTGAGTCAGGAGACGATTTCAACCATAGATGTAATTGTACTATTGATTCTTCACGAATACAATCCCCTTTCCAGGCTGTTAATAATACACCAAATCATTCGATTATACTCTCACTAAGACTGGGTCGGTTTTCTGGCAGCACTCCGCTTCAAACCGAATCCGCCGAGCGAGCCCATCAGAAATTCAATCTGAACGCTTGACTCAGCTGCCGGATTTCAAAATAATCTACCAGATGTACATGAAGACCTTCAGCATACTCAACCATGTTCTAGGCCCGGTAATGCGGGGGCCTTCCAGTTCCCACACGGCGGGCGCATTTCACATTGCAAGCATGGCACGCTCCATGGTGGGCAGCACGCCGAGGCGAGCGGTGTTTGCCTTTGATCCCGCAGGTTCGTATGCGGCAACCTATGCTCAACAGGGGGCCGACCGCGGCTTTGCGATGGGACTGATGGGGATACCCCTCACGAACGACTCTTTTTTTACGGCAGTTGTCGATGCCCCGCTTGCGAATTTGGACATCCGTTTCGAACTTCGTCCCCTTACTAATCCCAGTCATCCAAATACCGTTGAAATCGAGCTTACATCCGGAGACGGTAATGTGTTGCGTCTTGTCGCACGATCCGTCGGCGGCGGCGAGGTCGAAATTACTGAAATAGACGACCATCCTGTACTCTTTGACGGAACGGCATGGGAAACGCTCGTGGAGATTCCCTCGAGCCAAAGCGCCGGCGTTTGTGCGTTGTTGAGCAGTGACGGTGTTTTGCTGGAGTCACCCGTGAGGGTTCCCTTTGGCGGAATTGAGCGGTTGACGGCTCGCCGGGCGGCTCGGCTTTCGGCCAAGCAGCGTCGAAATCTCTTGAGCCTCGATGACTCCGTTCGAATCTGGGAATCGGAACCGGTCTATTTTGTTCAATCCGGTCAGCCGCTATTTACCAGTGCCTCCACGATGGTTCAACTCGCCTCTGACCAAGCCCTATCGCTCGGGCAAGTCGCGCTTGCGTATGAAGCACAGCTTCTTGGAATCCCCCAGCCCGATGTGATCAAAGAGATTCTAAGGCGCTACGACATTATGGCTCATTCCGTTGTTCAAGGGCTTGATCCGGAGTTCTCCGGTCTGCAATGGTTACCTGCTTGCGCCGGAGCTATTTTTCAGGCCGAGGCGGCAGGGAGACTTTCGGCCAGTAGTCCCCACACCCGTGCGGCCGCACGGGCAATTGCGGTGATGCATGTAGATAGCGCAATGGGCGTGGTTTGCGCCGCGCCGACCGGCGGTTCTGCGGGCGTAATTCCGGGAACGATCGTAACCCTTGCTGAAGAACGGAAGCTAAGTCGCGACCAGATCGCGCTAGCACTTCTGGCCTCCGGGGCTATCGGACTGATTGTGGCCCGGCGTGCCACCTTTGCCGCCGAAGTTGCAGGTTGCCAAGTCGAGATTGGCGCCTCGGGCGCCATGGCCGCGGCAGCCGTGGTTGAGGCCCTGGACGGAAGTGCCCAGCAGGCCTGCGATGCCGCAGCGATTTCATTCCAAAACACGATGGGTACAGTCTGCGATCTGTTACGGGGTAGCGTTGAGATTCCCTGTCATACCCGCAATGCCGCTGCTGCGGCTGCCGCCTTTGTCAACGCCGACATGATTCTCGGCGGTTACGTCAATCGGATTCCACTCGACGAAACAATAGACGCCGTTTATTCCGTAGGTCTGGCCATGCCTTCGGAATTGCGCTGCACATCAAAGGGTGGGCTTTCCATCACACCTTCGGCACTGTCTTTAAAGCCACTCTGTCAATCCAAAGGTCCCGACTGCTCATGAGTGTTCCTCCCTTGCTCTATCTGAATTCCGAAGAAGTCCGACTGGCGTTGCCTATGCCCGACGCCATTGCCGCCATGAAACAGGCATTCATACAGTTGTCCGCCGGGCAGGTAATGTTGCCAGCCCGTCAGCACATCGATGTCGCCGGTGAAAAAGGCACTGCTCTTATCATGTCCTGTCATTCCAGCGAACAGAAACTCATGTCTGTCAAGTTCGTCACCTTATTCGACAATAATCAAAGGCTGGGTCTTCCGCTGATTCAGGCATTGGTCATCTTGTCGGATGCAATCTCGGGTGTTCCCCTGGCGATTATGGACGGCGGCTCCCTCACAGCCATCCGTACCGGTGCAGCTTCCGGTGCGGCCACTGATATTCTGGCCCGTCCCGATGCTCATCTGGTCGCGATCTTTGGCGCCGGCGTACAGGCGCGTACACAACTCGAAGCCGTCTGTTCGGTGCGGCCGATTCGACATGTGCGGGTTTTCGATCCGGATTCCGTACAGGCGGACCGATTCGCTGAAGAAATGACGCATCGGCTTGGCCTTTCGGTCGAACGGGCAAGCAGTCCCGCCAAGGCCCTGACCGATGCCGATATAGTCTGTACGGCTACATTGTCATCGGTCCCTGTCTTTCGAGATTGTGAACTCCCGCCGGGGGCTCACATCAATGCGGTGGGTTCCTACAAACCCGAAGTGTCCGAGATTCCGCCCGATACGGTTTGTCGCGCAAGGGTCATAGTAGATCACAGGCCCTCCGCACTTGAGGAAGCAGGCGACTTGCTGATTCCCATGAAACAGAAACGCATCGACGAATCCCACTTCAGCAGCGAACTCGGTGAAGTCCTGGCGGGGCGTGTTCCCGGTCGAAAGGACAGGGATGAGGTCACGCTCTTTAAGTCCGTAGGCGTGGCGATTCAGGATTTGTGCGCGGCCCGGCAAGTTTTGGATAATGCGCGCAACCGGAAATTGGGAGTCGAGCTTCCCCGATGAGAGCTGGTGCATCCGGATTCAATCCGAAATTGAGTCTCCTCTTATTCCATCCAATGTCGCTGCCAGTACAAGGATAACTCGGAACCACTGTTCTGCGTCCAGTCAGTCTATTTCTCAGTTGGGCTATTCCAAAAGTCGGTTTTCCGAACTTGACGGATGTCCACCGCTTATCGTATGCTTTCAGAGCATTTATAAGATTCTGCAAACAAGCCAGGACTCAGAGGTTAACGCGTGTTGAACTCAGCATGAAGAAAGGAACACCATGAGAAGGACAGGGCAGAATACCAAGTGTATGATGATCGCAGTGGTTATCGGCCTGATGTCGGGAATCGCCTGTCAGGCGGCGGGCAAGCCGCTGAAGGTGTTTATCCTGGCCGGGCAGTCGAACATGGAGGGAAATGTAAATGTATCAACATTCGATTTCATGGCCGATGACCCGAATACGGCGCCCCTGCTCAAGGAAATGGTTGGACCGGATGGAAAGCCGGTTGTTTGCGATCATGCGTGGATATCGTATTTGACCGGAGATAACAACTTTGAAATCACCGGCAAACTTACGGCAGGTTATGGATCAATGTGGGGCTTGGATCCGAAGAAACCCGGCGATAAGATCGGTCCGGAGTTTACATTTGGCGTCTATATGAGCAAAGCGGTCAAGAAACCGTTCCTGATCATCAAGACCGCCTGGGGCGGCAAGAGCCTGCGCACAGATTTCCGTCCGCCCAGCGCCGGGCCTTACGTGTTGAATGATTACGAACGGTCCCAGTTCAAGCAGCGCGCTGACGAGTTGGAAAAGTACAAGACCGACAAGGCCAAAGCCACCGGCATTTACTACCGCCTGATGATCGAGCATGTGAAGAAGGTGTTGGCGGACATCAAGCGGGTGGTCCCGGACTACGATCCGAAGCAGGGCTACGAGCTGGCCGGCTTCCTCTGGTTCCAGGGGTGGAACGATTACTGCGACGGCTGGGGGTATCCCGATAAGCCCGGCAAGTATGACGACTACAGCCAGTTGATGGCGCAGTTCATCCGCGATGTGCGGAAGGATCTGTCGGCGCCGAAGATGCCCTTTGTGATAGGCGTCCTGGGAGTCGGTGGAATCGCACAGGACGACAAGTCGGCTATGGCGGTCTTCCGCCAGGCGCAGGCCGCACCGGCATCGCTTCCCGAGTTCAGGGGCAGCGTGACGGCCGTCCCGACGGCTCCCTTCTGGGACAGCAGGCTGGACGAATTGCATCGGCGGATGGATGTAAACTGGCCGAAAGTGGACAAAAGGGCCGCCGAGGAATTCAAGAAGCACCCGAACATGTCCGGTGATGAACAATGGGCGTTCAAGATGAAGGTCATGGCCGAGAATTTCACGCCGGAAGAATGGAGGCACGCGCAGAACATCTCCCACTGGGACTGCCATTACCACGGCGCCGCCAAGATCATGGCGCCGATCGGCAAGGCCTTTGCCGAAGCGATGGTGAAGTTGCAGTAGGATAACGCACGGGTCTCGAAACAGTGTTAGGCGAAACGTCCAAGCTGGGAACAGGATGGACCTGCAAGTCAGGAATTGAGCACATGAAAGTGGATGAAGCCTTCAGGATAATACAAACAGTCGTGGGGGGGTAGCGAAAGCAACAAACCCAACGACCATAGGAGAACAATGAAACGTTTCAAGCCAAGCATCGTGAACACACTTAGCATTCTATGCCTTCTTATCGGAATGACTGGCCGGCTGTCCGGAGAGAGCGCCCCAGTAACGCAGGCGCAAGCACTGGAGACCGATGTGAGCATGGCCCCGACGCCACCAATGGGGTGGAATAGCTGGAATGCGTTTGAGAAAGACATTGATGAAGCCAAGATCAAGGCCATTGCCGACGCGATGGTGACCTCCGGTATGCGTGATGCGGGTTACACATACCTGGTTCTCGACGACGCATGGATGGCGAGCAGGCGGGACGAAAACGGCCGCCTCCGGGCAGATCCCGACAAATTCCCAAGCGGTATGAAGGCGATTGGGGACTACATTCACGCCAGGGGATTGAGATTCGGGATTTACGAAGACCGCGGGCGGATGACGTGCCAGCAATTACCCGGGAGCTTCAGGCATGAGAAAATCGATATGGAGACGTTCGCCCAATGGGGTGTCGATTATATCAAGCTGGACAGTTGTTTTGCCGAGAGTAACGGGAGGATGAGTTCTGAGGACTACGCTCTGTATCGCGAATGCATAAAGGCTACAGGGCGGCCGATTGTATTGAGCATTTCTGATTTCGGTAATGCCGCGTGGGCATGGGGAGGGAAGCACTGGGCTCAACTGTGGCGAACGTCGAACGACATCTATCCATGGATGGACTCGGTTTATGCGTGTGCGGAGACGTCTGCGGGCGATCGGTCGATTCATCCGGCGTTCAACGGACTGTGGCAGTTCGCGGGGCCGGGCCATTGGAACGACCCCGATATGCTGCAAGTAGGCAACCTCAAGCACATCGACGAAAAACGTCGTGACATTGCGGATCGCGCGCACTTTAGCCTGTGGTGCATTCTTGCAGCTCCATTGATGGCCGGCAACGATCTACGCACGATGAGTGAGGAGACAAGAATGGTTCTGACCGCGCCAGAGCTAATCGCAGTGAACCAGGATAGGCGTGGGATTCAAGGGTACAAGATATTCAATGAGGATGGTCGGGAGGTGTATAACAAGCCACTGGCGGATGGGACGACGGCCGTGCTGCTGCTGAACAAGGGACGTGAGAAGGCGGACATTACGGTTAGGTGGAATCAAATCGGTCTTGCGGGCAAACAGTCAGTGCGGGATCTCTGGGCTCGTGAAGATCTGGGCGAATTCAAAGACTCCTTCGCAGCACACAATCTTGGCGAACACGAGCATAAAATGATCAAGGTGGGCATGCCAGGACCGCTTCTACCTGCACCGAAGCCAATGCCGCTTGAGAAGTACACGGTGACCCGGAAAGGCGTTACTTACCTGAGTGATCTGTACTATATCTGGAAGAGTGGTAATGCCCCGGTGTATGATACGGGATTTAGTGGAGGACCGATTCGCGTGGGCGGCAAGATTTTCCACAAGGGAATTGTTGTCAAAGGCAAATGCGCCGTTATGTTCAAGGTCGCCGGGCGGGCGGATCGTTTTCGTGCTACAGTGGTTCTGGATAATTCCAGCGGCGATGACGCGAAGGGACGATTTCGTCTACAGAATGAGGACTTTTTCGCCAACAAGGTCCTGTGGGATAGTGGGCAAATGACTAAGGAGTCAGATCCAAAGAAGATCGACATACAGCTGGAGAATGTTCAGTGCTTGATGCTTGTTTTTGAAGGCAAAGATGTGATTGGAAACTGGGGTGACGCTCGGGCGATCAATGAGAGCAGCGGCGATTGAAGTTGAGTCATCAATTTCTGTAAGAAGGAGACAGTCATGAAGAGTGTATTATTAGCGACGATAGTATTAATCGTCCTGCAATGGACGTGCGAAGATGCAGAAAGTGCAACGAGTCCAAAAGACATGGAAGTTGGGGTAGTCACAGCCCATTCTCAAGGTCTGCATGGATACATCGGTTACAGTGCATCACGGCCGGAGGATCGAGTGGCGTACAGTGCAGGTATGGGATTCTATGCGGCGGTCTGGCCGCTGATTGACAAACCGATCGCACACTTTCAGATCGGCCTGCCAAGCGCCTGGATCACACCAAACAATTCAGACAATAAAGACAAGCCGCTCGCTCCGATTGGTACGCTTGCACGCGACAATTGGCCTGAGAGGGGCCCCACATGGGACAGCGTCTTTCAGACCGTGGAAGGCGGCCTGGGTTATTGGGCGGGCAATCATTTCCGATACGGCCCGCCGAAATTCAGCATGAATGCCACGCCGCAGTGTTACGATTATGAAGTCGGATCGCCCGGGTGGTCGTTCTTCTACAGCAACGAAGCTCTGCCGGACAATCGACTGGGTATCGCCCAACTGAGCAACCGATTGCTCATTCCGCCAGACGCTTTGCCTTTCGAGGGCAATCCCAACGGCAAGTTCTTAGGGTATACCTACATGGCCCTGCCTTTCACCGAGCCCACGACCGGGGACCCGCCTACAGGTGACCAGGCATGGACCTGTTTTCTCATCTCTGCCAATTTCAAAGGTCCTATCGCCTATTACATTCCGGAAACATGGAGCAAAATCGGTAAGCTGTTTAACTATCCCTTTATCTATGGGCGGGGACTCGACGCAAGGCCTGGCAATATGGGGGGCGGGGCTATGGAGATAAACACAGTGCCCTGTTTCGAGGCGCAAGATTCAAAGGGAATCGTGTACTCCAAGATTCCGAGACTGCAGTTCCCCGTAGATGATAAGGGCAGGACGCTATTAGTTCAGGATGTTACCTATTACTCGAAGGCGGCTCTCTACGATGCGTTCAAGGCATGGCGTGACGGTGGACCGAGCTGCAGCGGCCGGTTCGAGAGAGAAGGCGCGTGGAGAGCGACTTTGACAACTCACAAGACGCGATACGACCAGGCAGGTACAAGGATCACGGACGCCGACAAGACGTTCGATACCAAGGTCTATGAAAACAACGTGTGGGGGCTGGAGTGGTTCGTTGACAATGTCGATAAGAAGGGATTTTTCCCACAGTATTTCAGAAGAGAGGGAGACCATCTTGTGGTGGTATCGGAATCGGATGTGCCCGCGGAGACGAATCTGTTGAGCCAGGAGTTCAGGCTGGCTCAGCCGGGGGCGCCGTACACATCTCCGAAAGGCGGCGTCTGGGGCAATCCGGGTCCTGCCAAAGGTCCATTCCAGGTCAAGCTCGCGGACGGTTCTCTGGTTACCTATTACTGGTATCGCTTTGTCGATCAGCCGTCTTTCCAGCAGTATGATTGGAGCGAAACCAAGAAGGCAAAACTCCAGGCATTCATTGAGAAGATTCACGCACATTGGCCGATCGACCGGGATTACATGGATCCGCCGACCATGGGAAAGTTAGCTGAGCTCGATCCTGCCCTCTTCGTCACTCCACCCAAAGGCATGGAGGTGGGATATGTGCCAATCGTGACGCGTCAGGAAGCAGTTTAAACCCCTACCCATTGTCAAGACAGAAAACCGGTACATTTAAGGTGGACTCATCGCCACTGGTTAAGGCCGTTGGAACGGAGGGAGCCCGGAGGGCGACCGGAGTGCCAACGGCGACGCCGTACACCTCGGCGGGGGTGCGGTAGCCCAACGCCTGGTGCAATCGTTCGTTGTTGTAAAACTCAAAATAGCGGCCAAGATAATGCCTCCCCTCGGCCACCGTCTGATAGTCCCGCATGTAAACTTCTTCAACTTTCACTGTCCGCCATAAGCGTTCCACGAAAATATTATCGAACACCCGTCCCTTGCCATCCATGCTGATCCGTACGTCGGCATCCAGCAAAACCTGCGTAAAATCTGTCGAGGCAAACTGGCTGCCCTGGTCGGTATTGAATATCTCCGGCCTGGACAAACTCAACGCCTCTTTCAAAGCCGAAACACAAAACTCCGGCTCCAACGTTACCGATACTTCCCAGGACAAAACATAACGACTGAACCAGTCCATCACGGCAACAAGGTAAAGCCAGCCGCGATACATCCGGATGTATGTTATGTCCGTTGACCAGACCTGATCCGGATGGATTATTTCAACGCCGCCAAGCAGATACGGATAGACCTTGTGTTGCTTGTCAGGGATGCTTAAACCACGCTTACGCCGCGGATAAACGGCTTCCAAGCCCATTTGACGCATCAGCCGGCGAACCCGCTTGGGGTTGACACAGTGACCCTGACGGCAAAGCCAGGCGGTCATCCTGTCAATACCGTAAAACGGCGTCTCGATGTATTGTTCGTCCAACAATCTCATTAACTGCTCGTTGTATGCCGTCTCCCCGCGTCGTCGGTAATATAAACTGCCGCGGTTCAACGCCAGTAATTCACACTGCCGATAAATCGGTATCTTCTTATTGCCGGGTTCGATAGCTTTGCGTTTCTGTTCAATCGTCAAGTCCAGATTTTTTTTTCAGCCAGTCAAGCTCAACTTTTAACTGGCCTATCTGCTGATATAAATGCTCCGTCAACTCGTTCTGCTCCCGCCTGTCCCGCTGACGAGAACGAGAAAACACTTCCGGCATTGCCTCGAGCAGCTTCTTTTTCCATTGTGTAATCTGATTCGGATGAACCTCATACTCGCCGGCCAGTTCGGCAATCGTCTTGTCGCTCTTGATCGCCGCCAAAGCCACCTTCGCCTTGAATGCAGCACTGTGATTACGTCGCTTGTTCTTCATGATCTGTCTCCTGAAACTGTTATCGTCTCAGACGACAAATCCACCTTAATCATGCGCCCAGTTTCTGGGGAGTATTATATTTCACACATCATCCGGCATACGATTATCTAAGTACTCAGCCAGTTCATCAAGTTTCTTTACCAGCTTGGTATTGTTCTCTTCATGATTGGCTATGAAGCATATATTCCCAACAAGTTCTTCCAGTTCGGAAGGGTCAAGGTAAATGTAATTCTTATTTCCTTTTCGGGCAATAGCAGAAATGGCTCTTGCAACATCAACATCCAGAATATTACTGCTGATTTCCTGTAGGAGTTTCTTCTGTGATTCTGAGATTGGGATTTTTATCTTCTCGTCCACCATTTACACCCTGACAAATAATAAAAAGCGGATTCAACTCATAAGTGCAACTGAGTCGCGAAAATTGTGGTGAGTTGTTATACTTTCTCACTCCAATTTGGTTGCCTCA
>JAFGCD010000046.1 GCA_016932835.1 Sedimentisphaerales bacterium
TGAGGATTGGCAGACTGGCAAAAGATATCTGGATATGACTGTGGAGAACGACACCCCCGTCTTACAGCAAAAAAGAATTTACAGAAAAAACGTTGCTTGATCTGATGAAGTACTGGATAGAATCATAAAACCTGATATAGTGAGAATGAATAAAGTAGGTAAATTTCCCAGTTATGGACGAATGACGGATTTGATGGGGAGCGCGGGGGATAGCAAGTTCTTCCTTAGTCCTGTCAGGTTGTGGAAGTATGAAGGGTTTCGTATATTATGGCATACGTCAGCCGTTAATTATGTATTTCAAGGGCATGCCCAGGCTCATTTCTGGTTCATTAATGAAGGTCGGTCAAAACTGATGTCGGAAGGGTGGAAAACGTGGCAATATAAACACGGGCTCGGAGCCCATTGCGAGTTTTGGAGAGACAAAGGATTTAAGGGGTGGGAGAGGAGAAGGCACTGGAAAGAGTGATGTCTTGCTCTTAACGGCTTGTATTTCCAGGAAAGGAGTAGTAACCATGAGAAGGCACAAGAAGATCGTGATGTGGACAGTGTTCGCTGTTCTTGCCGGGGCGATCTTGTTCTACGCCCTATTCCCTGCATATCTTTTAGCTTGTGTTTATTGGATAAGCGGAAGCGTAGCAGATCAACAAAGAGAAGCAACGATAAGAGTGCTGCATGAAACAGACCATGAAATTCTGCTGAAGGCTGGCAGGCAAGTTCTGAAAGAGAGTCAAGCTGGCAGATGGGAGACCGGGAGAATGTACAAATTTCGTGAAGATCCTGATCCAGACGTGTCACATTTGCCTCGGACAATCAGGAACCTCAATCCTAGCTATATTGTAATACATCACGAGGACTTTCTCTCAATTGAAATGATGGGTGGTCTGCATCATCTGGGAATACGCGTATACCCAGAAGGTTTCGACGAACCCTTCGGAGGTTTTGAATATGGTGACAAGAAATTGGCTGAGGGGCTTTGGTGTTATGATGACGGGTATCGAGAATGCGTGGATTATGAAAAGACTGTCGAATCGTTAGATTCCAAGAAAAAATAGAGGTTACTTTGTCAAATACGAACACTCTGGGAAGTCCGTCTGATTGTGTATCTTTGAGGCTCTTCCTACTTGTGGTTATGAGAAATTGAATCATGCTAATGTTTGTTTGTTTTTGGGAGGCTTAAGAATGAGATGTAAATTAACGATTATTGCATTGTTGTTATTGGCGGGTGTTGCGGTTGTATTGGTTTGTCCGGAGGCGAGCGGTGGTGCGGATCCTGGTATCAAGAAGGAGCACCTGGACCCGGATGCCGGCGACTTCGTTGATGCTTATCAGAACCACATGCTTCAATAGCATGAAGACATAGAAACGAACACACTCACTTAGGCCGATTTGTGCCGATCGGCGCAGTGCCCCCTCCTGATATTCCCGCTTGAGTCCGAATTTCTCTTTAATTTACGTAAATTTCTGTTAGTCTGTGAGAGTATTATACGGCCTGAATCCTTGCCTGTCTCAAGGATGGATCCGATGAGAAAAGTTTACTCGCACTTCATGTGGTCAGTCGTCTGTAATTTCCTCCTGTTGCTGTTTTCTTCCTCAGTGGTTGGCCAGGTTGCCGGTTTGGAGGTCGAGCATCGCCTCGGTCAGACGTTTATCACGTGGAAGGATCCGGCCGGAATCGATATCGCCGCCGATATCGACGATGAATCCGTCAGGAATATGGTCCGCGACCTCGATGAAAAGAAGCTGCACTATCGAATATACCGCAGCGACAGGCGAATCGACAGCGTTGACGGCCTGACGGCGATTGCTCAGGTAAGGGCGCTAAGCTGCTGGAATATCGACTACTATGGTTCATCACGGAAGGATAGGCCCGCTCTTAGATACGTGATTGAAGACGGCGCCGAGCCGCTCGCTGCCGGCACGGGTTTGTATGTCCATAATCCTGCAAGCGATGCTTCGGCGGCCTACTACGCCGTTACGGCCGTCGAAAACGGTGTAGAAGACAGAACCGTCACGGCGGCCAATACAACCTCGAGCCCCGTTACCGAGACGAAAGGGCAGGGCGTCCCCGTCCTCCAGCGTACAGTCAAGCCCGACAGCTTCAACTACATCGACCGGCCGGAACTGCACTACTATACCCGCTGGGAAGCCCCGCCCAATTCATCCGTAGAGAATCGAGCCATAGACTATCTCGTCGCAGTCCCGCCGGATATCACCGCAAGCCCCACCCCTGTGGGCCTGCACCTGCACTGCTGGGGCGGCAGCCTTGACGGGGGCTACGGCTGGTGGTACCATTATGACAAGCTTGGGACTACCTATCTTATCTCCTCCAACCAGGTACCATACGACTGGTGGACCGGCTATCACGAGTCCTATTACGACGGCCCGAAAGATGAGAAGAAGTGGAAGCAAGGCGTTGTCCGTCCGTACACCACCACGCGGATGCTCTCATTTCTCGATTGGGCCGCTGAAAAGTATCACCTCGATCTCAGTCGTGTCTTCACGGCCGGTTCATCCATGGGAGGCAGCGGCGCGCCCATGTTTGCAATTCGCCATTCGGATAAAATCGCCTGGTCTATTGGCTGGGTCGGCGTTCACGATCCCGGGAACACACCCCAGTTCACCGGCTCGTATGAGCAGGTCTATGGCGAAAAGGCATGGGCAATCAAGTTTGAGGACGGCTCGCCGGCTTTCGAATACTACAAGGACGCCGCCTTTTTGCGGAAGTATCCGCAGAAGGAAATCGGATTTATTACCTGGTCCAACGGCAAGAACGACGGCGCTATCGGCTGGCCCCAGGCCATCGAGTTCTACCGGGCAATGCAGGATACCCGCCGCCCGCACATCTTCGTCTGGGGCCTGTCCGGCCACGGCCAGAGGGCCGAAATGCCCGCCGGCGGCGGCCAGAGGGTAATGCCAATCGACATCCGCCTGGACCGCAGCCTGCCCGCATTCACCAATTGCTCGCTCGACGACGACCCTGGAACCGCCTCGAAACTCCCTCAACCGGTGGCAGTCACTATCGGCAATGAGGACAGAGAAGACCCCTACGACGGCGACTCCGCCGGGCAGGTCAACCTGTATCTGTACTGGCGGACTGACGATATCGTCGATTCCGTCGATAAATGGGAGATGACCGTCGCCTTAACTGCCGCGGCGCCCGAAGATACCTGCGCCGTCGATATCACGCCCCGCCGACTGCAGCGCATGAAAATACTTCCCAATCGAAGATATAGATGGAATAATACCTGCCAAGGAAAGACCATACAGAGCGGCGTAGTGACCGGCGACGGATACGGACTGGTCACTATCCCGGACGTCATAGTCGGCAAGAAACCGAACAGAATCGCAGTCTCGAATTGAGAAGGAGCGAAGAATGAGAAAGCATCGCGTATTTCTTATTGCACTTGTTTGTATTGCCTGTTGCCTGTTTGTGGGCGTTTACTGCCTGGCCGAGAAGCTCAACATTCGTGAAGGGCACGTTGTTCCTATTGACAAAAAGCTCTCTCGCTCGGCTGTAAAGCGGATGTTCGCGCGCGGCGAGCGCCTCACCTGGGCCGATGAAGACGCCAATACGATCGGAATGCCTGTCGGGGGCATCGCCGCCGGTCAGCTCTACCTGCGTGGCGACGGCACGCTCGGGCAGTGGTGGATCTTCAATAAACACAACTTCACCGGCTACGGCGCAACCTGCTACCGCACATACACGCCCGAATCGCCCGTTGATTCCGGCTTCGCCGTCGTCATCAAGCAGGACGACGGGATCACCGCCAGAAAGCTCGACCGCGATTTCGGCAAGGTGGAATTCGCAGGCGAGTACCCGATAGGCCTGGTTCGCTACAGCGACAGGAAGTATCCGGTCAAGGTTGAAATGGAGGCCTTTTCGCCCTTCATCCCGCTAAACACAAAGGATTCGGCACTGCCGGCGACGTTGTTTCATATTACCGTTGAAAACACCTCTTCGAAAAGCGTCCAGGCCGGTATCCTCGGCTATCTTGAGAATCCCGTCTGCATCGACTCGGCCCCCAGTCTCCATGCCCTGCGCCGCACGCGCATAGTAACGCAGCAGGGTTCAACCATGATCGTACACACCGCCGAGAAGGCCCCGCCCCTGACCGCCGACGAGCAGGCCAGGGCCAAGGTAGTGCTCGCCGATTTCGAAGGCCCCGACTACGGCGATTGGAAGGCTGCGGGCGAGGCCTTCGGTAGTGCCCCGGCGAAAGGCACGCTCGCGGCGCAGCAAGAGGTCAGCGGATTCGCAGGCAAAGGATTGGTAAATACATATCTTGGCGGCGACGGCCCCCACGGCACACTTACTTCACCGCCCTTCGAAATCTCGCGGAAGTTCCTCAGCTTCCTTATAGGCGGCGGAAGCCACAAGGGCCGGACCTGCATGAACCTCATCATCGACGGCAAGGTCGTCCGAACCGCAGTCGGAAAGGATAATGAAAAGCTCGAATGGCGGTTCTGGAGCGTCGAAGACTTCATGGGTAAGTCCGCTGTTCTCCAGATCGTCGATTCGGAATCAGGCGGATGGGGACACATAAATATCGACCAGATAGAGCTGACCGACAAGCCCAACGACATACCCATAGGCGAACTTGAGGACCTGCCCGATTACGGCTCGCTCGCGCTGGCCTGCAGGAACCAGCGATGCCAGACCCAGGCCGTTCTCGATTCCGTCGGAGGCTGGGCCGCCAAGTTTAACGCAAAACCTGATATAACCTTCCCCGTCGGCACCAGCAAGACTACCGCCATGGCCACCCAGCCCGGCAAGCTGGCGCCGGGAGAGAAGCGCACCTGGACCTTCGTCCTTACATGGTTCATGCCGAACTTCCGGCAGGGCCACGAATACGCCAACCGTTTCAACAGCGCCGCCGAGGTCGCCGATTACGTACTCGATAACCACGACCATCTCGCCGGCGATACCAGAAAATGGCATCAGACCTTCTACGAAGACAGCACGCTGCCTCGCTGGCTGCTCTTCAGGCTGCATTCGACCGTTTGCAATCTTGCTACGGGAACCTGTCAATGGTGGAAGAACGGAAGGTTCTGGGCATGGGAAGGCGTCGGATGTTGTGAAGGCACCTGCACCCACGTCTGGAACTATGCCCATGCCGTCGCCAGGCTCTTCCCAGAACTCGAAAGAAGCGCAAGGGAAATGCAGGACTTCGGCGAGGGCTTCGATGAAAACTCTGGGCTGATCGGCTTTAGAAGCAACCGCGCTTACGCCGCCGACGGCCAGTGCGGAACCGTCCTCAAGGCCTATCGCGAACACCTGATGTCCGCCGACGAGGCATTTCTCAAACGCAACTGGCCTCGAATAAAGAAGGCCCTGGAATTCTCCATAAAGCAGGACGGCAATGACGACGGCCTTATCGAGAACAGCCAGCACAACACCTTCGATATCAACTTCGAGGGAGCCAATACCTTCGTCGGTTCGCTCTACCTCGCGGCTCTGCGAGCCGGCGAGGAAATGGCAAGAGAACGGGGCGACGTCGAATTTGCGATGCGCTGCCGAAGAATATTTGAGTCCGGCAAAAAGCTCAGCGTCGAGCGTCTCTGGGACGGAGAATACTTCATAGAAGAGGTTGATCTGACAAAACATCCGAAGTTTCAGTATGAAAAGGGCTGCCTGTCCGACCAGCTTTTCGGCCAGGGTTGGGCCGAACTGCTCGGCCTGGGTTACATATACCCACAGGAGAATGTCAGGGCCGCACTCGAATCCATCTGGCGGTACAACTGGACCCCGGACATCGGCCCCTATAATGTCCTGCACAAGCCCGAACGCTGGTTCGCACGCGACGGCGAAGCGGGCCTGTTCACCTGTACCTGGCCCAAGAGTACGTACCTGCCGGATGGCGTTCGATACAAGAACGAGATATGGACAGGCATCGAGTACCAGGCCGCAGGGCACATGGTCGCCGAGGGAATGGTCGAAGAGGCTGTAGCAATCTGTGACGGTATTCAAGATCGATACCACCCCGCCAAACACAACCCATTCAACGAGGTCGAATGCGGCGACCATTACGCCAGAGCATTCGCAAGCTGGGGCGTCTATGCCAACCTGGCAGGCTACGAATACCACGGCCCCAAGGGCCACCTCGGATTCGCACCGAAGATCACCCCAGAGGATTTCCGAGCCGCCTTCACCGCTGCTGAAGGCTGGGGAACGTTTGCACAGACGCGAAAGAGCAAAACGCAGCACGAGCTTATCGACCTGCGCTGGGGAAGCCTGACTCTCAAGTCCCTTGCGTTCGAAGTGCCGGAGAATTTTACAAAGGTGAAAGTCAACATAGCCGCTGCCGGTAAGTCACTCGATTGCGACCACACTATAGAAAATGGACGTATCGAGATAATCCTTAAGAACAAGTTAGCCTTGAAGGAAGGTCAGGCCCTCGCAGTGACAATTCAGCGGTAAAGGGCCGATTACATAGGGTCAGGGGGACAATAAGTCCTCCTGCATTTACAGAAGCACAACATGGAGCCCAATGATGGGAGTCGGCATTAGTATAAAGATGATCGCGGTAATAGCCTTGATAGTCGTTGCCGTTCTGGTTATAGGCATCGCATTCTTAATAAGGAAATAAGCCCGGACGGCTCTTACGAATCACTTGCGATGAAAGATGGTATCGCGGATATATTACCGTGTTTCCAAACTTGATGATTCGGCTGCAAAGACGTGTCGGCTGTGAAAATGGGCAAGATTAGACGCCGCGATTATACGCAGACAAAAATCTCCCAAAGGCCTTTTCAAACGGTTTGTCAGCAGTTATACTTCATCCTTCCGCGGCTGTTCTCAGCGGAAAATGAGGCTTTTGGGCGGTGAAGTGTTACTCGAACAGAAGTTTTTCGGAAGATAAACCTTTGTTTGTGGACGGCCCGGCCGAGTTGGCCCACGAATAGACAAGACAATAGTCGTCATGGACGCTACTGAATTGGAAAGGAGTTGATAGATGAGTTCAAATACCCTCCCAAGACTTCACAACGCTATGTGGCCGGGCCTCGTCGGAAAAGGAGATGAACCAGGCCAGGAGCCGCCGATCAGCCTCGAACGGATGCTCGAATTGACCGCCGCCGCCGAGGTGAACGGCCAGAAGTTCGATGGGATCGACTATTTTCTTTTCCTGCCGCACACCGACCCCAACGCCGGCGACGACGAACTCAAGAAAATCGCCGATATGATTCAAGGGTACGGTTTTGCCGTCGGCTCGCTTGTTGCTCCAGTCTGGGCCGGCACAGTCGGCGACTCGGCGATGGGGGATGCCCAGGCACGAGAGAAGTTTCTCAACGCCGTGCGCATGGCCTGCCGTATCGCCGGCGTGTTCAACGAGCACGGCGTGCGCAAATATGGTGCGATCCGGATCGACTCGGCGGAGTTCGGCGTGGAAGAATGGCGCAAAGACTCGAAGAAAAACACCGCGAAAATCGCAGAAACATTCCGAGAAGCGGCCAAAATCGCCGCCGATAACGGCGAACGCCTCGCCGTCGAGGGCGAAATTTGCTGGGCCGGACATCATAGTTGGAAAGATACCATTGACTTGCTTGAAGCCGTCGGGATGCCCGAGACGCTTGGCTTCCAGGCCGACATGGCTCATACCTATCTGTTCTTAATGGGCTACAATGCCCCGGAACATGCACTTTTGAAGCCCGGCTATTCCGACGAGGAATTCTACGCCGCCTACGAAACTATGGTTGATAAACTTCGCCCGTGGACGATCGATTTCCACATAGCGCAGAATGACGGCGAGGTCCACGGTGCAGGCTCACACGACAAAACCGGCAAGCACTGCCCCGCTGACGACCCCAACGGCAAGCTCGACATCGTCCGCTGTGCCGGCTATTGGCTCAAGGACGCCGCCGATCGCGGTATCCGGCACATCTGCTGGGATGGATGCATGTTCCCCAACGCGATGCTCGAATCGCCGGATACCTGGAATGCAATCCTCGATGTAATGCTTAAGGTCCGCTCGGCGCACGGATGGAAAGCATAGTTGTGAATTTGGAATTGGTCGAATGAGAATACTTCTTTATGCCCTGAGAATTTGAATAAAGGAATCATTACTATGAGCAAGAAACTGAATGTGGGACTGATCGGCTACGGCTTCATGGGCCGCACTCACTCGAATGCGTACTGCAAAGTCGGTAATTTTTTCGACCTGCCCTATGAGCCCGTTCGCAAGGTGATATGCGGACTCGAAGAAAAAGAGGCGAAAGACTTTGCGGAGAAATGGGGATACGAGTCACACACCACCGACTGGCACAAAGTTATCGAGGATGACGATATCGATCTCGTCGATATCTGCGTCCCCAACAACGTCCATGCCGAGATCGCAATCGCCGCCGCCAAGGCAGGCAAGGCGATACTGTGCGAAAAGCCGCTCGCCCTCAACGGCGAACAGGCCAAGACTATGGTTGATGCCGTCGAGAAAGCCGGTGTTGCGAATCTCGTCTCCTTCAACTATCGCCGTGTGCCCGCCGTTACTCTGGCCAAAATGCTCATCGACGAAGGTCGCCTCGGGCGAATCTTCCACTATCGAGCCAACTTCCTCCAGGACTGGACCATTTCTGCGGATGTCCCGCAGGGCGGCATGGCCACCTGGCGGCTCGACGTCAAGGCCGCAGGCTCCGGTGTCACCGGTGACCTGCTCGCCCACTGTATCGATACCGCAATGTGGCACAACGGCGGCATCGATTCGGTTTGCGCGATGACCGAGACATTCGTCAAGGAACGTATGAAGGTCGAAACAGGCAAGGTCGAGCCTGTCGGAATCGACGACGCCTGCACCTTCTTCTGCCGATTCGACAACGGCTCACTCGGTAATTTCGAGTCCACCCGCTATGCACGCGGCCACAAGGCCCTCTATACCTTCGAAATCAACGGCGAACACGCATCCATTGCCTGGGACCTTCACGACCTGCACCGTCTAAGCTACTTCGATCATCGCGACGAGTCAATCGTCCGGGGCTGGCGGTCCGTCCATGTCACCGACGGCGACATGCCTTACATGGATAAGTGGTGGGTCCCCGGCCTGCAAATCGGCTACGAGCACAGTTTCGTTCACCAGATTGCCGACTTCCTCGAAGGACTCGATTCCGGCAAACCCGCAGGGCCTACGTTCCGCGAAGCACTGGCAACGCAGTATGTCTGCGATGCGGTCCTTGCCTCGGCGAAAGACAAACAGTGGAAAAATGTTCAGAAAGCCTGATAGAGACATACAAACACAATCGTGCTCGCACCGGACTGTGCGCGTGCTGTTAAGTTCTTTGTAAAGGAGGAATTATGTCAGCAAAAGATATTGCCGCAAAGGCCCTCGAACAGGGCAAAGGAATTCTTCGCCTGGCACCGAACTGGGTGCCTCGTTCGTTTTGCGTGCCCGGAAGGAGAATCAAGCTCCATCCTGACGATTATTATGCGCTCGGAGGCGAAAGGGGCGGAATCGATGAAAGGTGGTTCGCATCGACTACCCCTGCCGACAACGGCCCGCTGACATCGAAGGATGAGGGCCTCAGCTTCATAGTCTTCGAGGACAAGGGCAAGGTCGAGAAGGTCCGTCTGCTCGACGCCGTCGCCGAGTTGAAAGACCAGATCATCGGTGAAAGGCTCTGGAAAGAGCATAAGAGATGGCCGATGTATTCCAAGTTCTTCGACAACAAAGCCGCACTGCCGCATCATATCCACCACCGCGACGAACACGCCGCTTTGACAGACCAGCTTGGCAAACCCGAAGCCTACTACTTCCCTCCGCAGGTTAATAATCACGGAGGCGATTTCCCATATACCTTCTTCGGCCTCAACCCCGGTGTGACAAAAGACCAGGTCAGACAGGCCCTCAAAGACGCTGCTGAGGGAAGAGACAACGCCATAACGAAACTGGCGCCTGCGCATCGTCTAATTGTCGGCACGGGCTGGGATGTCCCGCCGGGCGTTCTACATGCGCCCGGGAGTCTCTGCACATACGAGCCGCAAAAGGCTTCGGATGTCTTTGCGATGTATGAGAACATTACCCACGACCAGGTCGTCCCCAAAGAGTTGCTCTGGAAGGATACGCCTGAGGATAAGGAGGGCGATATAGACTGGCTCCTCAGCGTTATCGACTGGGACCTCAACGTCGATCCTGATTTCGCCAAGAATCGTTTCATGGCTCCGAAGCCCGTCCGCCCGGTCAAAGAAATGCAGGCCGAAGGTTATCTCGAAAACTGGATATGCTACAAGTCCACAGCCTTCAGCGCCAAAGAGCTTACAGTTCTGCCCGGCAAGACAGTAACCATCAAGGACAGCGCCTGCTATGGATTCATAACCATGCAGGGGCACGGCAAGTGCGGACAATGGTACATTGAAACACCCGCGCTGATTCGATACGGGCAGTTGAGCAGCGACGAATTCTTCGTGAGCGAAGACGCCGCAAAGGCCGGCGTGACAATCGTCAACTGCTCCCAGACCGACCCTATCGTCCTCCTGAAGCATTTCGGCCCGGACAACCCCGATCTGGTTGTTGAGTAGAGCCAAATAAAAAAGGCCCTGTCCTTTAGATAAGGGCAGGGCCTTTGTCATGCGCTTGTATCAGACATCGCAGATTTCCACGGCCTGACGCAGGCCTTCGAGCGGATCGCGAGTCGGGATAAACTCGTGCCCGACGTAACCTTTATATCCGGCCTTGACCAGCACCTTCATAATCGCCGGATAGTTGATTTCCTGGTTGTCGTCGAGTTCATTTCGACCAGGATTACCCGCCGTGTGGATGTGTCCGATATATTCGGCGTACTGCTTGATACGACTGATTACATCGCCGTCCATAACCTGGACGTGGTAAATATCGAACAGTATCTTCATTCGGGGCGATCCAACCTTCTTAATGATATCCATGCAGTAATCCGTATGGTCGCCCTGGTAGCCTGGATGTCCCTTCATCTCGACATCGACCCGGCTGTTCAGTATTTCGAGACAGATATTGACCTGCTTCTTCTCCGCGTATCCGATCATCTTTTTGATTCCCGCCACGCAGTTCTTTGCACCGACATCATCCGGGATATCCTCGCGAAATCCTGTAAACGTAATAACCGAAGGGAAATTGTACTCCGCACACGCGTCGATAGTCTCTTTTGTCTTGGCGATGATCATATCGTGATAGTCCGGATTGTTGAGGCCCTTGACAAACGGAGGATCGGGTGTGCCGTTGGGCGTCATCGCGCATACCAGGCCATGTTTCTTCAAAGTCGGGAATGTGTCCGGCCCGACCAACTCTACGCTCTTGATACCCAGACCCACGGCTACCTGGCATAGTTTATCGAGGTCCCAATGGTCGGCGAAACACCACTGAGCAACCGAATGATTGATTCGCCCCTTCAGCGCCGGCGATTTTGTCTTCTTCTGCCCCGATGTGCAGCCGCCAAGAGCAACAGCCGCTGCCCCCAGCCCGGCCATTTGCATCATATCCCGGCGGGTAATGTGTCCGGATGTCTTCATCATTTCTGTCTCCTATTAGATTGCATGCAGTTCGATCAACACTTCTGGTTTGCCCGGGCCGGCAATTACATCTGCCGGACCTGAAACAGAGTTGAGCTTGTCGAACGCTATTCTAAACATCAAACCACATCGGTCAAACAAAAAAGGGCCTTTGTCCAGTCCTCGCCAGGCAAGACTACCGTTCGTGGATTGCACTTGACAATTTAGACAAGATCAAGATATGTTGTCTTGTTGGAAATATGCTGTTATGTGCTTCTGTGTGTATGAGTAGAAAGACCAGAACAAGCATAAAGTTGAATTGGAACAGGCGTGGCTTTCTCAAAGCCGCCGGTCTTGGAGCAGCTACCGCTGCTGCGGGCTTTTTCTCGGCAGTTTCGGCGAAGGAAAAGCCGGGCGAAAAGAAATGGTCGATGCGACTTTCCACGTCGAGTATCCATTTCATGCAACTGCCCATCGAGCAGGCATGCGAACGCATCGCCAAGCTTGGTTTCGAGGCGGTCGATATATGGTCGGCCCACGAAGGATGCCCCCACCTCGACGATGTGCTCGAACGTCTCGGCCCGGAGGGTTTGAAGCAGCTACTCGCGAAGCACAAGCTCAAGCTCTTTGCATTTTCTGTTTATAGCGGAGGTTACAGACGTTACGCCGATCTGCTCGGCAAGGCCGGCGGCGGCGTCGCCGTTCGAGGAAGCACCGGGGCCGTCAAACCCGGGGAATTGACGGCCAGGACCAGGCAGTTCATCGAATCGCTCAAACCACTTGTGGAGTTGGCCGAGCAAAACAACTCCTATCTGGCAATTGAAAACCACGGCGATGCGCTGCTCAACACCCCCGATTCCTTCAAGGCATTCGTGGATAACAACAAATCCAAGCGCCTCGGCATCGCGCTGGCGCCGTATCACCTTCAGGCAATCAAGGCGTCTGTCCCCGACGTAATTCGAATAGCAGGCAAGCAACTATTTTTCTTCTATGCATGGCAACACCAACCAGGTGACAAGCAACTGCCCGGCGTCGGCCCGACCGATATGTCGCCATGGATCGAAGCGTTGGCACGGGTCCGTTATCGAGGGTGTGTCAATCCATTTATGCATGGCCATCGCCAGGCCGACCTAATGGCCGCTAATCTCGCGACTTCACGCGATTATCTGAAAGATTGTTACAGTAAGCTCAAACGTTCAGCCGAAACATTAACATAGTTGAACGGTGATTCTATCGTGATGTGAATTAAGGAGATGGTACGATAAATTAGCTCTTTGGCAATCGAGCGATGTTTTCTTTTTTCCACCCCACTTTGGGGTGAGGGCGAAAA
>JAFGCD010000047.1 GCA_016932835.1 Sedimentisphaerales bacterium
ATTGCATACTCCTAAAATCTGTAATTGCTTTACAGACAAAGAGTAACATAACCAAAAACAGCGCGCCAGTTTATTTTCACAGGCACGATTAGAATGCCAAAACAGTGTTTTCGAGCCTGACATAAAGGCCCCAAGTGTGGTTCTTGAGTATCGTAAGGCCTCTTTGCGCCCGGCCCGCCTTTATTGTTGACATTGCCATGTCGGCTCGAGCCCACAGGCAAGCCAGTATCCCGCAAAGATGGCGACATCCTCAAAAGTCACCCTGCAATCGCCGTTGAAATCCATTTCGGGCTGCCTGAGACAATCCTCCGGCAGCGGAGTATTGTCAACGACGCTGTTCTCGTCGTTGGAGGCGAACGCCAGGCCGCTGGTATCATCGTCCCATTGTCGCCATATCGCCCGCACATCTTCAATCGTTTGCGAACCGGAATCGCCGTTGAGATAAACCAGCCCGTGGGCACCGGGCGTGAGCCGGTTGAAGTCGAAGATGTTGTTGCCGTGCTTTCCGCCGTTATTATCGCTCACTGCATACCGCGCAGCTCCTTCGGCGAAGAGAATATTGTGCGTAATGACATTGCTCCTGGCGGTATGAGTGAAACAGAGTGTGCCGTTGCCCGAATCGGCATAGACCCGGTTGGCGTATATCTGGTTGCCCACGCACTCGTCGCCGTCATAGGTCCCCACCAGATAGATTCCACCCTGAATCGACTGGCCGCTCGTAACTACGTTGTGGTGCAATCGATTGTAGCAGCCCTTGACAACAACCGCATAGTCGCCGCCGGTAACGATATTGTCGCTGTATTCGCCGTAGTGGGCGCCGTCGCCGATGAACAGCGCATGGCCTGCCCCTGCGTTTATCGTATTGCCTCGAAAGCGAACGATGCCCACGGCGCCCGTCCATGGCGAGAAATCCGAACCGATATAAACCCCGTAGGTCGCCGATGTTATGTTGTTGTCGCAGATATCTATCTTATCTGCGTCGCGCCAGATGCTGATCCCGCCCCCCGCCGTGGACGTGGCGGTATTCCCGCTCAGCCGAACATACTCGCAGATAACAGGATCCAGCGCCGGGTCGGGGCACGTCGAAAATACCGTAGCAGGGCACGTAATCGTAGAGTCCTCCACGATCCACCGGCGGCACTGCCCCAGAAGATAGAAGGCCCTGTAATGGCTTGCGCCGGCCCCCGCCGTTACGGTGCAGCGATTGCGAACCTCGAACCTGTCCAGCCCGCGAACAAGGAAAACGTGCCCGGCCCCGGCAACCGTACAATTGTCGAAGACTATGGCGCCCCTGCCGAAACTCCCCGAGCCGTTGGCTGCGTACAAAAGGTAGTATTTCGAAGACGCGGCATTCGATATAGTGCAATCCTCGAAACAAAGCCCGCACCCGGTGTAATACCATATCGCATAGTTGCCTCCGGCGCTGTGGTCGGTTGACATCTCCAGTCCCCTGAATGTCACCGACGTCTCGTCCGACACGTCGGGCATAATTTTTACAATGCCCGCCGAAGGAGCCACCTCCACCACCCCGGGGCCGTTCCGCTCGACTACGACTGTCAGACCTTCACAGGAATCGCCGATATACAGCAGGTTATTGGCTGTCTCCCGGTATGTCCCGGGCGAGACTTTGATCGCAACAGAATCCCCCGGTGCAGCGCCATGATCGTTCAAGGCCTTCTGGATGGTCTTCCAGGGAGTATCCTGCGACTTTGCCTGCTGGGGTGAATAGCCGTCACTGCCGGCGGCATCATCGACGTAGAAAATATGCGTATCGGCACGAACGCCGGCAGGAAGGAATAGAACCGCAAGTGCCAATAGTATGATCGATCTCTGCACAGAAACCTCTGTCCGACCCGCATCATGCTCGTTTTTTCGTATCCGTATTTTCAACCGACGTTCGACAATACGATGGGAAAGACTTCAGGTCTCCGCGGCTATCACCCCAGAACTCTCTATAAGGAAACCATCAAACCCACCGAGAGCCTTCACCCTCTCAACGCACTGAGACAATCCGGACAAAGCAACTGCCCGGAGTCAATCCCGGACAACTCCTCTTGCGGAATATCATCCCTGCCGCAGCAATCGCAAGTTCCCATTCTCGCAGGCGCGTTGAGCCGTTCTTCCAACTTCACCTCAGCTTCGGCCCTGAGGCGGGATTGTTCCGCGGCGAGCTGCTCGGCCGTTGTCCGAGCCTCGATCTCGGCAGCCAACCGTTCTTCTGCTTCGATCCGGGCCGCAGTTTCGCCGGCCACACGTTCTTCTGCCTCGACTACAGCAGCCGAGGCGGCCTGCAACTGCTCCTGAACCTGCGAGACAGATTCGTTACACATGCGAAGCCTCTCCTCCAACTCTACTTTGGCCTTGGCAACCGTATCCATGATCCCGGCCTTGAGCCTGGCAACGGTCTCTGCGGCCTCGGCTTTAACCTCAGCGATCTCTTTCGAGACCGCCTTGGCCTTGTCACGAGCCTTCGCTCGGGCCGCAGCCTGAACCTCAGTGCGAATAGCCGATTCCCACATGCCCAGCGCCAATTCCTCCGCTTCGGCCCGGTCCGTCGTCGCAAACCTGGCCCCCCTGGGCTTGAGTCCGCAGGCCTTGGTGCGCGTCTCGCCCGGCAGCTTCACCTTCCACCACCAGCGATTATTTTTCTGGTACAAGCTGCCCGGAAGAGTCACCTTGGACGAGTTCTCAGCCATTCAATAACCTTTCACTTCCAGAGCTTCACGTAACTCGCTTCCATTTGTCATTCGCTGAACGATAATATCGCAGGCGCCAGGCATCCCCCGAAAGCAACGTGATCCTTCATCATACCAGCCTCTCGACTGCCCGTAATGACCTGCCGCGTCAAAACCCGACACAGCAGCACATGGTTCTATTATATGTAAAATTACACAAAAAAGCAAGCCTTCAAGCAACGCCGGATCATCAGGCTCCTTCACACCAGCACCCCATCAAAGCCTGCATCCGGCGCCATGCCGAACATCACGCACAGCACAACACAAGGCTCGCACCCCATATCCAAGCACCCGTCTCCATCGCCCGTGGCCGATCCGGCCAGTCCTCACTGAACCTTCTGCGTCCACGTTTGCCCGTTCACCTCGAACTGCACGCCTTCTGTCGTTATTCTCACAACAGTGGCACCGAGCACTATATCGCCCTCGTGTACGATTGTCGATCCGACAACAGCCGACGGCCTGTCCTGGCTGAACGCAATGCCGCGCACCTCGATCCTGACCGGATGTTGTTCCTCAGCCTTCATCGAAGAGAATCCCGATTCAACAATATCGCCGACCATCGTCTGGTATTTTCCCAAGCTCAACCATTCGCTGCCGGCCAAAGGCATTCCGTGAAACTTGTTGAGAACGACCAGCAAGACCACCGACAGTATCGGAATCAGCATTGCCATTTTCGTCTGCCTGGTCAAAGTGCTAACATGTCGGGGCCTTGAGAAACTCGGTATCCCGTCTTCATCCATTTGCCCCCAATCATCGGACCAGAATTCCGTCGGCGTATCCGCAGGAACGGCTTTTGAAGAAGTATCCGCAAGTTCCAGGTGCTCCGATTTCGGCGCCTGCACCGATTCAGGCAATGCAGACAACGTCCCGAAGCCTCCCTGCTCGGCGACTTCCTTGCCCTTAAAATCAAGGAGTCGCGAGATTGTTTGCCTAACTAATTTCTCGTCCTTTTTGCAATCACCCATCACCAACCTCCTAAGTCAGCGCAAAGCCAACCCTGTTAAGGCAGGCCGAACCACCTCTGAGATATGAACGAAAGGCTCCCTCCTCATTCATATATCTTGTCCAAAGCAGTAGCCCTGCTGCGATCGGAACGTAAGAGAATCCAGTATTTCTATGAGCCTAAAGCCCGGTGAGAAAAAACGGCGAGTTAATCTCACCACGCCTCCTTCAAGTATCACCACACTACTGCAATATAACCGCAGCAGCGATATTTGTCAAGGAAAAACGAGCTTAACGACGCCTATAGCCGAGAAACAAAGGCAGAATCGCACTTTTTCGGTCAAGAAAGGCTCTGCTCCGTCGATTTTCCCCTCCCGGCCGAGCCGGGAAAAAGCCGAGAAAAGCGCCTGCGGATGCGGAAAAACAGCATGTTTGAAACGATATTTTTGGCTTACGCAGGATTATGATCTATACTTTAATGTAGAGTTATGCACCGAACAGCACTAATGAGTTAGGACATCGAACCAGAGCACCTACACATAACAGTGTGTCCTTCTTTCGTGAAGGGAGCCCGGCTGGCCGGCTAAGTACAAAATACTGGGGGGTCGCCGGCTCCCTTTTTTTGCATTCAAGCAGACACGCAACTCGATCCGCCCGACTTACAGCCGGCGTCGCTGCCGTTTGCGCAATTCTCAACCACCATCAACTACCCAACGCACTATCGCGATTTCCGGATTGAAAAGAATAGTCTTCAGTCTTGTGTTTATGCCTTGCCGCTGATAGACTGTACACATCAAAATTCCAGTCCCGATGTACTTGTCGCCGATAACAGCAACGGGGAAATTGTTGCTCACTGATCGTGGAAAGAATGACGGGCCTGAAAGACATATCTTGTAAAAGGAGGTGGTACGATAAAAGTGATTTGCAGTTGAGGCAATATTTTTCTTTCTTTTGCCCCGTATTTTAGTGAGGGCAAAAGGAAA
>JAFGCD010000048.1 GCA_016932835.1 Sedimentisphaerales bacterium
ATTGCATACTCCTAAAATCTGTAATTGCTTTACAGACAAAGAGTAACATAACCAAAAACAGCGCGCCAGTTTATTTTCACAGACACGCCCCGCACAAACAGCCTTTTTGCCCCGTCACACAGCAGAAAAATAGCTGGCTAAATGCCAAATCGCTGATATAATAGCGCCGTTGATAAATTTTTTGGAGCCTTCTTATGTGTGAAAACTGCGGCTGTAGCGAAAAAAACGCCGACCAAACCATCCAGGATAAAGTCAAAGAAACACTCGACAGCATTCGCCCCAGCCTGCAGGCTCATGGCGGAGACGTCGAATTTGTAGGTCTGGACGACGACAACACGGTGAGATTACGCCTCCAGGGCGCCTGCCAGGGCTGCCCCGGCGCTCAGATGACTATGAAAATGGGCATCGAGCGAATTCTCAAGGAGAAGGTCCCCGAAGTAAAAGAGGTGCTCGCCGTAGCCTGAGAGACTTCTCCCGGCCCCGGTACCCGCCGACACGGGCACATAAACACAATCAAGCCATTCTCTCGATCTCTATCGTCTGGAACATGCCCAGCAGACCGCTAAGCGGAGACAATATATATTCCAGCGCCTTCACTGCCGGGTAAGTGAATGATGGAACAAGTTGTCTCAGTGTCAGACCCCCGCTGAGAAGATACCGCAGCGGGCTATGATTGCGCCGCCGCAAAATCCGCAGCGAGGGGAATTCTTCTTCGAATACCTTCCGATCCCGCGAAAATATTATCCAGGGCAAAGCCCCGTTGCCATGTGACAGCGGCCCGCCTTCGCCAAGCTCCCAGCCCGCGCCGGTATCGAAGGCCTCGTGATGAAAGTTCTTATAGATGAAGCGCGACCAGACCGTATTCGCAGGCTCGATCATTACAATCTTGCCTCCGACTTTCAAACACCGCAACGCCTCCCTGAAAAACGCCCTCGGATCGGCGATATGGTGCAGGACGTCGATCATGAAAAAGCCATCAACGCTCGCCGCCTCGAACGGCATCTCAATTGCCGAAAAAATCTTATCGACATTCGGCAATGCAAGAATGTCCGATGTGATAACGTTGCCGATAACCTCCCTGATAAAGCCCCCGCCGCTGCCGAGTTCGACAAGCACTTTCCCAGCCGAGTCGGGCGTCGCCTCTAAAAACTGCCGGTAAAAATCTACGTATATCCTCTTGAGAAAACCCTTGGATTGTATGATCCTCCCGTGCAGCGCGGTAACGGCAGGATCGTCAAGGTCTTCAATGTGCCTCGTCTGCGGCAGTTTGAGCCATTCGATTAGCTTCATGAGGCGCAATACCGTGCCAGAATATCAATAGTACCTTTGGACGGAATATGCCGGCGGTAATTCTCGGCGTCTATTCTTCGATTATTGCTGCTGTTGAATAAAGAGTAGTTCAGGGCGGCAAAGAACTTCAAGTATTCTGCGAAATCGACATCCCGCTCGGCCAGAATGTAAAGCCCCACTTCGAAAATCACGGCCGGTTTGAATCTGCCAATCACCTTCGCGGCCCCTCTCAGAACCTCAAGCTCATGGCCGTCGGTGTCTATCTTGATAAAATCCAGTCTTTCGATTCCCTCTTTTTCGCAGAAATCATCCAAAGACACCGCTCCGACCCCCTCCGTCGATTTCGCCGTACCGCCGTGCACGCTGTGTCTGCTTTCATCGGCGGCACCGCCGACCTTCCAGCTTGCATAGGCCTTGATGTCCGTTTCCACACATGTCTGCGACGATACAAAGCTCTTGACCGCAACAACACGCCGCCCAAGTTCGGGATTGAGCTCCAGATTCTTCTGCAACTTGGCGAAAGCATAGTGTGTCGGCTCGAAAGAATATACCTTGCCAAGCGGGGCGAGTTTGGCGAATTGCAGCGTCATCATCCCGCAATTCGCGCCGACATCGAATACCACCGCATCTTCCGGCAAAGCACATCCCTTGTTGCGGGTAATGTGCTTTTGAAAACCCCCGAACAAAAACATCGACAAGTCGATCCCCTCCGACAGGTCCACTTCGTATCTGATTCCGTTGCGGACAATAATACGCCGGTCACGACGGCAAAAAACGTGCACAACCCTGTAAAGCAACCCTGCCAGAAATATCTTGATTCGGGTTATAGGCAACTTGTTAATCAACTTATTCATCGAATTTCTCAGTCCCGGGATTTCTCGGCCTTCGACGCCTGGTGCTTCCTTCCGAGCCACTTAATCTTCTTGAACGCTATCCAGCTCATCTTCAGCAGCAGCCAGCCGTGAGCGAATCGGCTGATACTCGTCGAGCCGTATGTCCGCGCGCGATAAGCGACCGGAACCTCGACCACCTTGAAGTTCTGCTTTACCGCACCGAAGATAAGGTCGAAATCGCCGAACGGGTCGAAGTCGCCGAAATACGACCGATTCGCGGCTATCAGCTCGTAATTCGCCTTGCTTATCATCTTCGTACCGCAAAGCGTATCTCTGAACCGCTGCCCGAGAAGCCAGGTAAACAAAACGCTGAAAAACTTGTTGCCCAGCAAATTCAAGAAACGCATCGCCTGTTTCTCCATCGGATACACCAGACGCGAGCCGTTTATATATTCGCCCTTGCCGTCGCGAAGCGCCCTGTAAAACTTGGGAAGGTCTTCCGGGGGCGCCGTCAGGTCCGCGTCCTGGATGACCAGAATATCGCCTGTCGCAGCCGCGAAGCCCTTTCGCACCGCGTCGCCCTTGCCGATTCCGTCGCCCTGGTGAATCAGGCTGATTCTCCGATCCGGGTATTGCGATATGCAGCGTTCTATCTCCTCGGCCGTGCCGTCCGTGCTGTTGCCGTCAACGAAAATTATCTCTGTCTCCCTGCCCATCCGGGGAATCCGTTTTATGGCGTCTTCGATATTGCCGCGCTCGTTCCTGCACGGGACAATAACCGAAACCGACAAATCCGAATCGCTCTTCGCAACCGCCGCAGGGCGGGCTATCACCAGGTTCACAAGATTGAAATACCGAAATATCGGCAGCAGGGAAAGAATATAATTGCACAAGGCCGTCAGGGGCGGCAGCCGCTTCGGCATCATCAGGTAGGATGCGCTGCGGATAACGTCGAACCCGCTCAATTCCAGCAGGTTCGAAATATCCTGGGACGGAAGCCAGTTCTGGTAAGAGTTGGGCTTGCGAACCCTCAGCGAAGAACCGATGCTCATTATCCCTTCCCAAAGATGGTTGTAATACGTGATGACTATCCGCGTATGCTCGTCCGTCACGCCCGCAATGCGCTCAAGAACCGCCTGGATGTCGTGCCAGCCGCCCAGCGAATTGCAGATCAGAACGTAATCGAATTTCTCGTCAAGCTCCAGCTCGTGCGGGTCCATCTCGAAAAAGTGCAAATGACCGAAACGCTTCTTCGCCAGAGCAATCGCATCGGCATTGCTGTCGATTCCGACCCCATACGACGGCTCGACAGCCGCTAACAAGTCACCGCAATCACAGCCCACATGCAGAACCCTGCTGCCCGGACGAACCACGAACCTGTAAATCCGATCCAGCCACCCGTAGTAATAGGAATTACGCTTCCTCCAGCGAAGCAGCGCCTCCTCGCTCGAACGATTGCCTGCTTCCCTTGCAGGCGACTCCGAAATTTGTTTCTCTGACTGAACCATAAACTTTAGCACCCCAATCCCGTTTCGCCCCGGCCTTATCCCAAATGCCTGCGCACACTCTGCGTAGTCGGTTTCTCAATCACACCCCTTTCCGTAATGATAGCGGTAATGTCCCTCGCCTCGGTAACGTCGAAAGCCGGATTGCAGACATCAACGCCGTCCGGAGCCGTCTGCGACCCGCCGAAGCGCCTTACCTCCTCGGCGGCCCTTTCTTCGATTGGTATCTCGCCGCCGCTCTTTATACTCAAATCGAACGTGCTCGAAGGAGCCGCGATATAGAACGGTATGCTGTGCCTGGCCGCAAGGATACTCAGGCTGTATGTGCCTATCTTGTTCGCCGTATCGCCGTTGGCGGCGATTCGGTCCGCGCCGGTTATCACCGCATCTATCTTGCCCTGCTTCATCAGCCAGCCGGCCATATCGTCGCAGATTACCGCAACCTTGATGCCGGCCCGCCCAAGCTCCCACGCCGTCAGCCGCGCACCCTGCAGCAGCGGGCGGGTCTCATCCGCATAGACCTGAAATTCTCTGCCCTTCGCATGTGCCTCGAACATCGGCGACAACGCCGTGCCCTGTCCCGCCGTCGCCAGCGCCCCCGCGTTGCAGTGTGTCAGAATACCGGCGCCGGCTTTGATGAATTTCTCGCCGTTGCGGCCGATCCGCCGGCACATCTCCACGTCTTCGGCGCAAATCGAATGAGCCTCTTTCAAAACAAAATCACGTAAGGCGGCAATATCCGTTTCGCGCCGCCCGGCTGCAAACTCTTCCGCTTTCGTGCGAACCCGCTCCAGCGCCCAGAACAAATTCACAGCCGTCGGACGGGCCGAAGACAGAAATTCACACGATTCGGCAAGAACCTCAAGACCACGCTCGATGCTCTCGTTCGACTCAACCTTCTGCATGCCAAGAACCACCCCGTAGGCCGCCGATACGCCTATCGCAGGCGCCCCGCGAACGGCGAGCGTCCTTATCGCTTCGTAAAGCTGCCCCGTATCCCGGCACTCAAGACGCACGAACTTGCCCGGCAGCAGCCGCTGGTCAACAAGCTCCAGAAAACCGCCGGCGTCACCGATCCATTTCAATGTGTGAAAAACCATAAAGGACTTGCCTCCGGGGCTTTATCGCATGTTCCCTTGCTCATATTCGTTATCGACTATCTGTCTTGTTCCCTGTAGATTTTCCCCTCTCGGTAATCCCGCCAGGCACATTCGAAAGCCTTGGTGTCACTCGGGCAGGCCCGCAACGCAACATCGCTGCAACGGAATAAATCCCTTTCATCCCTGTCATACTCCACCTGCAGCACCGATTCTCTCAATGACGGATTCTCAGGCTTGAACTTCAATACCCTCCCCGTAAACTCGTCCACGATATCAGGGTGTATTTCAACTCCCTCCTCGGCAATAACAAGATGCGACCCCCTCGACCCGCTGCCCCGCCCGAGCAACTCGTCAATCGCCTTCAAATAGGCAACACTCGTCAATGCCAAATGCTCGGCTTTTATCGCCCAGACCATTTCCTTCCGCCCGTTCACCATCAGCCCCTTCTGCTCGATTACATTGTACAGTCCCAATGCATCCTTGAGAGCCTCGCGAACGTCCTGTGCCTCCCTGATATGTCCCGCCGAAGCCGTCATAAGGGCCTGGACTCTCTTGATAACCTGTTTGGGCATGGGGCCGGCTGATGTCTTGTAGTCTTCGAAGCGGGCAAGCAATTCATCTATCTGCTCGTCAATCTCACTCCGGTATTCCGCATAGTCCGGCAGCTCAGAACCATAAACATTCACAATGTATTCCGCCGCACGCAAACCGCCCACCTGCCCGGCGTTCAACGCCGAACCCCCCGGACGCTTGACGCCGTGAGTCCCGGCCATCTCCCCGATTACGAAAGTGCCCGGAATATTCGACTCCCACCACCTGTTCACGGAAAAACCGCCGTTGTTATGCTGGGCGCAGACGGCTATCTCAAGCGGTTCGCTGTGTAAATCAATCCCGTTTTCTTTGTATATCTCGATGGCCTGAGGATTCATCGCTTCGAGCCGTTCGATGGGACTCGCCTGGACTGCGCCCGCATCTTCCAGATACTCACGCGCTTCCGGCTCCAGGGCGTCTATCGCAAATAACTCCATCGAATCGATGCCGAGAGGATTATGCATGAAGTCCATAAACACGCGCCTGCCATTCTGCGTCTCGTTGAAAACAAGAACATCGATCAGCGAAGACTGAAAATTCTCAATTCGCTGCGGGTCGAAAGGCCACTGATAGCCCTTGAGAAAAATATTCGTCGCCATCCTGCTCATCGACGGGAAACAGTCGGCGAGAAAGTCGTACTCGTCGCCGCCCCTGGAATCGGTGCTGTAGATTCGCGGGATCGCCTGCATGTATGTCCCCGAAACATTCCACCGGAACTTGATGCTCGCCAGGCCGAACTGCGACTCCGTCAGGTTCTCTGCAACCAGACCCGCCTTGAATGCCAGGCCGTGAATCCCGAACTGTCCCTGCGGATAAACGCTCGTCTTGTATAACTCGCCCGGCCCGCCCGCCGCCAGCACAATGTTCGCACAGAGATAAACGTTTATTACGTTGTATCTGTTGTGAATCCTTTTCGTGTCGTAAGTCACTATCCCCGCAACCCGCTTAGACCCGCCCGCCCCGACAGTCAGCAGGTGAACTGCCTCCTGCCTGTCCGCTATTTCAATACCGTAACCCTCGACCTGCCTCTGCAGGCATTCGCTCATAAGCCTGCTCGTCTTGGGACCCGCCGACGTCGCCCTCTCGGACGGGTCGTGGTCTGTCTTGTACCCGACAAAGCCGCCCATAGAATCCGTCGGAAACGGCACGCCCGCCCGGACAAGATGATAGAACTCCCGAAGAGAACCAATCGCCTCGACAAGGGCCGAATCGCCGTGGCAGCACCCCGCCGCCGTAAGACTCTGAGCAAATGCCTCGGCGCTGTCCGGCACTGCAGGGCTTGTCCCCATCTTGTAGTAGGTCTGCTTGTCCGAGCCGCTCATCCGAGAAGCGCCCAGAGATACCCCGCCCGTAACCACCAAAATCCGCTCCTGAGGCTCCGCCAGACCTTTCTGCTTCATAAACTCGTAAAGGTGAACTGCGCAGTTCATCCCCGCAGCGCCGGAACCGACAATAACCGTGTTGTACCGGTGATACACAATCTTCTGACTTGCTGTCCGCCTGGTTTCCACTGTTCTGTCTTCTATGAAATATTGAAGTCTCGGCCGGTAGCTTGACTTATCTCTTCGATCGAGGCCTCGGCAAAATTAACATCCGGATATTTCTCGGCCCGCAAAGTATCTATCAGGTGCTTTATTGCGGTAAGTTCCCGGGCCAGAAGCTCGTAATCCTGTTCCTCCGCTATCTTCTTCATCGTTTCCTTTTCGATCATGCTGAACGAGCCTCCCACCACCAGGACACCCGCATCAATATAATCGGGTATATTGCCCTGGTTGGTCCCGCCCGTGGGCACCAGGCTGATGATCTTGTGCAGCGGAGCATCGATAGCCTTAACAAACCCGGCGCCGCCAAGCTGGCTCGCCGGGAATATCTTGCATAAATTCGCACCCATCGAGAACTGCTCGGCAATCTCGCTCGCACTGCCGCAGCCCGGAATCAACGGGACCAGGCCGCCGAGTGACTCATACGCCGACGCGCTGAAATTGATAGCAGATACCAGATAGCACGCCCCAGCGTCCATGGCCTCCTCAAGACAAGGCAGCGGGTCCTCCGAATGGACCTTGTTATATATACCCAGCATCGCCGGATAATTAACCAGGCTCGCCGCCCCGGCGACAAAATCAGGCAGCTCTTCACGCAGACGACGCAGTTTCTCCAAAGGCTTGCTGATTCGGCAGGTCACCTCCATATTGTTTACCCCAGCCTTGATCAGGGCCTGGGCCGTTTTGATAATATCGAGCTTGTCCTGGTTGAAAACCAGAATAAAACCGTCCCTCAACAAAGTCGTAATCGTGCCCTTAACATCCATCTCGATACCTCCTGCTCGCATCAATTCAGCAAACCGTATTCTCTGCAATCCGTCGCGACATATCAAGCCCCTAAAGCCTCTTCAAATGAAACCCGCCGTCAACGTCTATCACGCTGCCGGTCGAAAAATCCAGCTTCCCCGTCGCAATAGCGCCGACGACCTTGGCCGCATCTTCCGGCTGGCCCCACCGTCGAATCGGCGTCAGCCCATCCGAAATCAGCTTGTCGTACTTGCCCTTCACCCCGCGGGTCATATCCGTCTCCATTATCCCGCAACTGACCTCCAGAACAATAATACCGTGCGAGGCTAACCTGTCGGCATAAAGTTTGGTCATCATTCTGACCCCGGCCTTGCTGATACAATACTCGCCGCGCGACGGCGAACTTGTATAAGCCGAAATCGACCCGATATTCACAATCCGAAACGCACGCTTCGGATGCTCGGCCTTCTGCTCTATCATCCAGTTGGCGACTAATTGAGTCAGGAAATAGGGGCCCTTCAAATTCGTCCCTATAACCCTGTCGAAGCTCTCCTCCGTAGCTTCGAGGATATCCAGTCGCTTCAGCGGCGCCGCACCGGCGTTGTTGACGAGCATGTCGCATCTGCCGAACCTGTCCCTCGCCGCCGCAACCAGCCGTTGCCGGTCCTCGGCCTTGCCGATGTCACCCTGCAAGAATTCGCATCTCGCGCCGAGATTCTCGACTTGCTGCTTGGCTTCCGGCATCGCATCCTGAACGCGATTCAAGACTATATCGTATCCCAGGCTTGCCAGTTCCAGCGCAATGGCCTTGCCAATACCCCGGCTCGACCCCGTGACAATCGCTACCGGCCTTTCTGACATTTCAAATCCTCCATGACTATTGCTTCAAGAATTCGTCTATTTCCTTCGCAGCCCTCATCCCGTCCGACACCGCCGAGACGACCGTCGATGCCCCATTCACCAAATCCCCGCCGGCAAAAACGCCCGCCCGCGATGTCGCCAGGCGCCCGGCCTGAGTCTGAATCAATCCGTCCCGAAATTCCACACCCGGCAATATGCTCGCAATCTGGCCGGAAACCTCCTGACCTATCGCCTCGACCACAACCTCCATATCGAGACTGTAAGCGCTTGATTTTATCGCCTCCGGTCTGCGACGGCCCGATGAATCCGCCTCCCTCAGTCTCGTCGGGCAGACCTTCACCGCCCTCAACCTGCCCTTCGCACACTCGTAACCGATAGGCTGGGTCAGTATCAAAAAGTGAACCCCCATTGCCATAGCCCGGTCTCGCTCAGCATTGAACGCAGGCATCTCCTTGAATGAACGCCTGTATATCAGATAAACATCCCTGGCGCCAAGCTCTTTGGCTGTGACGGCGGCGTCCATAGCCGTATTGCCCCCCCCGATCACCGCAACGCACTTGCCCGCAACATCGACCTTGCCCGGCCTCCTCGCCGCCGAGAGGAATTCCAGCGCCTCCCACACCCCCTCGATATCCCCGCCTCCATCGCCAAGGCTGACCGATTCCGAAAGTCCCATGCCTACGAAGCCCGCGTCGAAGCCCTCGGCCATAATCGTATCGAGATTGAACCTGCCGTTCAGCGCACTGCCCAGACGCAAAGACATCCTGTCTCCGGGGACATCCCTGAAAATCGCAGCTATCTCATTCTTCAACGACTCGCTCTGTCGCTCGGCCGGTATCACCGACTCGATCATACCCCCGAACTCCCTGCTCTTATCGAATATCGTCACACAATGACCGGCTTCCAGCAGCCCCGCAGCACAGGCAAGACCGGCCGGGCCCGCGCCGATAACCGCAATCCGCTTGCCCGTCCCATTCGCCGGTATCCGCAGCTTCGAGTAGCCCTGCTTGTTGGCCTGAACCGAAAGATACATCTGTATCTCGGCAATCGGAACAGGACCATCCCCGATAAAGCCCTGCAGACACCCGCCCTCGCACTGCTGTTCCACCGGGCAAAGCCACGCACATATCTCAGGGAATATATTGGACGCCCGCAGAACCTCATACGCCGCCCGTTCCTGCCCATCCAGAAACAGGCCGATGAACTTCGGAATATCCACACCCGCAGGACACGCCAACTGGCACGTCGGCTCCTGGCACTTCCGGCAGGCCGACGCCAGCCGCGCCAGATTTTCCCTGTCGCCCATTCTGCCGCGCTCGAAAATCGGCCCATATACTTCGTTGTCGCGAACAACGCAACCCGCCGTCCCGCCGTCCCGCATTATCTGTGTGCAACCGCTGCAGCTTATGCAAACCTTCCGAGCAAACATCCGGCCTTTCGTAAGAATATCCTTTGCAAAATCAGGATATGCAAATGCCATTCGCCCCGCCCCGACAAGGCTCACAAGACCGTTGCTCTTATTAGCCGCACCGACATTCGCCAGCAGACTCCGCAGCCAACTGTACCCCGTCCCCACTATCGCAACATCCTCGAACGCCCGCTGAACCTCGCCCGTCAGCTTGATAAGCCTCGCTACGCCCGCCAGGGGATGTTCCGGCTCTTCGTAACCACCCGCTATCGCCTCGTTGAAAGGCCTGCCGACGTGCGGATTGTAGTACGGATTGGCGACCGTGACGTTAATTAGCTTCACACCCCGCTGCCTCAGCAGGCCAATCAGCTTGATCGGCTCGCTCAGGTCCGCCTTGCGGTAGTCCTCCCGATCGACGCCCCAGCCGTAAGGATACGGTATCGCATCGTAGATACCCAGCCTCGTAACCACCGCCTTGTCCGCGCCTAATTCGCCGTGAATCCTGTCCACAACGTCCAGCAGGAACCGGACACGATTCTCAAACGACCCGCCGTACTTGCCCTGCCGCTGGTGACAGGCGAAAAGCTCGTTGATTAAATAACCATGACACGACTTGACGTCAACCGCATCGAACCCCGCATCGAAAGCCGTCCTCGCCGCCTCGACGTAATTATCGACAAGCCCGTCAAGATACTCATCCGTTACAAGACGCTGGCTCTCCGGTATCCTGCTCTTTCGCTTCGGATTCGGCACAGCCTCCGGAGCAAGCGGATCACGATACGGATCACGCTGGGCAATTATAGGCTGCGACGTTCCTTCGGGCTTGCTGTATCTGCCCGAATGCGTAAGCTGCATCACGACAACGGGCCTGTGCCCCGGACCCATGCTCTCGGCCGCGACACGCCGCATGCGCTCGGCCATCGCCGCCAAGCCTTCCTTGCTCCTCTCGTTGAGCCACAACTGCCTCGGATTGGCCCTGCCCTCAGGCACAACCGCCGTCGCCTCAGCCCATATCAAACCCGCACCGCCCGCTGCGAATCTCTCATATCGCCTTAACGTAAGCTTGCCTGGACGACCCTCCGAATCGCCGTCGCAACCCTCCATCGGATGCACTGCCAGCGAATTAGGAATAAAAAGACCGCCCGCCTCCACCGGCTCGCGCAATATCGAAACGTCGTCAGCCGCATCGATATCCAAACCCAATCGGCTGTTCAATTCCTTCAAATCCTCGACGCTGCTCAGTCGAAACTCCCACATCCGATGTCTTCCCTGATTCGGTAACTCGTGATACCACAGGCAATATTGCTACTTCTCTTCAGCCAACCTGCCCTTGAGATACTTGGCCGTATAACTCTTCTTGTTCTTAACAATCTCCTCCGGCGAACCGCAGACCACAACCTGTCCTCCGGAATCGCCGCCTTCCGGGCCGAGATCTATAATATAGTCCGCTATCTTGATAACATCAAGGTTATGCTCGATCACAACAACCGTATTGCCCATATCGCAAAGACGCCCCAATACGTTCAGCAGATTATGAATGTCCGCAAAATGGAGTCCGGTCGTCGGCTCGTCCAGAACATAAAAAGTGTGCCCCGTAGCCGCCTTGCCCAGTTCAGCCGCTAATTTCACCCGTTGCGCCTCGCCCCCTGACAGTGTCGTGGACGCCTGACCCAACTGCATATAACCAAGGCCGACGTCGGCAAGAGTCTGAAGCACTCGAACAATCTTGGGAAAATTCGCAAAAAAACCGAGCGCCTCGGAAATCCGCATATCCAGAACATCAGCGATATTCTTGCCCTTGTATGTCACCTGCAGCGTCTCGGGATTGAAACGTTTGCCCTTGCAGCTCTGGCATGTGACATAAACGTCCGGCAGAAAGTGCATCTCAATCTTCTTCGTCCCCTGTCCCTTGCAGTATTCGCAGCGCCCCCCCTTGACGTTGAAGCTGAATCGCCCCGGCTTGTAGCCCCGAATCTTCGCCTCGCGTGTCATCGAAAAGAGCTTCCGTATCAGATCGAACGCGCCCGTGTATGTCGCAGGGTTGCTCCGCGGAGTCTTGCCGATGGGCGACTGATCTATCTCGATCACCTTGTCGATCTGCGCCGTGCCCAGAACGTTCTTATGCTTGCCCGGTTTCTCCCGCGATTGATAAAGCCTCCGCTTCAAAGCCCTCAGTAGGATTCGACTGACCAGTGTGCTCTTGCCGGAACCCGATACGCCCGTCACGCACGTAAATACCCCAAGGGGAAATTTAACGTCGATGCCCTTGAGATTGTTCTCCTCGGCAGCCTTGACCTCGATACACTTCCGCAGGTTGTACTTGCGCCGCTTCACAGGCAGCGATATACTCTTCCTGCCGCTAAGGTAATCGCCCGTCAAAGACATCTCGCACGCTGAAACATCCTTAAGGCTCCCCTGTACAACGACTTCCCCGCCGTGCCTGCCCGCAGCAGGACCGATATCGATAATATGGTCGGAGCTCTTGATGATATCCTCATCGTGCTCGACCACGATAACAGTATTGCCGAGCTTGCTCAGCCGCTGAAGTATCCCGAGCAGCCGGTCGTTGTCGCGCTTGTGCAGACCTATCGTAGGCTCATCCAGCACGTAGCACACCCCCACCAGCCCGCTGCCGACCTGCGTCGCCAGACGAATCCGCTGGGCCTCGCCGCCCGCAAGAGTACTGCTCATCCGGTCAAGAGTCAGGTAACCCAAACCAACGTCAACCATGAACTTCAGCCGCGCCTTGACCTCCTTCAATACCTGCGCCGCAATAATGGTCCTCTCTTTGTCCAGCTTCAGCTTGCTGAAAAATCGCTGTGCCTTATCGATACTCAAACACGCCAATTCGCTTATGCTCTTGCCCCCCACCGTCACCGCAGTCGCCTCCGCCCGAAGCCGCGTGCCCCCGCATTTCTGGCAGGGCTGCTCGGAAAGATACCCGTGAAGCCGCGCCTTGACATACTCGCTGGCCGTATTCTTCCACCGTCTCGTCAAATTCGGTATGACACCCTCGAAAGACATCCCGTATGTCCGCTCATCGGCGGAACTCGTCCCGTATAAAAGAATATCCCTGAATTCCTTCGGTATCTCCTCGAACGGGATCGACTTGCTGATACCGGTCTTCCTGCAGAACCTCTTGACCAGCCGGTTGTAAAAAATATTCATCCGCTTGCCGCCCTTGCGCCAAGCATCGATCGCGCCGTTCTCCAGCGATACGCCTTTGTCAGGCACTATCAAATCCGGATCGAATTCCAGAATCGTGCCCAGCCCGTCGCAGCTCTTGCACGCCCCGTATGGGCTGTTGAAGCTGAACAGCCTCGGCGAAAGCTCCTCCAGAGAAGCCTGTGGATGCTTCGAGCAGGCAAACTTCTCGCTGTAAATGACCTCCTCCCATTTCCCATTCCCGCCGTTTTCCTGTCCCTCGCTCGGCTCCTGCACCAGCACAAGAACAATCCCGTCGGCCAACTGCAGCGCCGTCTCGACCGAATCAGCCAGCCTGATCCGAACGGCCTCTTTGATTATCAGCCTGTCAACAACCGCCGCGATATCGTGCTTCTTGGCCTTGCTAAGCACCGGCAGGCCGTTGCCCCTGCTGATGTCGTAAATCGACCCGTCAATACGCACACGAACAAACCCTTCACGCTGAATATCCGCAAAAACCTCCTTATGCTCGCCCTTCTTTCCCCGCACAAGAGGAGCGCATATCTGCACCTTAGTCCCCACAGGCCGGCCAAGTATCGAATCGACAATCTGCGAAGAGTGCTGGCTCGTAATCTCCTTGCCGCAAACCCAGCAGTGAGGCTGCCCCGCACGTGCAAAGAGTACCCTGAAATAGTCGTATATCTCCGTCGTAGTAGCCACCGTCGAACGCGGATTCGCCCCCGACCGCCGCTGCTCAATCGCAATCGTAGGCGGAAGACCCGTAATATCCGACACCGCAGGCTTCTGCATCTGTTCGAGAAACTGACGAGCATAAGCACTCAGCGATTCGACGTATTTCCGCCGCCCCTCTGCATAAATCGTATCGAATGCCAGCGAACTCTTGCCCGAACCGCTTATACCTGTTATGACAACCATCTGATCACGAGGAACGCTCAGGCTGATATTCTTGAGGTTATGCTCGCAGGCCCCCGTGATCTCTATCGCTTTGGAAGAATTTTTCGCCATGCTGTATGTAGTTTTATCTACCCTGTACCCTACTGAAGAAAACCGGCAATAATGCAAACTTACTATTGTATCAGAATCCCCATCGAACGTAAAATGTTAATCCATAGAACTTGGCTGACACCCTCGAAAATTGCCCCGATTAGCAATGAAAAGGCTGCATAACTGGAATTTATCCTATTCTCAGGCCAGAGATTTGCAGAGCCGACTGGCCGCAAAATCCGCCATATCCCCCTGAAAAGCGCCCCAAAAACGGTCGCAGGCATCGATTGTGCCTTCAGTAAAGACGGAAAAACAATCGTCGCAGCCGTCGTCATGCTCAAATTCGACGATCTTGACTTCATAGAGACAGTCAGCGCTGCCCGCAAAGTAACTTTCCCCTATATTCCCGGTCTGCTCTCTTTTCGCGAGGCCCCGGCCTGCATCGCCGCAGCCGGGAAACTCACAAAACAGCCGGACGTCTTCATCATCGACGGCCAGGGTATCGCACACCCACGTCGCCTCGGCCTGGCGGCACACCTCGGCTTGTTCTTCAACAAACCAGCAATAGGCTGTGCAAAGAGCAGATTGACCGGAAAATTCGAAGAGCCCCCCCTCGAAAAAGGCGGCCATACCCCGCTTACAGACACAAATACCGCAAAACGGAATCCCGGACTTGAAACTATCGGAGCAGTAGTCAGGACACGCACAAATGTTAAACCGCTCTTCGTCTCGGTAGGCCACAAGTGCACGCTGGCCGACGCCGTGAAAATCACCCTCGCCTGCGCAACAAAATACCGCCTGCCCGAACCTACCAGGCTCGCCCATCACGCAGTGAGCAAACTAAGGCTTCATATATGATCACCGCGACCTCGAAACCTATTGCGAAACAACCTTCGCCGACTTGATCACAACAGGCTCGACAGGAACGTCACGCATCCGCATACGCACGGTCGTCTGCACGGCGGCTATCTCATCGACAACATCCATGCCCGCCGTCACTTTCCCGAAAACCGCATAGCCAGGATTGCCGTTAGGCACATAGTCCAGAGACTTATTATCCTTGTGATTGATGAAAAACTGCGATGTCGCGCTGTCAGGATCGTTCGTTCGCGCCATCGAAATAGTGCCGCGATCGTTCCTCAGCCCGTTGGAGGCCTCGTTGACAATCGGCCGATTAGTGCCCTTGCGAGACATCTGAGCCGTAAATCCGCCGCCCTGTATCATGAAATCCCGTATCACCCTGTGGAATATCGTCCCGTCGTAAAACCCGTTCTCGACATACGCCAGAAAATTCTTCGTCGTCACCGGAGCCGCCGCCTCGTTGAGCTCGATGACAATATCGCCCATGCTCGTTTCAAGTTTGACCATCTTCCTGCCCGATTTAACCGTTTTCAAATCCGACTCGACATCTTTCGTATTCGAGTCAACGTTTTCCGTCTTGCCGGCACAGCCGCAAAGCAACGCCGCCGCCAACACACTACAACACCATAACCTGCCGACCATAGCACTATCCCCTATTCACTGATTATCATCGTTCGGCCGCGCCGCCCTGAATCCCCGAACACTACGCGCCGTAGTCTATTTCCTCTTGCCACTTGTGCTTCTTAACCGACCGCAGAATCTTCTGAGCACACTCCAGTGCGGAAAGACCTGCAACCGCACTGACCTCAGGCGCCAGACTCCGGTCCGCAACCGCCCGCAGAAAAGCCTCCTGCTCCAGACGAATCGGCTCCTTGTCGTCTATATTCAACTGCTCGATATGGAGCAAATCGGGCCAATTAACGGAAGTCATATTGAAATCGCCGGACTCCTTGTGTTCCTGAATCCATTTCACTACATTGATATTCGGGTCCGCCTTGACAACGATCCCGCTTTTCTTGAAGTAGTCCAGGCTCAGATAAGCCTGTCGGCTGAATATACGCAGCGTCCGCTCGGTCTTCAAGGCTAAACGTGAAGCCGTGATATTCGCAACACAACCGTTGTCGAAAACCAGCCGGGCGCTGCAAATATCCTCCTTGTCTTCTATAACGTTGACACCGACCGCATGAACCCGCTTGATCTTGCTCGCAGCCAACGACAGAATAATATCTATGTCGTGGATCATCACGTCCAGTACAACCCCGACATCCGTGGACCTGAACGGATAAGGACTGATACGATGGGCCTCGATGAACTTCGGCTCGATATCAAGACGCTTCATCGCCTGGACAATCGGATTGCAACGCTCCGAATGACCCACCGCAACCACACAGTTGTTCTTCCTTGCCAGAGAAACGATCTTCCTGCCCTCACGGACATTCGCCGCAAGAGGCTTCTCAATAAGAACTGAGATCTTCTTCTTGATGAAAATCTTCGCCAGAGCCAGATGAGTCACCGTGGGCGTCGCTATTGTCACCGCATCGACCTTGTCGAGAATATCCGAACAGCTCGAATAGGAAGGACAGTCATACATCTCGCCCAGACGCCGAGCACGGGCTATATCGGTATCCACAATCGCCACAAGCTCGCTCTGCGGCAACTGGTTATAAACTTTCGCGTGTATAGACCCCATCTTCCCGGCGCCCACGACCGCAGTGCGAACTCTTTTATCCTGCATACTATCTCCATGAAAACATACGACTCAGACTGAAACACGGAACCTCACTCAAATCACCCCGGACAATAAGGGCTGGTTTGGCGCCGCGGCCTGTTGCCGCAGCACCGCCTTAAAGGCTCACCTTTGCCTCATCGTCTCCAGATACCTGCCGTACTGATGCTCGCTGCTTCGAATTATCGACTCGACGATAGCCTCAACATGCTCATCGAGTCCGCCTTTCTTTGCCAGAGCGTGGGCGTTTTCCAGAAGAGTGCCGCTCTGGCGATAGAGCTTCCTGTATGCCTCGAAAACGCGCTCCTGCTCCTCTTCGCTCAGACCCGCTCGCTGCATCCCACGCTTATTAACACCACGAACCACCGGCGGATAGTGACCGCTGACCGTCAGGAAGGGGGGAATATCCTTGTTAAGACCTGCCAGCCCCGCCACAAAGCACCACTTGCCGAGAGTAACGAACTGATGCAGGCCGACCATCCCGCTCAGCCAAACCCCACGCTCTATCTTGCAGTGGCCGCTTACCTGGACACAGTTGCTCATCACAATCTTGTCCTCAAGTATGCAGTCGTGCCCGATGTGCGCCCCAACCATTAGAAAATTCTCGTTGCCGATTATGGTTGAGCGGTCGCTGTGCATGCTCGAATGAATGGTAACCTGCTCGTGCAGAACGTTGTCGTTCCCGATCACAAGGCCGCCGACCTTCGATTCATCGGCCAGGCCAAGCATCTGGGGCCAGGCCCCGATCACTGAATTCGAGAAGAAACGGTTGTTCTCGCCAACCTTGACGTTCTTCTCGATAACCACCCCGGAATCCAGAACCGTACCGGAGCCGATCTCGACGCCGTTGCCGATAACACAATTCGGGCCGATAGTAACGTCTTCACCGATCTTTGCGTCCTTGTGGACTACCGCACTTGGATGTATCTTTGTCATTGCAAATCTCTACCTGTAATAAAACCAATAATACTTACCATCGCCGCTCTTATATTTGTTCCTCATCGACGAGCATGAACCTTATCTGCGCCTCGGCCACAACCGTATCGCCAACCATCGCCTTGCACCGGCACTGTGCCGTCCTGCGCTTCATCCTGTCCGACTCCGCAATCAAAACAAGCTGGTCGCCCGGACGAACAGCCTTGCGAAGTTTAACGCCATCCATGCTCAGCAGCACTGCAATCTTGCCCGTCAGTTCCAGTCTCTGCGCAAACAGCAAACCCGACACCTGCGCCATCGCCTCGACTATCAGCACACCCGGCATTATCGGAGTGCCCGGAAAATGCCCCTGGAAAAACTGCTCGTTGAAGGTCACGTTCTTGACGGCTTTGATCCATGTATCCCCCTCAATCTCAACAACCTTATCAACTAACAAAAACGGATAGCGATGCGGAAGAACCTTCTGAATCCTGGATATATCCAGAATCGCATCCGTTCCCGACTTTTCGATACGTTCCTGCTTCTGAGCCGCTTCGTACAGCTTGCGAGCAAGCTGCTGGTTCAACGAGTGCCCGCTCTTGTAGGCGACAATCCTCCCTTTGACAGTCCGACCGACCAAAGCCAGATCGCCAACCAGATCCACAATCTTATGCCTGACGCACTCGTTAGGAAACCTGTACTTGTTCTTAATCGGACCGTCAGAGTTGATAACAAGAAGATCGCGAGGACTGATATGCGTCCCCATGCCACGAGCCTGAAACTGCTTGGCTTCGGCTTCGAGAAGAAAAGTCCGCGCAGGAGCCAGATGACGCCCGAAATCCTCCGGAGTAAGCCGGCAGCTGAAAACCTGCCTGCCGATGCCGGTATGCCCACCGTAGTCAAGATCGTAAGTCAGGCTCAAACCGTCTTCAGAATAAGGCAATGCATATATCGACGCGTCGCCCGCCGTAATCGCCACAGGCCTCTCGATGACATACTCCTTGCGCTTCACGTCCTGCTCCACAATGCCGCTGCGATTGAGCACCTTGAAGTACTCGGCGCAACTGCAATCAGGAGCAGGCAATTCGGATGAATCAACTTCGATTAAAAGGTTGTCGATCTCAAGCGCCTTCACCGCCGCCAGACAATGCTCCACCGTCTCGATACTAACAGCACCTTTCTTGATCGTCGTGCGCCGGCTCCGCTCGGCAATGTTGGGGGCAATAGCGCTTATCCGAACAGGCTGTTGAACGTCTGTCCGAATAAACGTTATGCCGGTGTCCGCAGGAGCGGGACGAAAAACAACCTTCGCGTCTTTGCCCCCGAACAAGCCCTTGCCGGTTATCCTGCTTTCAGTTTTTACCGTCTTCTGCAGCTTCAAGATCATTCATCCTCTTGCCGAGCTTCTTTAACTCCTTGGCAAGTTCGGGCAGGCGCATAACAGAATTGATAATCCGATACGCTTCTCTTCTCTCGATAGCAGGAGTCCAGGCGACCTTCTGACCGGCCTCGATATCGTTGATGACGCCGGACTTCGCCGCCACCATCACGCCAGAACCAAGCTCAATGTTGTCCGCAAGGCCAACCTGCCCGCCAAGAACTACCCCGTCGCCCAACTTACAACTGCCCGAAACACCAACCAGAGACGCTATCAGACAACACTTGCCGATTACTACGTTGTGACCAACTTGCACAAGATTGTCGATCTTGGTCCCGGCCCCGACTACCGTATCGCCGAACTTCGCCCTGTCAATACAGCAATTCGCGCCTATATCAACGAAATCCTCGATCACTACTCCTCCGTTGTGAGGAATGAGTCGATGCGAGCCCTCGATAAAGGAATAACCGAAACCTGTAGATCCGATAGTGCTGTTCGCCTGAACGATCACATGGTTACCCAACCGGCAGTTATGATAGATAACCACGTTGCTGTCGAGCCGGCAATTCGCCCCGATGGTCGAATTCTCGCCTATCTTGCACCCGCTGCCGATTATGCTCTTCTCGCCGACCTCAACACCCTTAGCAACTACAACACCGGGACCGATAGATACACCCTCGCCTATTGAAACACCATCGGCGACTTGCGCACTCGAATCAATCCCCGCAACAACAGGCGTCAACTCGGGAGCAAACAAGTTCAGAGCCTCGATTAAAGCCGAATCGACATTCTCCACAACCAATTGAGGCCTCTCGCATCCATCCAGACGACCGCCGACTATCACAGCCCCGGCGCCGGAACTGCCCAGAGAGGCCTTGTGTTTGTCGTTCGTCAGAAATGTCACATCATTCGCCCCGGCTGCCTCGATCGGACGAGCCGCGCGTATCACGAGATCACCGGCGCCGACTTCGTCGATCAACTCGGCGCCGATACGCTCAGCTAATTGTGATATTGTCAATTCCATACGAAATCAATTGTCAAATGACTTCATCCCGACCTCCGCCCGACCTCACGGCTTCAGTTTCAACTGCACCTTGTCCAGCTCCGAAACAACTTCGGCAGTGAGATTCACGCAGCCGTCGCTATAAAAAACCTTATGAGTCTGCAGGGCCATCATAAGCTCGTCCGTACTCGCCATCGGAAACACAGGCTCATCAACCCCCAAAACGGCTGTCAGGCCCTTCGCCTTGGCCAACTCCTTCGTTATCCGAAGCACTTCCTTGTAAAGCAGTTCCGTCCACTGCCCGTCTTCGAAAGAACGCTGCTGGCTTAGAAACTGCTTCTTCGCCTCCAACTGAGCCTGCTTATTGATAAGAGCTTCGTACTGCTTCATATAGTCAACACTGCTCGGCTTCAGCGTCTGTAAACCCGCCTCCTGGGCCGCGATCTCTTTCTGAAGAAGATCGATTTCCGCGCTGCGGGTGTTCTGCTCGGCAAGAGCCTTCTCACGGTACGATGCGTTGGCTTTGCAGTCCCTGAAAACGTCCCGGATGCTAACTGTCCCTATCTTTGAATTCGCTGCCGTCGCGCCCGACCCCGCAAAACTGAATCCATAACCCAAAAACAATACGGCCGCAGTCGTCAAAACAACTAAAAAAATTGTCCTCGTATTCATAAAACTGTCCTTTCTAAGCCAATACTTGTTTGCATGAACCTTGATGACCGCACTGCCTAAAACAACAATCCTCCCACAGAGAAACTGAATATCTGGGAATCGTCTTCACTGTCTTTCAGGAACGGTGCCGCAAGTTCGAATCGCATCGGAACAGGACCGAACCACTGCGGTATCAGAATCTGTATCCCCGTCCCAAGCGCCGCCCGGTAGCCGCCCGTATCGATAATCCCGCTGTCAACGAAAAACAGCCACGACAGGTTCTCGCCAACAACCGGAACCGCCACTTCGGTATTCGCAATGAATATCCAGTCGCTGCCTATCGGGTCCTTCCGTTTCGGCGTCGGAACGTTCGTCTGCAATCCGCGAGTGCTCACGCCCCTGTACTCGAAGCCCCGAATCCCGTAGGTCCCCGTCCCGCCGCCGTAAAACTTCTCGAAAGGAGGAGCGCTGCCCACAGTCGCACCCGCCCGGAACTTCGTCGCCAGAATAGTCTTGCGATCAAGCAAATCCTGATGAAGCGTCTTGTACTGAATATACGCGCCGCTGAGTATCCCGAACGTATGATCCCCCCCGACCTGTTCGTAACCCGTGTCAAAAGTGTACCCCTCGCTCGGATTATACTTGTCGTCCGTCATATCCCGGCCGATCCCCACTCGAACGCCGACAAGAGCATTGCTCCCCTTTACCTTGTTGATCTCTTTCGGAGCATCAATTTCCAGCCCGTCAACGTCAACGTTCTCCGCCCTGAACCCGATGCTCCTGCGCCAGTTCTCCGCACGGCGTTCCTCGAAACCGACATAACCCTTCAAACGCTCTTCGTCGTAACTCTCCCGGCCCCGCTCGTAAGCCGAACCCACAACATCGAGCGACGTGGGCTTGTCACGAAAATAAGGCTCCGTGAAAGACACCGAATACTGGCTCACCACCGTACCAGGCTCAAGAGCAATACGAAGAGTCTGACCGGCACCCTTTAAAGACTTCATCTTGATGAAATCGCCGAAACTCTCGGGCTTGTCATGAATATCGAAATTCCGCTGCTGAAAAATCAGGTGACCGATGATGCCGCTGTCACTGCCGACTCCAACACCCGGATTCCACATCCCAGTAAGACCCTCGGTGATATCAACCTGTGCATCCAATTGATTCGGATCCCCCTCCACCGGAACAGGCATAATGATTGCCTGCTCGGCCAGAGTCATCCTCTGGATGTACTTCTCGAGCAGCCCCTCCCCGCTCGGCTCGTTCGGAGCCATGTGAGCGTTGTAAAGAGCGCCAGGTGAAAAACCGTATTCGTCAAGAACATGACGAATAACCTTGTCCTGAGTCGATTCGTTGCCCGTTACATCGACCCGCCCGATCCGGAACTGACGGCCTTCAGTAATCTCAAACACCACATCAGCTACGTTGCCGGCCCCACCCGCTGCGAATTCCGGACGATGAACCACAAAAGAATCAACATACCCGTTCTCACGGTATGTCTTCAGAATCTTCTTCGCATGCAAATCGCCCTCAAGATACAGGTATTTCTCGCCGCGCTCTAACTTCAGACCGGAAAGCAGCTCGGCCTCGCTGAACCGGGTATTGCCTCGCAGTACGACATCACCAACCCTGTAAAGCGGGCCTTCGTCGATGATGAAAACAATGTGAGACTGACCAGTCGCACGAACAGAACTGTTCAGGTAGCCTCGCCGATAGTAAATCTTCTTCAGACGCTCCACGTCCTCGGCAACCTTCTCCGCTGAATAGTAACTCGCCTTAACAACCCACCTCCGGGTGCTCGTCTTGACGGCCTTGCGAAGACTCCGCGTCTTCAACCCAGAATTACCCTGGAACTTCACCGACTTGACCTGCACCCGCGGGCCTTCGTCGATGATGTAAATCAGCTCCCCGTCCTCGACCTTCGAGGCGTTTATCAGAACCGTGTTATTCGGAAAACCCTTCTGGCGATAAAAGTCGCTTATGATGCCCCGACCCGTCTCGGCAAGAATCGGATCCAGGTAATCCCCAACCTCGAAACCAACCTTGTCGGAAAGAACCTTGTCCTTGTAGCTGTGGTTCCCGACGAACTCGAGCGAGCGAATAACATTGCGGCCCGCCGCCGCTGGCGCCGAAAAACTCGGCGCCTTACTCTTGGCCTTCTTGCCCGGCCACGCACAACCAGAATTCAAAACCGAAATACAAAAAACAAGGCAAACCCCGAGAAATTCTATCTTCCTGATTCTGTTCCTCATGGCGATCCCCTAAAACGGCGACGATTCCGCCTCCATACGAGACATGTTCTCAAATCGAGTGATCTTTTCCCTGAATATCAGCTTCGCACTGCCCGTCGGACCGTTACGCTGCTTGGCGATTATAAGCTCCGCTGTATTGTCAGGCTCGTACCCATCCTCGCTCCGCCTGTAATAGTCCTCGCGATGCAGAAGCATAACAACATCCGCATCCTGTTCGATACTCCCGCTTTCACGCAAATCGCTCATCCGCGGCCTGTGCCCTTCTCTGCCCTCGGCGGCACGATTCAACTGGCTCAACACCACAACAGGTATGTCCAGCTCGCGGGCCAGGCCCTTAAGATACCTTGAAATTGTCGTAATCTCCTGCTGACGCGATTCAACTCGACCCCCCATATGCATCAACTGAAGGTAATCCACCATGATGCAACGGATATCGTGCCTGCTCTTGAGACGTCGAGCCTTTGCCCGAAGCTCCAGAGGCGTCAAGGCGGCAGTGTCGTCGATAAATATCGGAGCCTCGGAAAGAGTCCCGCAGGCCTCGACCAGAGCCTCGTAGTGCTCCGTGCTGAGCATCCCTTTTCTCACCAATTGCGAGTTAATCCCGCTCACGCTGCACAAAAAACGCTCGGCCAAAGCCTGCCTGCCCATCTCAAGAGAGAAAACGGCAATGGGAATATTCTCCTGAATACCGAGGTGCTCGGTGATATTCAATACCAGAGAGGTCTTACCCATACTCGGACGACCCGCAACGATGATCATCTCCCCGTCCTGGAGACCGCACGTCAAATCGTCGAGCTCGTGATAACCCGTCGCCAGACCTGTAACGTGAATGCCGCTCCGCTTCGAGATCAACTCATAAGTCTGCGAGACAATGTCTTTCAACGCTGCCGCACTGCCGCTGATATTCTTTTCAGTGACCGCGAAAATACGCTGCTCCGCTTCGTCAAGAGTCTGACGAACCTCCCCGCTCGAACTGTAAGCATCGTCCAGAATGCCGCTCACCGCGCCGATAAGATCTCGAAGCAGCATCTTTTCTTTTACGATACCAGCATAATACTCGACGCTCGACGCCGACGGAACCGAATCGAGTATCTGGGCGATGTATTCGACGCCCCCGACCTCTTCTAAAACCTTACGCTTCTCCAGTTCGTCCCGCAGCAGCACCGCATCGATGCCATCCCCCTTGTTCTTCTCAAAAAGGGCGATTAGCGCGTCGAAAATGTGCTGGTGCTCGACACGATAGAACGCCTCACGCCCCAGAATTTCGATCACCTCTGCGATGCAGACCGGATCAATCAGCATCGAGCCCAATACCGCAGCCTCAGCCGCCAGAGACTCCGGCATGCTGCGAACCGTAGCCTTCGCGCTTGCGCCCGATTTCGCAGACACAGAACCGGACACATTGACCGTTCGGCCTTTCCCGCTTTCAGCTTCTGTTGCTTGAGCCATTTAGCCTATCCATAGCACTGCTGATTGCCGCTGATGCTTACCGAAACCGTCACCGGAACGGCACATAAACCAACTGCAAAACTAAGAGCCGGCATCCTCTGACTCGTCCCCGCTCTGCTCGGCAACAACAACAACATTAACCTGACAACTCAAATCCTCGGCGAACTTAAGCTTGACCGTATGCGTGCCAACCTCCTTGATATGGCCGGTCAACTGCACCGCAGAATCAGGAACCGAAAAACCCTGAGCGCACAGATTCGCCGCTATCTCACGCTCCGTAACCGAACCGAACAAATGACCTTGCTCGTTGGCTTTCGCAGCGATAACCGCTTCGGCGCCTTCAACCGATTTCACCGACTCTTCAAGCTTAACACGCTCGCTCTTGCGCTGATCGGCACGACGATTCTTCTCATCTGCGATAGACCTGATATTGGCTTCCGTCGCAACCTTCGCAAAACCATGCGGAAGCAGATAATTCCGAGCGTACCCCGTCCTGACATCGACAACATCGCCGAGCCAGCCGACACCGTCTATGTCCTCACAGAGCAAAACCTTCGTTATACTTGGCTTCTTTCTTGCCATATCTATCCCCTTAACAGGTTACCCGCTTGAAGCATATGCCTTTCTATTTTGCTAATGCCAAACGAGATTCATATCTCATCTCTTATCATTCGTCGCATTCTGCCTTTCAACACAACCAAACACACGGCTTTCGCGACCGCACGTACGTGCCGAAAACTAATTCGTATAAGGCAGTAACGCCATATAACGGGCACGCTTAATCGCACGCTTCGCCTTGCGCTGACAACCGGCACAATTGCCGCTGCGCTTGCGCGAGTATATCTTGCCCCGATTCGTCAGAAGTTTGGAAAGCGTTTCAATATCCTTGTAATCAACGTGCTTCACGCTGCGCCTGCAAAAACGACATTGAGTCTGCTCACGCGCACCGGCAAAACCTCCCTTGCGCCGGTTGCCGCCTCGTTTCTGTGTGCCCTTTTGTGAACCTTTTTGCATTCTTGCCATCTTTTACCTGTCCATTATTCGTTCTGTAACTTTCGATTCGTATCTCGAATCACGATTCACTGAGTCGCCGCCGGCAACTCAAAACGGTATATCATCGTCTCCGGTCTGAGGAGGATACTGCTGGCCTTCGTCCCCACCCGAACCCCGAGGCCCGCGATCAGAACCACCGCCGCCGCCGCCGGGAAGAAACTGGAAATTCTCAACAGTAACTTTCAGCTTGCTGCGCTTCGTCCCGTCCTGACCGGTCCAACTGTCGAATGTCAGCCGGCCTTCAACAAACACCGCGCGGCCCTTGCTCAGGTACTTGTTAATAGTCTCAGCCTGCCGGCCGAAAGAAGTGCAGTCAACAAAACATGTCTCTTCACGCGGACTGCCGTCCTGGCCTTTCCACTTCCGATTAACCGCAAGACCAAAATCGACAATAGCCGTCTGATTCGGCGTGTACGAAAGCTGTGGGTCGCGGGTCAGATTCCCCATTAGCATTACTTTGTTGTAGTTCGCCATAGTCACACTCCATTCAAATATCTGCCGCCGGTCGAGCCGTCAACAACGCTCGACGCCGGTCTTTCGGGCTACTCCGCCGCCTGTTCCTTGTCGGGCTCTTCCGATTCTGTCTCCGCCGAAGCCTCGACTGTATCGCTCGCCTCGACATCCTGGGTATCCTCGACTTCCGCCGTCATAGTCTCGGTATCCGACTGCTCCGATGCATCGTCATCGCCGGCCTGAACTGCCGTCACTGCTGTTTCGTCCTCATCATCGCCCTTGTCCTCCCCGGCAGCAGCCGATTCCTTCTCGCTCTTCGTAGCAGGAGTATCTTTTTCTAAATCCTCCGCCGTCATATGCTCCGCACTGAGAATCAGAACACGCATTATATTCTCAGACAGTTGAACCGTCTTCTCGATCTCCTGTATCCTCTCCCCCTCCACTCTGAAATAGCACAGAATGTAGGTCCCTCTGCTCTTGCCTTGGACTTCATAAGCCAGCCTTCTGTCGTCCCACTTCCTTATCGAAACAATCTCGGCCTCGACTCGTTTGAGGATGCCTTCGATAATCTTAATCGTCGCATCCCAGTCCGATGCCATGCCCGAATCAACGAGAAACATGCTCTCATAAAGTTTCCTGTTCACAACAGTCTCCATCTTGTCACCTTCTGATTAACCTGTTAATGTGCATATTTGCTTATCAAGCGGCGCTTGCCGCAAACCTGCTATTCACTGTCCGGCTGCTCGCCGTTAAACTTATTCATCGTCGCCTCGATCCCGTGTTCGATCCACCAGAACACTGCATCGGTCGCCCTGCCAATCGCCTCGTCCAGCAGAGCCCTTTCTTTGACCCTCGGCCTCTTCAGAACATAAACAGCAGAATCAATCCTGCCGTTGTCGCCGATACCGATGCGAAGCCGGCCGAACTCATGAGTACCAAGCTTCTCGACAATATCCGCCAGGCCGTTATGCCCGCCCGATGAACCCTGCGCACGAATACGAATCCTGCCAGGTGCAAGGCTCAAATCGTCGGTTACAACAAGCAAGTCGCTCAACGAAAGCCTGTAAAAGCCGGCAGCCGTCGCAACTGCCTGTCCGCTGCGATTCATATACTGCCACGGCTTCAACAGTATTAACTTTTTGTCCGAAAGCTCGCCTGCGCCAAACCGGGCGCCGAACTTCCGCTGCTTAACATCTGCCCCTAACCGGCCTGCCAGCGAATCTATTACCCTGAAACCAAGATTGTGTCGCGTATCGACATACTCATCACCGGGATTGCCCAGACCGACGACCATCTTTATAACGCTCATATGCGGATTCTGCCTAAGCCCCGGTTTATTCCTTCTCGCCGCCGCCCTGGTCTTCATCAGCCTTTTCCGTCTCGCCTATGACCTCGGGAGCACTCGGCATCTCTTCTTCAAGTTCCTCCGTAGTTTTCGCCGCCGCAACTAAATGACACGTCACAAGGAGAAGATCGGGAGCACTGGCCAGCTTCACGCCTTCCGGAAGCTCCACATCGCCCGCATGAACAGCATCCCCGACCGCAACATCCTTCATAGATACGACAATCGTCTCAGGAATATCACTCACCAAACACTCGACTTCAAGACTGTCAACGTGCTCTTCGATGATCCCGCCTTCATGCGTCCCCTGAGCAGTGCCTTTAAGCTCGATCGGAACGGCAATCTTGACCGTCTCGCTGGCATCAACACGCATCAGATCAACGTGAATAATATCCCTGCCAAGATGATCGTACTGCAGCGCCTTCACAAGAGTCGTCTCCTTCTTCCTGCCAAGCTGAACGTCAATAAGGCGATGCCCGTGATGCAGACCAACATTGAAATTATGAGCATCAAGAGAAACTGCCGACGGAGCCTGCTTGTGACCGTAAATAATCGCCGGAATTCGACCGGCGGCACGAACTTTCGCAGTATGTTTCGAGCCAGTATTGTCCCTAACTTCTGCTTTCAAAACAAATGTCTTGTCCATAATCACCTCGTCTTGCTATACTTAACTGATCCTGTTCAAATCGCGTTAAACAGGCTGCTTACCGATTCGTTTCTATGAGTTCGCTTTATCGCCTCTCCAAGCATCGCAGCCACACTCAAAACCTTGATATTCCCGACCTTACTCGCCTCCTCCGTCAAAGGTATCGTATCCGTGACAACAATCTCGTCCACAGGAGCCTGCGATAAACGTTCGAGGGCCTGGCCTGCAAAAACACCGTGAGTAGCGCAGATGTATATCTTTTTGGCGCCGCGATCCTTAATCAAATTCGCCGCACTGCAAACCGTCCCCGCTGTCGCGATGATATCGTCGCACATCAGAACATTCCTGCCTTCCACCTCGCCGATTATTTCTTTAGCCTCGACCTCGCTGCCGCTAACGCGCTTCTTGTGGATGATCGCAAGGTCGCCGCCGAAGTGACCGGCGTATCGAGAAGCCATCTTGATATTACCGACGTCGGGAGAAACCACCGTCAAATTGCTCAGCCTCTTAGCCCTGAAGTAATCGCTCAAAACCAGCTCACCAGTCAGATGATCTACCGGTATGTCGAAGAAACCCTGCAACTGAGCCGCGTGCATATCTATGGTCAGAACCCGATCGGCGCCGGCCGCCGTGACAATATTCGCAACCAGCTTAGCCGTGATAGGAACGCGACCTTCGTCTTTCCTGTCCTGGCGGGCATAACCAAAATATGGAATAACAGCCGTGATACGCTGAGCGCTCGCGCGACGAAGACAATCCAGATAAATCAATAGCTCCATCAAGTGCTGGTCCACCGGCCGGCAAGTGGACTGAACTACGAAGCAGTCCCGACCGCGGACATCATCCTCCAGTTTCAAAGAGTTCTCGCCGTCTGGAAACTTCTGAATCTTCGCACCGCCGACCGGTAAACGAAGATACTTGCACACGGCGCTGGTCAGTCCCGGGTTGCTGCTGCCGGAAAATATCTTCAAATTGTCATTGAGAAACATCGCTTTTGCTCTTTCCACCCAATTCGTTTGCACTTTCCTGCGAAACCACCGTGCCAGACGCGACGTGTGAGCCGTCCTTGATATCGAGAGGCGCTATCAGTATCGCGCCTGAGCCGATATAGCAGTTGTCGCCGACATTCGTATGATTCACTTCCTGCCCGTCGTAGTTGGCCGTTATCGAACCGGCGCCGATGTTAACGTCACGCCCTATCGTAGCATCACCGATATAACTGTGGTGACGGGCGCGGACACCGTCGTCCAGAGTCGAGTTCTTCACTTCCGTGTAAACGCCGAGCACGACGTTATTCTTCAAAACCGTCCCATTCCTCAGATATGCAAAAGGCCCGATGCGGCACCCAAGCCCGATAGTCACTTCGCCGTGAATATACGTGAAAGGCTCGATTACCGTATCCTGGCCGATCTTAGCGCGGGCGTCTATCCACGTATTATCCGGATCAACTATCGTAACACCGTTTTCCATCAACTCCTGCTGAATCCGCCGCTGCATAATCTTGCTTGCTTCACTGAGCTGCCTGCGGCTGTTGACACCCATCGCCTCCTCAGGCAGCACCGCAGTCACAGCAACAACCTTATGGCCCGTCCGAATAATCCCCGCCATCGCATCGGTCAGGTAGTATTCCTTCTTAACATTGTCCGGCTGAACCTTATCCAATGCCTCGAACAGAACCTTGTTGTTGAAAAGATAGTAACTCGGATTAACCTCCCGTATCGCCAACTGTTCATTCGTGCAGTCGCTGTGCTCGACAATACCCTGCATGTTGCCGTAAGCATCACGAACTATACGACCGTAGCCCGACGGATCCGCAAGAACAGCCGTCGCAAGAGTCGCAGCAGACTGTTCCGATTCATGCTTCTCTATGAGCGTCCGAAGAGTCGCAGAACGAATCAAAGGACCGTCCCCGCAAAGAACAAGAGTCTGCCCACCAAAATCCTTCAACTGCTCCCGGCAGCAAAGAACCGCGTGCGCCGTGCCCAACTGTTTCTCCTGCACAACCCACTCGATATCGCCGGCCCCGTCGAAGCTCTCCTTAACCTGCTCCGCAGAGAAACCGATAACCACATATATCTTCGCAACGCCAACCTGCCGGCAGGCATCAAGAACATACGCCAGCATCGGACGACCGCATACCTCGTGCAGCACTTTAGGCATCATCGTATTCATACGACTGCTGACGCCCGCTGCAAGTATTATCGCTGCTCGTTCAGACATCTTTCTGATTCCAGAATAATCCAAGTTACTTAAAGCTACCCGGCCAGGACTCGAACCTGGAAAATGGGCACCAAAAGCCCATGTGTTGCCAATTACACCACCGGGTAAGCAATTCAGCCGCTGATAACTCCTACCCGACTGGTTGATACTGCTGCCAAAACAAAAAAACAACCAGTCACTAATAGATGTCACGGAGACCGTCTTGCCCGGTCTGAATTGACCCTGTCGGAGGCTTGAGCCGGCCAAGCCGTGATACTGCCGGCCCCAAAAATAGCAACCCCGTGCGACAGGGCAATCACAATCGGCGTACATTACACGATTTACGCCGCACAATCAACATCTTTCCAAAAAAAATGCACCCAGCCCTATAATTACAACTATAACACTGTCAAAAACAGCAAATCACCCAAAAATTCACACACCCCCAACCTCGACTCGCACCAGCCGCCGAGCCTGGGTCCAGCTCTTTTCCTCCGTCAGCCCCCACGCCCTCGCCGTGCCAACCTTCAACGCAGTTTGCAGAGCCGACCTTGTATCAGCCTTATCAGCCGCCGCTTTCAGGAAGCCGCCCAGCAGATAGTCCCCGCAGCCTACTGTCGATAAGACTCTCCCGCTGCCGACCGCTACGCCATGCCACGCCCCATCCCTCGTCACCGCAACCGCCCCCTCCTTACCACGGCTTACAACAACGGTTTCCACCTTCTCCAGCAGCCCTCGCGCCGCCTTGACAAGGCTCGAAGGCCTGCCGGCAACGCCTTCGCCGACAAGCTCACGCAGCTCAGCCGCATTCGGATTGATCAGCCAGGCCAAACCCGAATCGACTATCCCCCGAAGCGCCTCGCCGTAAGTATCCACTGCGATCCTCGCCCCGCGGGCCTTGCAGTCCCTGATAATCCCGATTATTTCGCCAAGAAACCGGTCCCCCGGCATCAAACCCGCAAAAACACAGATACTCCCCTTCGTAACGATCCCCTCCAAATCGCTCCGCAACTGCCGCAACGCCTTCGCTGAGACCAGTTCGCACCGAAACCGAAGGTGCATCTCACGCTCGCCAGCAGTATCAACAACCGTAAAATTCCGCCTCGTACCCCCCGCAACCGCTGTCAGCCGAACCGTAACCAGCCCCCGCAAATCCCGCATAGACCTCCGCATCTGCTCGTAATCGTCCTGCCCCCACAGGCCCGCAGCCGTGTTTCGCCGCCCCATCCACGCTAACGCACGAGAAACGTTCATCGCCTTGCCCGCAGGCCGTGATACCGCCGAATCAGCCAAATTATGCTCGCCCCACTCGATACCCGCGAATCGGCACGTAACATCCCAGCTCGGACAAAGCCCAACAGTGATAATCTTGCCTGATCTTCCCATACAGACCAGAACTCTACCCAAATAAACGCCCGAAATAAAGAAATAAAGCCGAAAATCCCCCCTCTCAAAAGAATTTCACAAAAATCCGGAAATAATCGTTACCCAAAACCGACCACGCGCATCAAGAGGGTGATTGCACGCAATAGCACGGGACCTTGATGCAGCCCGCCTAAGATTGCTGTAATCAATGCCCGTGTAGCGGCAGAGGAAGAAACAGATATAGGATGTGCAGCTTAAATTTCGCACCAAACGAGGCGAGGGATCGCCTCTTTATTGTTTAGGCGGATACAACAGAACACGGGTGCCGAATATCTTCCGGCTGTACGGCAAAGCTCAATAGTCCTTTGTTATCGCCGCAACCCATGCAAAAAGTAGCCAATATTATTGCAGCAATACTGGCCCTCTCTCTCGCAACCCGCGCAGGCGCAGATTGTCCCCTCTTCGACTCGGGCCTGCAGATCGGAACTGTAGAAAACGACTACTTGAACGAAATATCAGGAATCGCCGCAAGCAGAGCGAACACCGATGTGATCTGGGCCCATAACGACAGGGGTGACAGCGCAAGAATCTGGGCCCTGAATATCCACGGAACACACCTCGGAACTTACGCGCTCTCGGGCGCTGTAAACACCGACTGGGAAGACATCGCCGTCGGACCCGGACCGCTCGAAAACATCGACTATATCTACGTGGCCGACATCGGCGACAACTACGCAACCCGCTCGTCTGTCACCATATACCGCCTGCCCGAGCCCGCCGCCGATGCAAATCAGTACCCCGTATATGAATTCCTCACCGGTATTGACGCAATCGCCCTCGAATACCCCGACGGGCCGCATGACGCAGAAGCAATGATGGTTGACCCCCTAACAAAAGACATCTACATATTCTCCAAGGAAAACGGAGCCTTCCGCCTTTACCGCGCGCCCTATCCTCAATCGACAACATCCATAAAGACCATGGAATACAAGGGCTGGTTCGGCTGGGCAAACGACGTCTCCGCCGCCGATGTCTCGCCGAACGCAGATATGATAGTCATCAGAAACGACGGCGGCTACGGCTCGCTCTACCTCCGCCCAACCGCAGCGAATCTCTGGGAAGCATTCTCATCAACGCAATGCTACATACCAATCGAATGGGAAGCCAACGGAGAAGCAATTTCCTTCGACGCCAAGGCCTGCGGATACTACACCACAAGCGAAGGACCATACCAGCCCATCTTTTACTACGCCCGCCAAGGAATCTGCCCCCCGATACCATGTGATTTCGACCCGGACGGCGCCGTCGATTTCAAAGACCTCGCTGTCCTCTTCGACTCCTACCTGCTCAGCGACCCCGCACTCGACCTCGCCCCGCCCGGAGGCGACGGAGTAATAAACCTCCTCGACATTGCCTTCTGCAGCCTCTATCGAATGTAAGCCCCCGTAAATCCGCCCCCTCTTCCACAAGAAGATATTCTTGTGCCCCACTCAACCGCCGGTTACAATCTCCCGGCCAAGTAGCGCCATTTACAAGCGCCGGCTGACACAACAGTGACCAGGAAGAGGACTATCGCTATGAAAAAACAGATCACGATCACACCTGCAGATTTCCAGGGCATTGCCACTCAGGACTTCAACGCCTGGAAAAAGGCCGAAATCGCCGCCAGAAGAAACACTATAATATTCGTGGCGTTGCTCGCCGTTGCCTGCCTCGTTCTCCTGATCGCCGCAGGACTCATATTCGTCCCCGGCGGACTGCTATTCGCCCTCGTCCTGATCCTGATTTGGCGAAAGCCCAACCGCCTCGCAGACCGGTTCGGAATAAAACCCGCCACAAAGAAACGAACCAAAACAGTCATTCAACTGCTCGGACCGGCCCTTGTCATGGTATCCAGACGCAAACGGACTATTCTCGACATAATCCTCGGCTGCATCACAGCATTCGCAGCATTCGTCTTCCTCGTCAACCAGAAACTCCTCAGCTACAACAATTGGTCCGGATCATTCAGGTTCCACGGCGACAAACCCGCAAACTACACCGCCGCAATAATAGGAATCGCCCTCGCAGCCGTCGCAACTTGGCGACTCATCGGACGCAAGCACCTAACATATCAATGCCTCGCCTGCGGACATTCCATGAATACCGAAGTCGCCGCATGTCCCGCTTGCACAGCCGACCTCGCCGGCCGCGTATAACCCGAGATGAACGCCCCGCAAAATCCCAATAGCCGCGCTCCTCTACCGCTTCGGACCCTTCGCACCCAACTGCCCGCAGGCCGCAAAGATGCTGCTGCCCATCTTAAGACGAACCGTCGTCTCGATCCCCGCCCCCCTTACTACCTCCGCAAAACGATCTATCTGCTCGGCCCCGCTGCCCTTGAACCTGCAACCGTCATGCGGATTGAATTCGATAAGGTTAACATTGCACCGAAACCGCCGCACAAGTTTCACTAATTTGCCCGCCTGCTCCGCAGAATCGTTCAACCCATTGATAAGAACATACTCGAATGTCACCCGCTCTTTCGCCCGGTACTGGTAATGCTCCACCGCATCGAGAAGCACCTTAAGCGGGTATTTCCGGTTTATCGGCATCAACTCGCTCCGCAATTCGTCGCTCGGAGCATTCAGCGATATCGCAAGCCGCGGATGAATATCCTCCCCCGCCAATTTCTTGATAGCCGGAGCAATCCCGCAAGTGCTCACCGTCAAATGCCTGATCCCGACATTCCTGCCCGCCGCGGCGTTCAGTATCCGAACCGACTTGAGAACCGCATCATAATTCGCAAGAGGCTCGCCCATACCCATATACACGACGTTCGTGATTCGCTCCCCGGCATTCTCAACAGCATACACCTGCCCCGCAATCTCCGCCGCCGTCAAATTACGCTGCAGCTTCAGCCTCCCCGTCGCGCAGAAAACGCAATTCATCCCGCAGCCGACCTGCGTTGAGATGCAAAGCGTCCTTCTCTTGCCGTCAACCAGAACCACCGATTCGATCACGCCCCCGTCGTCCAAAGTGAACGTGAATTTAACCGTCCCGTCCGGATCCGCAAGCCGACGCGAAACGCCAAGCCGTGAAATAAAATACCCGCCCGCTGCCAGTTCCGCTCGAAACGACTTGTCCAGCGAAGTGAGCAGGGAAACGTCCTCGACGCCCTTGGAATGGATGAACCTGAAAATGCTCCCCGCCAGATATTTCTTCCGACCGGACGCTATCACCATTTCTTCGAGTTCACCCTCTGTCTTATCTTTGAGGTCCTTACTCATGGTCGATTAGTATATCATACTCACAGTCGCCCCGAAAGGCGTGCGGCTGCACCAAATCAGAAATGCCCCACCGTAGTGCTCCCATGAAATCGAAGCAGTTTTAAGTGGTAGCGAGAGTATCATGCACCGCCGAGACGGATTTCCCCGCTGTCCGCCCCGTCATGCAGGGCGCAATATGGGACAGCTTCACCGACGGTGCAGGGCCGGAACGCCATGGAGAAGCTCATCGCCAACCTCAAAAAGCAGGACAGCCGATTCTGCATCGAGGGTGGAAGCTGGACCAACAATATCTCCTGGGTCCGCGGCTACGAGCGCGTCCTCGGCCCGATGCGCAAGGCCAGCGCCCTGTTCGCAGAGAAGGTCCTCGCCTCCGGCGTCCCCACATCCGAACACCGCTACCGCAACGCCCTTTTCCACCTGCTGACAACGCAGACAAGCTGCTTTCGCTACTGGGGCCAGGGCCCATGGACCGACTTCGGCCGCGAACTCTGCCGCAGAACAGCCGATATAATCAACTACGACTTCTAATCCCCCCC
>JAFGCD010000049.1 GCA_016932835.1 Sedimentisphaerales bacterium
CGCCGACTGAAGGAAATAACGGCTGAAGCCGACGGCTTCGACCGATTCCGCCATCCGGCGGACTGAAGTATATTTTGGAAAGTGATGGTTGGAGTGAGGTTTGATGAGTTCTTTTCGTCAGCCAACTAATGACGATGTTCTTCACTCGGTCGCATCGGGTTGCCCGAGGTAGATTTGCAGAGTTTTCAAGGAGGATCGATTAGATAGTCATTTCTACTGTGCCTGCCAGCGTCGAAACCACTCTAAACGGTTAGAGGCACAAGCACGAATATATAATTGGTATGGAGGCCGCCTGCATCCCAAACGCAACGTCGTGTTCTACGGACTGCCGGTAGCGTACATCATGGAGGATTTACAGGATGAAGAAGACTACGGCGTTCTGTTTGATGTTCAGCCTGATGGGGATAAGCGCAACCGACGCTGCTATTACCGGGTCGATAATTCCCAACCCCGTCTCACCGATTCACGGTCCCGGAGAAACCAAGACGTATACACTGAGCTATTCTGTAGATATCACGTCCGGTCCGGCCAAGGCCGACGTCCTTTTTCTTACGGATACGACAGCAAGCATGGGAGGTTATATTAGCGGCCTTAAGAGCGCTGCCGGCGACATATTATCGGGCATATCTGCGGCATTGCCCGGTCTTGATCCCCGATACGCCGTGGCGGACTACAGAGACTACGGCGACGGCGGCTACTATCGAGACTACGGAGTCAATCTGCGACAGCCCTTTACGGACGATGACGGAGCCGTACAGTCGGCGATAAACAGGATGTATGCTACCGGAGGTCACGATATACCCGAGGGCCAGCTAAAAGCGATGGTTGCCCTTGCAAAAAACTGGCTCAATCCGTCCGGGATCGTCGGGTGCGGGGGGCGGCTGGACGCCCAGAAAATTCTCATCTGGGCCGGTGACGCCGAGGGGCATTATTTCGGAGAAGGCGGCGACGGTCCGAGCGATTATTATCCCTCACTCGCCGATGCGCTGGTATCTCTGAACAGACAAGGGGTAGTAACAATCGGGCTGAACACCGCTGAGGCGGAGGCGGGTATCGACAAAGACTATGGGGGAGATAACCAGGCTACGTACATTACTGAGGGCACAGGCGGACAGTCGCACCATAATGTAAGCTCAGCCAGTGCGGAGATTCAGGCGCTCATTGTTGACGCCGTGACGGCAAGCGTGGAGACTCTATCGAATATTACGCTGGCACTACAAAGCGACAACTACTTTCTTGTCGCCCCGCTGAGCCAGACCAGAACCGGATCATGGACACCTGACGACGGGACAGTGTCGGGCAGCTTCAGTGTAGATATCACCAGCCCGACGGAGATGGGATTTTTTGAATTCGATTTGGTGCTCTTGGGTAATGGGGCCGAACTCGACCGGGTGCACGTAAACCTGACGACGGCCCCGGAACCAAGCACCCTCGTACTGCTCGGTCTTAGCAGCCTCGGATTGCGGAGACGACGCAGGAACTGAGCAACAAACGCAGGTCTAATGCGGAACCAACAGGGCTGTAAACATAAAGTTCACCCTTTTGTCCTTGGGGAATAAGCTGTCGCAGGGTTAAATACCCGGGAAATCGGCAAGCCATTATCCGGACACAACGACTTGTTGGCCGTCGCACGCCGCCAGCAGAGAAAGACTACGCCTGTAGGGATTCGAACCCCAAACCTTCGGTTCCGTAGACCGACGCTCTATCCAATTGAGCTACAGGCGCTGCGAGACCCCAATATATACCATTGGCATAAATTGTCAATTGTTTTTGGCCAATGAAAAACTCGGTCCCACAACCGCAAAGCTCCAGCTTAGTCCGGAGCGAATTTCAGCGGTAGGGGCTGTGCAGGCTGAAATGTTGCCTTGGCAAGGGGGTTAGAGTATGATTCACGTGTGTTCTTACTTGTGTTGTAGTGCAGACGAGAATGACTCATGAAAAACTATAAATTAGTTGTTACCAGGGTTGCAAAGTTGCTGGTGTGCTGTGTGGGAGCAGTGATATGCTGGGGAATGCAAGCCAGCGCCAAGGAATTCATAATCTGCAGTGATTCATCCGAGGGACCTATGGGTTTTGCCGTGCGGGAAATTAGTGCAGCACTTACAGAGAAAGGCTTCACTGTCTCCAATAGGCCACTTAGTGAATCCTGGAGTCCGACCGGGGAGATTCATATTGTTCTAACGGTTGCAGCAAGGAAGCTAACTGAGGAACGCACGGTGGATATAGGCACAGAAGCTATCGAGCCGCTGGCATCACAGGGTTATGCAATTCGGTCAAGAGGCAACTCGCGGTATCTCGTTGTCGGGGCCGACGATGTCGGGGCAATGTACGGAGGGCTTGAGGTCGCTGAGGCCATTCGTTTCGAGGGTGGACTCGATAATGTCCATACGGTCGTCCGCAAGCCCTCAATTGCCCGACGCGGCATAAAATTCAATATTCCCTTAGACGCGAGAACGCCCAGTTATGACGATACGGGCGATGCTGCACAAAATAACTACATCGAGATGTGGAGTCTGGATTTCTGGCGTGCTTTTCTGGATGATATGGCGCGTTATCGCTACAATACCCTGACGCTGTGGAACCCTCACCCTTTTCCATCGATAACCAAGCTGCCGGATTATCCAGATGTCGCCCTTGAAGATGTTTGCGTCACGACATTGAAGCCGACATACAAAGCAGGGGCATGGAGAGACCCTCAGTTTGTCTCGCCCGAGGTGCTGAAGAATCTGAAAGTTGTCAAGAAGATAACGATGGGGGAGAAGATCGAGTTCTGGCGAGAGGTGATGAGGTATGCCAAGAACCGGGGGATCAACATCTACTTGATAACATGGAACGTATTGATGAACAGCGCCGAAGGCAAATACGGGATCACCAACGCACAGGACAATCCCAAGTCGATTGCATACCTGCGTCAATGCGTGCGAGAAACCATACTAACGTACCCGGACCTGGCCGGCATCGGTGTGACGGCCGGGGAGAATATGAAGAATCGAGATGATGAGTACGACCGGGAGAAGTGGCTGTGGAATACATACGGCCTTGGCATAATGGACGCGAAGAAGAAGCAACCCGGGCGGGAGGTGCGATTCATTCATCGCGTTTGGAATACGGGCCTGGGTAAGATTATGACGGATTTTGCGGCGAAGTATCCCGATCCTTTCGAGGTTGGCTTCAAATACGCCAGGGCACACATGTATTCTTCGACGAAGCCGCCCTTCTGCAAGTCCCTGCTGAAGGAAATGGCCCGGTATGATGTGAAATGCTGGTGGAACCTGCGGAACGACGACATATTCAATTTCCGCTGGGGTGATCCTGAATACGTGCGCCAGTTCCTTTCCAATCTTCCGGAGAATACAGCCGGATACCATATGGGCTCGGACGGCTATGTCTGGGGACGTGAGTTCACCAGCTTCGAGCCGGAGAGTCCGCGGACCCTGGAGATTGAGAAACACTGGTACAGTTTCATGTTGTGGGGAAGACTGGGATATGACCTCGGTCTGAAACGAGAGGCAATTGAGCAAACGCTGCTGAGGCGGTTTGGCGAAGCGAAAGGCCTAGGGCTCTACGAAACATGGGCGACGGCCTCGAAAATCATTCCGCTGATAAACCGGTTTCACTGGCGAGATTGGGACTTCATGTGGGCGGTGGAGGGATGCATCGACCAACAGAAGGGCTTTCATACGGTGCGGGATTTCATAACAAATCAGACGATGGAAGGCAGTAACCTGATGTCGATCCAGGATTACGTCAAGGCGTGTCTTGGCAATGACCAGATGACGCTTGCGACACCGATTCAAGTTGCCCAGGAACTTCAGGCTTATGCCGATCACTCACTAAAGGGGACCTCAGCCATAAGGCGCAAAGCCGGAGCTATCAGCAAAGAGCTTCGGCTGACGCTTGGCGATATCGAAGCAATGTCGCACCTTGGAAATTACTATGCTTCGAAGATACTCGGTGCGACGCAATTGCATTTATTTGAGAAATCGAATAACGAAGACAGCAGGATATCAGCCGTTCGTTATCTCTCCGATGCACAGAACCATTGGGAGAAATATACAGCGATCGCCGAAGAGCTGTATAAGCCGCAACTTCTGGCGCGCACACGGATGCTCGACTGGACAAAGATTCTTAATGACGTCAAGAAGGATGTGGAGATAGCACGCCAGAGCCGAAGCGATGAATGAACAGTATTGCCCATTGATATACGGCGAGCAGGTGAATACAAAGAGGAAAGGACTATGAGCAAGCGTATCATAAAATCAACATTACTGATTGCGATCGTTCTATTCAGTTGCATCCGGGAGCCGGTGTCTGAGGCGGCGCTGCGAGGCGGAGCGGCCAGAGTCGATATTACCCCTCCGGCAGTGGTATGGCTTTCCGGCTACGCCTCGCGCAACAAGCCGAGCGACGGCATCGAGGATCCGCTCTACGCAAAAACGCTGGTTCTGGACGATGGGCAGAGCAGGATTGCTATCGTTTCAGCGGATTTACTCTGGGTTCCTCTGGACATTACGACTCGTGTCCGCCGGAAGGTCAAAGAGCAAATCGGAATCACCGAAGAAAATATTCTCATCTGCGCGACCCATACGCACTTCGGCCCGAAGATCGACAGAATCACGAAGGACTGGCCCGACTCGCCTGCCTCGGAGGTGAACAAATCCTATGTCGAGGGCCTTGAAGACAAGATAGTTGAATCGATCCTGACGGCAAACAAGAACCTGCAAGCAGTGAAATTAGGCGCAGCAAAGGGGCAGGCACCCGAGATTGTCTATAATCGCAGGACGAAAAAGCCGGACGGCACGGTGGCCATGACATTCAGGCTTCCTGCTGCAAGCGATGACCTGACTTTCGGGCCTACGGACCCTGAAGTCGGCATACTCAGGATTCAGAATGCGAGCGGCTCAGTTCTGGCGGCTGTTGTCAATTTCGCCTGCCACCCGGTAAGCGGAGCAAAGGATGCCGAGAAATTCTACTCAATTTCAGCCGATTATCCCGGATACACGGCGCAAGTCGTCGAGCAGACTGAGGGCGGAATTTGCCTTTTCACGCTCGGAACGGCCGGTAACATGAATCCGGTGCGGCTCAACAGGGAAAATCCCCGCTCGAAAATCGGTAAGGCCCTTGGCGGAGAGGTTGTGCGAAGAATCCAATTTGCCCCCGTATCAAGCGAAATAATGCTCAAAGCGATGAAAAAGACAATTGTCCTGCCTGTGAAGAAGGACCTTCCGCCTGAAAGAGTCAAGGACTCGGAAAAAGGCAAAGAGACTTTGACCACGGAGATTCAGGCTCTCAGGCTCGGCGATGTCTATATCCTTGGGCTTCCAGGCGAAATCCTGGTTGAAATCGGCCTGGATATTAAGAAAAGAACGGCTATTGAGCACCTTTTTATCGTCTCTCTGAGCAACGATGCGTGCGGATATGTCTGTCTGCGAGAGGCCTACAAAGAGGGAGGTTACGAACCCGATTCGGGAACGAATCTTGCTGAGGGCGCCGGCGAGATCATCACCGAAGAGGCCCTGATGCTGCTTGCCAAGATAAAACAAGGCAAATAGCCTTATTGATGCACAGTTTCCGCTGAATCGGGCGTTTGCCTGCTGGTTTACGGCCTGTTTCGCTGTATTCTTCGAACTTTTGAGAGTTCTTGCGACTCGTTCTCCAATCATAATGCCCCCAAGATGGATTTTTCGTAAGAAAAAACATGGCTTAGGGTGTATGAAACAGCCGACATACCGGTAAAATCACGCTTCAGGGCCTTGACAGGGCCTCTGATACATTGTAAAATTATTTTAACGATAAAATCAAAATCCTGTGGAACAGGATGGCCATTTGAGTCATCCTTAATAACAAAAGGCGAAAGCCTGTTTTTGCATCTTTGGACCCGTTCGGTTTTGTTGTAGAAGGTCGAAATAAATAGATTTGATGCGGGTCGTTTTTAAGGAGTAAGAAATTATGATTAATCGAAGGAGACCAACCGTGGAAAAAGGACTTTCCAAACGGACAAGACGAAGTGCACGCGACGGTTTTACCCTGGTCGAGTTGATTGTCGTAATCGCCATTATTGCGTTGCTGATGTCGATTCTGATGCCGGCTCTGGCGAGAGTTAAGAAGCAGGCTCAGGACATTGCCTGTAGGTCGAACCTCAGGCAAGTCGGGCTTATCATCTACATGTACCTGCAGGAAGCGGACTTCAGAATGCCTAACAACGGTGTGAGGGTAGGTTATGCCGGTGACCCCCGACCAACCTGGCTCTCAGGCAGCGCGAGCAACGGATTCTTCTGGAGGGATTACGTCACCAAAGACTTTATCAAATGGTACGAAGACAACTCCTATTGGGGTACGGCTTATGTGGATTATGTTAAGGACACCCAAGTCTTCAGTTGTGCTGCATATAATACGTATGCTGAGATGTGGGCGGATGATCTGTTCTCGGGTTATCCGGGGTCTGCCGATATGATTAAGCAGGGCGCCTTTGGCCTGAATGGTTACCTTGATCAACTCAACGTGAACTCTTTGCGTCAGCACGGCGAGATTATCATCACTACCGATCATGTGGAGCCAAGGGATGAACAGGCCCATCAGGCAAATCATGGTGATATGTTATGTATCGGTAATGACTCGGACACATGGAATTTGAGCCACTTGCGACCGGGCAGTGCAACCCCCCCACGTATGGATTATTACAGGGGGATGTTCAGGCACAATATTCGCAGAGGCGATGACTTCAGAACCGATGGCACCCTTAATATTCTATGGCTGGATAATCATGTTGACAGCATGCACGAGACAACGGGAGAGGACGTGTACAGGCGCTGGTACGATCCGACAGGAACGTATATGCGTATATGAATATTGCCCCGGCTGTGCCAACGGCCGCTAAAAAAGCGTATACCAGATTCGGCATACGAGCCGAATGACGAAGCATTTGAACTTAGCGTGCTCATTACAATAACGTAGTGAGCACGCTTGTTTTTTAGGGAGATATCGCAGGCTGTGCTATCGGATTGAGCTTGAAGCGTGCCGGGACAGGAGGCTGGTTGATCTTAATCTGGTCTGTGCGAACGAATTCTTCGGGAAAATTATACTTGAGTTCTCTTCGCGGCTCAGGCTGCTTTATGTCCTCGTCGTCGATTTCGAGTATTATTTGATATCGCATACTTTCATAGGCCTGCTTCGCCGTCGAAGTCGCCCTGATTTGAACCGGCCCTAATACTTCGTTAAGATTCGTTATTTCGACGTTATACCTGCCCTGGAGATTCACGCTCATAGCCACACCCAGCCTTGGCGTCCTGACAGTTTCCTCGTTCAGAGGGTCCGTCGCCGGGGGCATTTCGATCCCCACCGACTTCGAAGCGCGTCGTATCCAGCCTTCAGCCAGAATAATATAAGGAGTCTTTTGAATCGGAG
>JAFGCD010000050.1 GCA_016932835.1 Sedimentisphaerales bacterium
ATCTCCTTACGCAAAACACCCTTTCCGTCACAAATCAGGCTTTCCAGGCGGGACCATCCCGCCTTGTTTTCTTAATTCCTGATTCCAAACTTAAAAAGACGCGCAGCAACAAGAGCAGCCGCGCACCCGGAACGCTCATAGTTCGAAATGCGCCACAGTGAAACTGTCCTTTTTTCAGGGGAAAAAACTTTCGCAGGATATGCAGAAAGCCTTTTCACCACACCTCCATGTGCGGGCGTAATAATACTACGGGTCTCGATAACTTGTCAAGAGCAAAGTCCTAAAAAAAGCGGTTTTTTTTGAAAAAACAGGGGATAAGTGGTGATAACCGAGCTGCTGGCTTGCCAATCAGAACTCGATTTGCACCTGCGCGTACGAAGAAGAACTCCAAATCCCCACTGCCGGAGGATTTGCAACTCTTCTGTTTCATCGGGAGATACCGCAGAAGCAGGTCCTGTTTTTCGGCATCATTCCGGTTTGCGGTATCTCAAGAGAGCCAGACTCCCCAGACCGAGCAAAAACAGAGTAGCAGGTTCTGGGATAGTCATCGCCCCGCTGAAGCCGTCGCTGCCGGCCAGACCGGAATCCAGCATTTCCTTGAATCCCAGCAAGGAGGCGCCTTGTAATGACAACTCGAAGTCAAGATGTCTCTGATCCTCAGAGACTCCGGCAATATAGTCAAGGGCCGATGAAGACAAAGCCGAACCCGCCGTCGTTACGACGACACTTGTAATGTCGGCGGCGAATGAACTGTAGGCCACCGCCGTCGTGCCGATGGGAACAAGGTCACCCGGCCCGAGTTGGCCCGTGAGATAGTCCACCGCGCCCGTAGAATCCGTGATCTTGATTTCCCCGCCGCTGAGCGTGTACGGACCGCCGGGAACACCCGCCACGGTCATCGTCGGTATCTCAACCAGAGCATAAAGTGTGGACAAGGCGTCACCGCCGCTGCCGTTGACAAGATCGACTTGAATAGCCTGACTGAAAGACAGTGTGCCCGCGCCGTCATACGACCATCTGCCCGCACCGGCGCCGCCGGCAATACCGGGGGAAAATTCGATCATCAGTGAAGCCGCTGCTGACGTGGACATCGCCGCACATAATGTGAGTGTGAGTAAAAACCGCTTCATTTCTGCCACCTCCTTGCATGAAAAAATGAGTAAAAACGTTCACGAATCCTCGCCGGCCCCTCGTGCCCTTGCGACCCTCAGAGCCTCCAATAAACACAATAATTATAGGGCCTTGGCCCGGCAAATCAAGATGGTCAGAAAAAATAATTCTGACCGGCGAACCTGTCGCAACTAATAATTACTCAGGGCTTCAATTCCGCGGATATTTTGGTATAATCACCCCCTCGCATTTGGTGTAGGACGAATTCCCGCCATCGCAGTTGGTGTCAATCTGGAATGTTTGGGGTAAATAGGATATGGCAATCCCGGTAGTTGCAATAATAGGTCGCCCTAACGTGGGCAAGAGCAGTCTCTTGAACGCCCTGACCGGGCAGATGATAAGCATCGTCGAACCGACAGCCGGAGTAACAAGGGATCGCGTCAGCGCGTTTATCGGCAGAGAAGACCACTATTTCGAGCTTATTGATACCGGCGGATACGGGATAGTAGATTCCGACCAGCTTAGCGACCATGTCGAGCGACAGATTATTCAGGCCATTGAATCCGCACAACTGGTCCTGTTTATGGTGGATATTCGCGATGGGGTCGTCCCCCTGGATGAGAAAATCGCACAGCTTCTGCGAAAGCACAACTTAAACGTCATCGGCGTTGCGAATAAGGCCGACAATGCAAGAATGTTCCCCGCCGCGGGAGAATTCGCCAGGCTGGGCTTTGGCGACTTCCTGTGTATCTCGGCCCTGGATAACATCAACAAATCCGTCCTGCTCGACAGAATCTTCGACGAATTGGCGCACCTCGAACCCGCCACCCCCGCAGAGCCGACAATGAAGATAGCGATGGTCGGCAAACGAAATGCAGGCAAGAGCACAATGGTAAATGCAATCGCAGGAACAGAACGAGTAATAGTCAGCGAGACGCCAGGTACGACCAGAGATGCGGTTGACGTTCGCGTGGAAAAGGACGGCAAGACGATTATTGTCATCGATACCGCAGGCGTGAGAAAAAAGAACAAGATGGCAGACTCCATCGAGTTCTATAGCTATGTCCGCGCAGAACGCTCTATCCGCCGAGCAGACGTTGTCATGTTCCTAATCGATGCGACGGTCCCCATCTCCCAGGTCGACAAGAAGCTGGCGCGCTTCATTACCGCAGAACACAAAAGCTGCATAATAGTCGTCAACAAGTGGGACCTGGCCAAAGATTCCGCCGCCACGAGCGACTATGAAGATTATCTCTCGAAACTGCTGCCGGGCCTGAAGTACGCCCCGATTGCGTTCACCACCGCGACCGAAGCGAAAAACGTCCAAAGCGTCATGGACCTGGCCGCGGAAATATTCAAACAGACCACAACCTGGATACCAACTGCAAAACTGAACAATGCCTTCGAGAAAATAAAGGCCGAGCAGGTCGGCGCAACTAAACGCCGCAGCACAGGCTGGCCCAAAATCTACTACGTTACACAGGTTGCCGTGAATCCGATCACTATCCTGATGTTCGTAAATCGGCCGGACCTCTTCGACGACAACTACCTCAAATTCGTAGTCAACCGCCTCCAGGCAATGCTGCCCGTAGAAGAGGTGCCCATCAGATTGCTCGCCAGGGCGCACCGAAAGCAATAGGGCCAAGGCCCCGACAGCCAGAGTGACATCCTGGCCCGGCAGTAGAATTGAAAGGATGCATAATGTCAGCTATATCTCGCAGGGGTTTTCTCGGCGCCGCCGCCGCGATGTCCCTCAACGTCGCTTCTGCCGGGAATCGAAAGAATTCCGCCTCGCCGATCCCGGTACTGCACGTAACCGACCTTTTCCGCCCGCATATGGACCCGGACGACCACTGGGACCTCGCCTGCGTTTACGCACAGGCCTTCCTGGGACAAATCGATTTGAAAGCCGTCGTAATCGATTTTCCAGTAAAGGATCGGGACCCCGACATAGCAGCAGTCGCCCAGCTCAACCATATCACCGGCCTAACAGTCCCGATCGCAGTCGGTTCGCCCAAACCTTTCAAAGCACACGGCAATGTCACCCCGAACCCCGCCGACAGCGATTATAACGCCGCGCGCCTCATCCTCGATGTCCTCGACAAAAATCCGCAAGGCTTAATCATAAACATTACAGGATGTTCCCGCGATGTCGCCCTCGCAGGAAGAATTAATCCCGGCCTCTTCACGAAAAACTGCGCCGCAATTTATCTGAACGCGGGCGCCGGCGAACCGAAAAAACCCGCCGATGCCGAATTGGAATACAACGTCAACCTGGACGCCACCGCCCACGCGGCGATATTCGATTTGCCCTGCCCGATCTACTGGATGCCCTGCTTTGAGCAGACAAGGTCGCTTTGGGTCGTCAGGCAATTCGGAACCTACTACAAATTCAGACAAGACCGGATACTCCCGCACCTTTCCGAAAGAATGCAGAACTACTTCGCCTCCATGCTCGGCAAAGTCCAATCGGCCGACTGGCTCAGGTATCTAAACGGCCCAAGAGACGAAAAACTGCTCGAAGAGCAAGGCCGGGCATACCGAAATATGTGGTGCACCGCCGGTTTCTTCCACGCCATCGGAAAAACAGTCGTCGCAGACGGACGCATCATCCCGACCGGACAAACGCCAGACCGGCCCGTCTATGCCTTCGAGCCAATCAAGGTCGCCTGCACCGATAGCGCAGGTGCACAATGGACGCCGGACCCGAATTCGCAGAACAGGCACATCTTCCGTATCCTCGATATCGAAAACTACCCCTCGGCAATGACCAAGGCCATGAAATCCCTGCTAACCACCCTGCCGTAAGCATTGATTCTTCTGGCCCGCAGTAGTATCATGAGTGTTTTGCTTGGACGCTCTTAGGCTATGGAGATACGAAAATGAATACCCTTTTGCTTCTGGTCCTCTGCGGCATAGGCTATATTGCAGCCTATAACACTTACGGAAGATTCCTCGCAAGGAAGATATTCAAGCTCCGAAAAGACGCCCCCGTCCCCTCGGTAGAACTCCGGGACGGAGTCGATTATGTCCCCGCCAGAAAAGGCATAATCTTCGGACACCACTTCACCTCAATCGCCGGCACAGGCCCGATCGTCGGACCAGCTATAGGAATCATCTGGGGATGGCTGCCCGCAATAGTATGGGTATTCTTCGGTTCGATCTTCATGGGAGCAGTCCACGACTTCGGCTCCCTCGTAGTATCAATGAGAAACCAGGGCAAGAGCATCTCGGAAGCCGCCGCCAAGTATATCAATGTCCGCGTGCGATTCATATTCTTCGCAGTAGTATTCCTCAGCCTGCTTATCGTTATCGCGATATTCGGCGTTGTAATAGCAACCGTCTTCACCGGATTTCCAAGCGCAGTTATTCCCGTCTGGCTCCAGATACCGATCGCCGTCGCACTGGGATATGCCGTTTATAAGCGAGGCGGCAGTGTCCCCATAGCCACCGCAGTCGCGGTGATCGGAATGTATCTTTGCATCGCACTGGGCGCCTGGATCGAACACCTCTGGCCCGGAAGTTCTGCGATGCCAGCGATCCTGTCGATTCCGCCGACAGGTGTCTGGGTCATAATCCTCCTCATTTACGCCTGGATAGCATCCACACTGCCCGTGACAACACTCCTCCAGCCGCGAGACTACATAAATGCATGGCAGCTCTTTGTCGCTATGGCGCTGCTTGTCGCCGGAACGGCAGCGGCATCGCTCCAGAACAAACTGCCGTTGATTGCGCCCGCAATAAATACGTCCCTGCCGGCCAACACGCCGCCGATCTGGCCTTTCATGTTCGTCGTAATCGCATGCGGAGCAATCAGCGGATTCCATTCGCTCGTCGCCTCCGGCACAAGTCCAAAACAGGTCTCCAGGGAGCCGGACTGCCAGTTCGTCGGGTATGGATCGATGATCCTCGAGAGTTTTCTTGCTGTGCTCGTAATAATCTGCGTCGCTGCCGGAGTCGCAATGGCCGTCAAACTCGCCGACGGAACAATCCTGACAGGAAAACAGGCCTGGCTGCACTATTACGATTCCTGGATCGGAGACAAAGGACTCTCGGATAAAATTACGCCCGTAGTCATCGGCGCCGCCAACATGATGAAAGCCCTCGGACTGCCCGAAACCGTAGGCATAACACTAATGGGAGTATTCATCGCATCATTCGCAGGTACGACTCTCGACACATCCGTCCGAATACAGCGCTACGTCGTAAGCGAAATGGCAACGAATTTGAGAATCCCACTGCTGCCCAACAGATGGATTGCCACAACTTTTGTCGTCATCACCGCCGCAGCCCTGGCGTTCGCAACAGGAGCAAACGGAACCGGAGCAATGATACTCTGGCCTCTTTTCGGAAGCGCAAATCAACTCCTCGGCGCCCTGGCTCTGCTCGTAATCACGCTCTATCTAAAACGAAAAGGCGGATTGAAGTTCATCGTAACCGGTATCCCGTGCCTGATAATGCTCGTAATCACCAACTGGGCAATGGTCAAAAACGAAATCAACTTCCTCGCAAAAGAAGACCCCCTCCAGAAGTGGCTGCTCGTCATAATCGGAGCAGGCATCTTTGTACTGGCGATGTGGATGACAATCGAGACGGTTATCGCCTTTTTCAGTCTGCGCCGCTCGGAAGAGTCCCACCGCCGGCCAGGCTTATCAGTCTGAACTTCGCCTCCATCGGCTGCTCAGGATTCTTCAGCTCGATCTCATCCTTGGCAACGAATTCGTCGGGAAAGTTGTACACCACTCGCCTGCGCTGCTCGGCTTGGCCCTGTTTGACATCGTCGTCGAAGATATAAAGCGTCATCAACGGCAAAGGCTGCATCTCATACGTCCGTTTGGCTTCGGCGCTCGCCCTTATAGCAACAGGACCGAGCACCTGTGTCAGGTTGGTCACCTCCACACTGTATTTGCCCTGCAGCGTCGGACTCATCGCAATACTCAGCGTCGCCGCGGTTATGCTGTAATCGGCCAGACGCTCCTGTTCCGGGGGCATTTCGATCCCCACCGACTTCGAAGCGCGTCGTATCCAGCCTTCAGCCAGAATAATATAAGGAGTCTTTTGAATCGGAG
>JAFGCD010000051.1 GCA_016932835.1 Sedimentisphaerales bacterium
CTGCTGAATCCCTTCGGCGCACAGGTCCGAATCCGGCCCGTCGCACGCCGTACCCGTCTGCGGATCCTCGCTCCCGTCCGGGCTTGCAGGGTCGCAGTCATTGTCCATTCCATCGCAAAGGTCAACAGTGCTGCTGGTATGGTCCGAGCACGAAAACTCCCCGCCTGTGCACTCCCGCATCCCCTCCATACACAAATCAGAATCAGGCCCGTCGCATGGCTCACCCGTCTGCGGATCCTCGCTCCCGTCCGGGCTCGCTGGATCGCAGTCGTTGTCGTACCCGTCGCACACGTCAAGAGTGCTGCTTGTATTATCCGAACAGATCAAGGCTCCGCCTGTACACTGCTGAGTCCCCTCCATACACAAGTCCGAATCCGGCCCGTCGCATGGCTCACCCGTCAGCGGATCCTCGCTCCCGTCCGGGCTTGCCGGATCGCAGTCGTTGTCCATTCCGTCGCAAAGATCAAGTTCGCTGCCCGTATGGTCCGAGCAAACCAGGAACCCGCCTATGCATTCCTGCATCCCCTCCATACACAAATCCGAATCAGGCCCGTCGCAAGGCGTGGCCGCAAGCGGATCCTCGCTCCCGTCCGGACTCGACGCGTCGCAGTCATTGTCAAGTCCGTCGCAGATGTCAAGATTGCTGCTCGTATTATCCGAGCAAACCAGGAACCCGCCTATGCACTCCTCAATACCCTCCATACACAAATCAGAATCCGGCCCGTCGCACGCGGCCCCTCCGCCCGGGTTGCCGTCATCAGGTACCCCGTCGCAATCGTTGTCCAGCCCGTCGCACGTTATTTCTGTCGGTTCGTAATCCGCACTGTATGCCGCGTAATCGCAGCCGGACCACATATTGTCGATACATATCTCTTCCGAGCCGCTGCACACGCCTTCCTGCTTCTCACAAAGCCTTGTTTGCCCGTTAGTGCATTCCCAGCAGGCCGGATCCTCGCTATCGACGAGGTCGTCACAGTTATCGTCCAACTCGTTGCCGCATATCTCAGGCCGATCCGGATGAACCAGGGGATTCCCGTCGTCGCAGTCGCTCCCGGAATCCCACCCGTCTCCGTCGGCGTCCGGAGCAACGCACAAAGGATCGTTCGGATCGTTGCACCGCAGCCAGTTCGCACCCAATAGAGCAACATCCATGAAGTTGACTCGGCAGTTCCTGTCCACATCCCCGTCGAAGACCTCGCCGTCGCATTCCTCGTCTGTCAGGTCGATCTCATATTTATCCCAAAATCCCACCGAATCCAGTGTATAAATGAAATACCGAATATCCTTCTCCTCATCCGGAGCCAAATCCATCCACATCGCAAGGTCGAACAGTTCTCCCGGCATAAGGCCGGTCCCGCTCGTCGTAAAACGCACTCCCCCCTGGGGTCGCGGCTCACCGTCCGGATCGACGAAAAGCACCTCCGAAGACCACGGACCGCTGCCCGGCGCGTGAGATACCAGAACAGACGCAGCGTAAGGATCCAAAGCCGCAGACTCCGCAAAACACTGCACCTCCACCGCCGGATCGTAAGAAACCATTGCGTCTTCGGCCCCGAAACTCCCTCGCTCAACCAGAAGCATATTCCAGTCACCGGTGTAATTCCCGCATATGCTCCATGCATTAACCGTGAATGTCACCGGATTATTCGACTTGTTGATAACCTTGAACCGCTCCCATCGAGGCTGCTTCTTGAACTTGTATTGCTTTCGAAGAAGTGTTGCGCTGTGGTCGGCGTTGCCTGTCGGTGTCCCGTTGATCGCCCCGCTCGTATTGGCGTCGGCGAAACCGGTCCCGTGCGCGATGTTTACCCTGCCCACCGAGCCGCTCACCGCTCTCAACTCGATCTTCACATACTTCTTCCTCGTTGGATCGGGCCTGTTGTTGAAAGCCAGCCAGACAACTTGCCCCGGCTGTATCGGGCCCACCTGAGGACCATTGCCGTCGTCAACAGGGTTAGACCAACCCGTCCGAGGATCGAGCGAGTTCGGAGCGTTGTCGATCCCGTAAGGATAGGAACTATTCGGATCGGTTGCGTAATAGGGAAGCAATTGGGCCGCTTCAAGCCACCCGAAAGTGACAATAATAGACAGAAGAAAAGCGACAGGAACAATGTTCGTCTTATTGCGAAACATAATCGTCCTCCTTCACTCGCCTGTCAGGTCCGGTGTATCCGTCGATACAGACCTGTTGTTAAGTCAGGAATCGATATAAAACCGCCGCCGCCATTGTCCCGTCGCGGACCAACGGCATATTTTCCTGACTGAATTCATTCCGCCGTGATCAAAACGTTGAGAATCTGGAAGAGAATGTCCGGCAATTTGGCCACAGGCGTCTCAACAATATAAGTTTATTGAAACCAGGCACTAATGTCAAGTTTTTTCCCTCGAATCCCCGAACGCCTTGGCTGTTCTTCCGCCGGGATTACCCCGAAATACTGACTCGCAAACCGGCATATTGCCCCTGTTTCTTGTCTCTGCCGGTCTGAACCGGCATTTGCCCCTGTACGGCTGTTCTTGACAAGCCCGCCTATTTTCCGTCAAATACCTCATTGACTGCGATGGAAACCCATGTGTTCTTCGTCGCCGGAATCCGCAACGGGCAATCCGCCTCCATATTAGGAGTACTTGACAAATGACTACTCGTTCCCATGTTCATACGTATCTTACAGCTATTGCCCCGATACTTGCGTTCATTGCCTCCCTCCACAGCCTCGCCCGCGCCGATACAAGCCCTCTCGATGATAGCATTCTCCATCCTAAGGGTATCGCCGCAAAATATCGAGCCGATACGGGCATAGCAAAAGACCCCAACGTAATCTTCGCAGAGAACTTCGAAATCCATTCCATCGAAGCCCTCGGGTCTCGCTGGGAAAACCTGCAGAATACCGAAATCATGTCACTCTCAGCGGACGTCCCCGCCCCCCTCGCCGGTAGGCGCTCTCTCCTCATCACCCACGTCGGCGGCAACAGCACCGGAGCGCACCTCTACCGCAGACTAATGCCAGGCTGCGACAAATTGTACTTCCGATTCTACGTCAAGTTCGACCCCCAATGCGCACAAATACACCACTTCTTCCACGTCGGAGGATACAATCCCCCGACGCCGTGGCCGCAGGGAGGAGCGGGAATCAGACCCGAGGGAAACGAAAGATTCACTACTGCCGTCGAGCCTTACGGCGATAACTGGAGATGGGACTTCTATTCGTACTGGATGAAAATGCGGTCCTCCCCCGACAACCATTCCTGGGGACATGATTTCATAAACGACCCCGCCCTGAAGGTAGCCAAGGGAAAGTGGATATGCGTCGAGTTAATGGTAAAGATGAACACACCCCCGACAGCTTCAAACGGCGCCCAGGCAATATGGATAGATGGAAAACCACACCTCAAAGATGGTCGGATAATCAGTTCGCTCGGACCGGGTTACCCCAAAGGAAACTGGGTATGGGACAGCTTCAACCCTGACCCAAATGGCCAACCCTTCGAGGGCTTCCAGTGGCGAAGCGATGAAAAACTCAACATAAATTTCCTTTGGCTCCTGCTCTACATAACCAAGGCCCCCCCCGGCCATATAAGCAATGTATGGTTCGACGATATAGTCGTGGCTACAAGCTATATCGGCCCCATAGAACCCCCGCGAAAAGCCTTAACACCCGATTAAAAATCGGCAAGCGCATAAAGAAAGGCGCTGGCACATGGCCGAGCGCCCCTTTAGAATAACTGGTATGCTGTGTGTCTGCCGTTCTCTACGCAAACCGCCCCAGGCCTGTTCAAAAAAAGTAGCCCCTTTTTTCCAGATTATTCTCAATTGCCGTCCATCCCCCTTTCAAGGTTGTTCCGTCAAATCCCCAAAACACCTGCTGGGTGAGCCAAAAAGCCGTATCTTGGAAAAAAAACACTACTATTGCCCGGTTTCCTGTTGACAAAATACAACCGAAACCGATAGAATCAGACCGGCTATGGAACGCCGATTCAACGCTCATAGGAGGAGCGGAAATGGATGCGATTACCAGGATCCGCTGGGTGATATTCCTGGCAAGGATGAAAGGGGCCCTTCGATTTCTCTCATGGTTCATTCCCTGCCTTTGGCTTCTGAAAATCGCGTATGTGTATTTCCCTGACTGCGACCAGTTTTGGGATTTCATCGAAAGACTTGCCGCGGCCAAATAGATTCCGCCCTAACAAACCTCACCTGTCGAATTCCGCCACAACCGGCGTATGGTCGCTCGGCCGGTCGGTAACCCGCGGCTTCCGGTCGATATAGCAGCCCGTACTCTTGCCCGCCAATTCCGCCGTCGCCATGATATGATCCAGACGCCAGCCCAGATTCCGCTTCAGAGGATCTTTCGCGCGATAGTCCCAGAAAGTATATTGCCCCGTTTCCTTGCAGTGCATCCGAAATACATCCCTCAATCCCCACTCCATGACCCTCGCCAGCGCATTATGCACTTCAGGATGATAGCACACATGCCCCGCAAGGCCCACCGGGTCGTAAACGTCTATCGCCGCCGGCGCGACATTCAAATCCCCCACCCACACCACCGCGTCACTCGACTTGAAATTTCGCTCGAAAAAGCTCAGCAGCCGGTCGAACCACTGAAGCTTGTAATCGAACTTCGCAGATTCCGCAAGATAACCCTGAGGGACGTAAGTATTGACAATCGTAATCCCGTCGAGTTCGCCCGCAATCAGTCTGGACTCGTCTCTCGGCTCCTCTGCGAACCCCGTCCTGACGTTCTTCAGTTCCACCTTACTGAAAAGCGCCACCCCGTTATAGCTCTTCTGGCCTTTGAACGCATAACGGTAACCGATCTCGTCGAACGCCTCTCTCGGAAAATCACAATCCTGAACCTTCGTCTCCTGAACCGCAAGAACATCGGGCTTATGTTCCTTCAGCCAGTTGACGACAATCCCCAATCGCACTCGCAGCGAATTAACATTAAAGCTCGCAATCTTCATAATCAATACGTATCTTAATATACAGGAAAACCCCAACTTTGCAAAACCAGCAAAACAAAACCGCGTACCAGAAAGAAAAAAACGGTGGACTGGGACGCGGAGGGAGAGAGGAGAGAGAGGATATCCCCAGCCCACCGGCCCGCATACTACCACAACTCCCGCCGACCCCGCAAGAAATAATTCGAATAATTTTTCCCCGCGCCTTTCTTTTTCCCCGCACCATAGCCGCAATTGCCCAATGGCAGCCATGACCGACCGCTGACCCTGCGACGCAAACCCTTGTCAAACAGGACATTACGGCCTTGTCGAACCTCAGAATCTTAGTGCCCCTTCAAATGCCGTCTGAAGCAAAAGCCATCCGATAAGATCGGCAATAAACACCCCGCAGGCAGCCGACCCGGATACTCTTGCTCCGGCGACAAACACAGGGGTAAACCCTAATTGGACATCCAGCTTTCTGTGCCATAATTTATATGATGGTGTGTATCTGCTTCTGCCTCCGTACAACTTGAAGTTCTTCCGGGGCCGATTGATTGCCTGCTGATCGCTGTCTTGGTATGGCCGTTAAATCAAATGATAAAGAAGGGATCAAGCAATGCTCAAACCGATACTGTTGGTTGAAGATGATCGCGTTTACGCAATACTGGCAAAGAACGTCCTGAAATGCCTGAATGTTCCCAACGAACTCATCCACGCTGCTGACGGAAAAGAGGCCCTCGATTGTCTCCGCAACGAAGACAACCCGAAACCATGCCTCATTCTTCTCGATTTGTACATGCCCAGAATGAACGGACTCGACTTCCTCCAGATCGTAAAATCAGATCCCGCTTTGAAACACATACCGGTTGTCGTACTGACCGCATCCCCGGAGGAAAAGGACGTCGCGGCAAGTTTCGAACTCGGAGCCGCTGAGTATATGAGAAAGGAAAAAGGATACAGCGACATCATGTTCAAAATGAGCCGCCTAATGCCTTATTGGTCGGGAGTCGAAGTCATGCCGAAATCGAAGCATACCGATTCCGGGTCGATTACAACCTTTTACGCTGATAATCCCTCCTGCCCTCCGAAGGTCGTTACCGCAGAAGCGGCACACCGCTATCCCTGTTGAGCGAATACAAAAAGGCTGATCGCTGCGACTCAGTCGCAACTTACAGCCTTGATATCGAATGGATAATTGCTCTCGTTCTGCGCACCCTCCCTGCAAGTCCGCCGCCAACACTACCCGAATCGATACCTGGGGCCACCCCCGCAATCGGTATCACTTCAAGCCGCCGGACTTACAACTCCATCTTAATGTGTCTTCGCAAAACGCCGACCGTACTGCTCCCGGACGGACACCAACCCGACCATCGTCGGACGTCATCGTCTCCGCGCCCCTCAAACGCGGCCAGACTCTGCGCCGGGATATGGCGCTGCCCCGAAGAACATCGCATCCAAATCCAAATTGTCACAAACTAACTAAAACGCAGCCGTTGCTGAAAGGACGCAAAAAGCCTTATGCAATTTGCAATTTACGCCTTTCGTCTCTTCAGAAACAGACCGCCAAGCCCGATCAGCAGCATTGTCGCCGGTTCCGGAACTGCAACCACTCGGTCTATGGCTACCTGGCCCCATGTTGCCTGGGCCGCCCAGGCCGGATCCGTCGCAACAAGCGTCAGAACTGTGCCGGCTGGACCTGAGAATGTGCTCTCTAACCAGAATTCATTAGTAGCAGCACTCGATGTGTAGCTGCCCCAGAGAATACCGTCCACATAGACCTCGAAGTCATCGCCGCCGCCGCCGCTGCCGTCCAACGCCAAGCCGTCCAGATGCCGGATTAGCATCGAATCTACGGAACCTGGGAATGTGATTGTGGCCGACGGAGTGTCGTTCTGGCCCCAGATCGTCCTGCATTTGAAATCCGCAGTCGGAAGTGTGGGCGCCGTGTAGTTGTCGCCGCCGCTGCCGAAACCGCCCCAGCCGCCGCCGATGCTGTCCGGATTGATAGTACTCCAGTCAACCAGGCCATAACCCGCCTCGGATGCGGGCGAACCTATATCGACAGTGTAGGCTGCCAGTGCCGGTCCCGTGCAAACAGCTAAAATCAGCCCGCCAATTAATACTAAACTCTTCATCACTCTAATCTCCTACACATAACAAATTGTTAATAAATTGTAACTTGCCCTAAAAACTTCGTCTCCTTCGAACCCAGCCGACAAGGCCGGCCCCGATACTGCACAACAAAACTGCCCCGGGAACAGGAACCGGAGTCGCCTCAACGCGGTCGATACCTAACTGACCCCACGTTTGGAATCCCGACCACGGATCAGCGGTCACGGTGATCTTAAGCGTACTGCCGGGTGTTCCGGAATAAGTGTCAAGCGTCCACACTTCGCCGGGAAATTGGTTGCCTTCATAATGGCCCCAGAGATTCCCATCGACGTGAACGTCGAAACTGTCGTTTCCGCTACCGTCCAGGTGTCTGATCGTCACGGACTCTACGGCTACAGGGAAAACGATCTCGGCCCAACTGAACTGGTCGTAAGCGCCGCCGCCACCGCCCCACACCATCCTGCATGTATTATCGTATGACAGGGGGTCGGTTGAAATGTTACCGTAGCCGCCGCTTGGGGGGCCTACATACGAGCCCCAGTCAGCCGTGCCGGCCCCGCCTGGCCCTGATGTATTAACGCCATACATCACTTCACTTGCAGGCGTGCCTAACTCGACCAGAAGAGTCGGGACCGCCTGTGCCGAGCCTGCACACACAAGCAAGGCAACTGCAAAAAACAACATCGTCTTCTTCATCATGCTTCTCATCTCCTTTTCTCCACCATCGAGATCCGTACTCGCTTTGATTCAAAATCCTTTCAAGCAGTGGTCCTTCAAAATAAAGTTACAAAATATATTAAGACGGCAGCACCACCTATTGCCGTCACAATTTCTAATTTCAGAAAGACGCTGCGCACGCATCCGCACAAATTCAAACGCGATATGCACGCACTGCATCTCTGCTGACAACCGTGTCGAGGGGGACAGTAGCTCCGCAAGGCCCCAGGAAACATCCTGATTAAACATCCATGAAGATACATAATGATACCCCATAACAAGGCCCCTTGTCAAGCAAAATCCCCGCAAACTTTGCCTATCTTAACAAATCCCGTAGTTGCCACGTATCCTCGCAACCCGAATTTCAAGGAGAATGCACAAGAATTGACCTTGCTACAACCGCCGCTTGCCGGGCCTAATACCCTATAAGGGGTAACCCGTTAGGCAGTGTTCTGCCCCAATTTTTAGTGAGAAACCCCCTTTTTGAGCAAAAAACAAATAAAAACAGCGGGCTGAGGCGCGGAGGGAGAGAGGAGAGAGAGGAATCCCCAGCCCGCCGAAGCTATATAGTAGAGCGGTGCTGTGAAGAATGCAAGACCCTTTTTACTGCAAAATCCAAAAAAATTTCACGGCGGGAAAATGACCTCTCAGGTGCACATCCCGCACCCAATAACGCCGTTTATGCTTAAAGCAAACCTTAACGCTCAGCCGAAATACCACTAAAACCATAAAGCAAAGCCGCTCAAGTGGAAAGGAAAGCTTGAAGATGGCAAAGAAAATTATCCTGAACCTCATTTTGACCGCAATACTCCTTTCGCTCGTAAGCTGCAATATGATCGCGGGATTGGGCAGAGATATCACAAACGTCGCGGAGACAGGCAGGAAAATCGTAGAAAAATAGCCTGTGCCCGCGTCCCGCCAAAGCTGTCTCACCGCTCAGCCTTGAATCTCGGCAACTCGGTCTGTATCATTTAGGCATTGATTTCGCCCGACACAATGCCTGCTTCAAGGTCACGCTATGATCTCACAAACCAAAAGAAAACCTGCTGAACATCTTGCATTGACGCTGCTCGCCGTGATGATTTCTATCGCATGTCTTTGCGTCACTGCATCGGCTGCTGAAACCTCTGCCCATCCCGTCCCCAAAGACCATCCCCGATTGCTCGGCTCGCGCACGCGGCTGCAGTCCCTCGCCGCCGACCGCCCCGATATGTATAAGCGAGTCGTAAATGTTGCTCGCCGGCAGCAGGCCGACGACCACGCAAAAATCATCTCCATTGCCTTGGTCTGCGCAATTGAACAGGACCTCGACCTCGGCCGTGATGCCGTGAAAATCGCGACCAAATATATCAACGGCCCTATCAAAAAAGGACATGTCACCTTCGGAAGCGACCTCGCTCTCTGCGCAATCGCATACGACCTCTGTTACGATTCATGGACACCGCAGCAACGATCCGGATTTCATGACTACATGAATAAAACCGTCGATGCAAACGTCAAATCCGAAACCCACGTCTTCCACAACGCCTGGTACGGATACAAAAACTGGGGAATAGGACTCGCTTGCTACGCTGCATACTACGAAAATCCGCGAGCACCTGAAATACTCGATACCCTCGAACAAGACTGGTTGACACGCGCCGCACCGGCACTCCAACTCGCCGGCGCAGGCGGAGCGTGGGCAGAAGGATACTACATCAACTACTTCCTCTACGAATGGCTCTTCTTCTGCGAGGCCGCAAGATACTGCTCCGGAAAAGACTACTACCCCGAAGCGCCGGCCTTCTTCGAAAATAGAGCGATAGCATCGATGTTCGAAACATACCCAGGAATCGGAATATACAACTCCAGAAGGTCCGTCCCGATGGGCGACGGCGGAGGGCGAACTTTCGGAGGCGACCGCGACAAGACACTCTCCGCAAGGAGAATCCTCGTAAACCGCTTCCGCACCGACCCCGCCCACCACGCGGTCCACGCCTTCAACGAAACCACTCCGCGCTCCAGCGTCGGAGTCTATGCCTACAAGGACTTCCTCTGGCGAGATACCACAGTCCAAAAAGCCGACCTCGACGCCTTCAAGCTCTCTCATTTCAGCCCCGGCCCCGGACATATCTACGCCAGAAGCTCATGGAAGGAAGATGCGACATACTTTTTCTTCAAGGCCTCCGACCGTTTCACCGCACACCAGCACCTCGACGTCGGGCATTTCGTCATCTATAAAAACGCCGAACTCATCGGCGACGCAGGACACTACGATGCTTTCGGCTCCGCACACGATGTCAACTACCACCTCAGAACAATCGCACACAACACCATCCTCGTCCGCGACCCCGCTGAAAAATGGCCCGCTATAAGGGTCGGGAATGTCACCGCAAACGACGCAGGCCAGCACCACAACTGGCCCCACCACAACGGCGCCGTCGCCGACCCTCAAAGCTGGATCAAAGATAAGACTCTCTACGATATAGCCGACATAACCGCCTTCGAGGACAAAGGCCCCTACCTTTACCTCGCCGCCGATTGCACCGGCGCCTACTCCCCGCAAAAGCTCGAATACTTCACCCGCCAGATAGTCTTCATCCGCCCCGATACATTCGTAATATTCGACCGCGTCCGCGCAACCAGGCCGGAATTCAAAAAAACCTTCCTGCTCCAGGCAATGGAAATCCCCGCTCGCCGCGAAGATTCACTCGTCGTAACCAACGGCACAGGCCGATTGTTCATACAGACCATCCTCCCCGCCGAGCGAGATATCCGCCTCGTCTCAGGCCCGGACCTCTACAAAATCGACGCCATCGACTATCCACCCTCGCGCGACACAGGCCCCGCCCCGAAATGCAGAATAGAAATCTCGCCGAAAGTATCCGCAAACACAGATTACTTCCTAAACGTCCTCACCGCCTCCGATACGACAGCAGACTCCGCCCGCCCCGCCCGAATGGAACAGGATAGCAGCAAAGTCACCCTCATCGCCGGGCAATACAGTATAACCTTCGACAAGTCCTCGCCCGCATTCTCGATAGACACCCCCTGACCCTATGCCGCGCATCTAAGAACTGAGAAATAAAACCTTCTTTCCCCCATCCACCAATTCACTCATCTACCCATCTACTCATTATCTCTGCCTCTTTAAGGGACCTATTTTTCGAGTAGATCGAGCGTTTCGCTTCCCGGCTTTCGCCTCTTTTTTTTGTCCGGGACATTCTCGATAGGAACCGCCGGACGCGCCACCTCGCCGACGATGTCGAACGGATCGGTCGCATTGACCTCGTGAATTATCGAGTAAGTCTCGATAATTGCCAGCAGACTTTGGAGAAAGCTCAGTATGCTCTCGGCCCCCTGGTTGATATTAACGCCCCCTCGCATAAGCGCATCGTTACATCCTTTCGTCCGGAAATCATATACCGCCACTCCCAGATCGTTGGCGCCCAGGAACCAGTCGAAGGCCTTTCGCTGCAGCTTGAGAAGCTGCTTATCTCCCGTCGCGTCATAACCCGCACGCAGCATCATGACCATGCTCGCCGCCTCGATCGGTTGCTGGTCGAAAGGTGCACGCGCCTGACCGCGAACATACCATCCGTTGCACCCCACGAAGCTGAAGTGCTCCCCGTTGAACGAATCGGCCAGCAGAAAGTCGCACATACTCTTCGCCGCATCCAGGTACTTCTCATTATCGAGAGCCTGGCTCGCAGCAAACAACGCATGGCTCAGAACCGCATTGTCGTATGTGAGCCGGTCTTCGAACCACTGCCAGTCGTCCTCGCGGTTCTCCTCGTATTGCTGCACCAGCCCGTCCGCCGCAAGTTCCAACTGACGCTTGATATCGCTGGCGCCAGGAAATTGTTTCAGATAGTCCGACATCCCGAGTATCGAATAGGCCATACCGCGAGGATACTGCCGGGCAACAAGCCCAACCGACCGGTCGAAGCAATCCTTGACTATCGACAGGTAAGCCGGTGACGGAGGCCTGGCCATCACAGAACCCAATGCCCACAATACACGGCCGAAAGCGTCGTTGGCGGGCTCATTCTTCAGCCAGGTCCTGTCGAAATTCATGAAGTTCCGGATCGAGCCGTCTTTATTCTGCGCGTACATAATAAACGAAAGATACCGCTCGAAAAGTCCAAGAACCTCGCGTTTAGGGTGTTGCGCATAACACTCCACCATTGCTATCACAGCGCGGGCATTATCGTCGGTGCAATACCCCTGCTCACGATTCGGTATCGTGAACTTCGCATGTTGATAAAGACCCGTATCATCTGTCAGCTTCTTGAGATGCTCCAGCGAAAGCTCCGGAACCTCGATATTCGATATCGTTTCCGCTACTGAAAGAGGCTGTTTCTTCGCTATTCGTACCGGCAGATGCTTTGCCCCGAAGAGCTTCCAGTAGGCCTGCCCGATCTTGGGCCACGTCCGAGACCTGCCGTAGTCATAAGCCCTTCGACGAAGCGAATAAAATTGCCTGTCGTTCTTGAGCAGTCCGACTATCGCCTCGGCAGTCCCCTTCGAATCCCCCAGACCCACCAGCTTCCCCCGCCCATTCGCAAGCAGCTCTTCCGCGGCCCAGTACGGAGTCGAGACCACAGCCTTGCCAGTCCCCACCGCAAAAGACAAAGTGCCGCTCGTCAATTGATTCCTGCTCAGATAAGGCGTTACGTAAACATCCGCCGCACACAGAAAATTGTGAAGCTCCTTATCGTCCACAAATCTGTTGTGGAATATAACATGCTGTTCGATGCCCAGTTCCTTAACGAGCTGTTGAAGGCGAAAACGATACGATTCGCCGTCTTGCTTGAGAACAGTCGGATGGGTCATACCAAGAACGATATACACCACCGATGGCTCCGCTTCGATTATCCGCGGCATCGCCTTCAGCATAACCTCGATGCCCTTGTTCTCATTCAGCAGCCCGAACGTCAAGATAGTACGCCTGCCCTCCATCTTGAACTTGTGCTTGTAGTAATTACTGTCAACGAAAGGCAAATCAGGTATCCCGTGAGCGATCAAATCCACCTTCTTGCCGGATACCCCGTAAACGTCACGCAGCATCGTAACGCCGCGCTCGTTCATCGTAACGACCTTATAAGACGCTTCGCATAAATCCATCATGGATTTGTAATAGGATTCCTCCGGCTCATCCAGAATGGTATGAAGAGTCGTCACTATCGGCGCCTTCAGACGCTTCAAAAGAAGATTCAGGTAAGCCCCGCCATCGCCTCCGAAAAGTCCGAACTCGTGCTGAACGGAAACCAGATCGACATGGCTGAAATTGATGTAGTCCGCCGCGCAAATGTAATCGCTTTTCACGTCCTGGCGAATCTCGAATTTCACCGGATCCTTGTACTTGAGATCGTCGCCCGAACGCATCGCAACAACAAGGGGTTCGAATTCACCCTTCGCAGCCGAAGAAGCATTGGCTATTAAATCCGTAGTGAATGTCGCTATCCCGCACTTCCTCGGCAGGAAGGAAGAAATGAATACTACCCGTTTCTTCGCTCGTCTTGCCATCTATAGAAATTCCTCTTGTCGCATGTAGCCCCAAAAAACAGAGCTAAAACCAGTTTATGCACGTCAAACAGCCTTGTCAAGCAAATTGCAGTCGGATCGGGTTTAACACCCTCAAGGCCGACAAATTTGCTCGTTCTCGTAAGAAAAAACGCCGAAACGCAACCTCAAGTTCAGATTTCTTGCCATTTTTTCTTTTTTTTCCTACCACAACGCTTCGCAATCGTATAAAATACTACTATTTCAGTAGGAATAACAGGGGTAAATTATGAAACTCTCAACAAGAACAAGATATGGCCTCAGGGCAATCCTGGAACTGGCTGAAAACGTCGAAAAAGGCCCTTTGCAGCTCAGAGTCATCGCTCAGAGACAGGAAATATCGCCAAAATACCTCGAACAACTGATAACCGTACTCAGATCCGCAGGACTCGTAAGAAGCATCAGGGGCGCAAAGGGAGGGTACGTACTCGCAAAACCACCCAGCAAAATCAGGCTCGACGAAGTCTTTAATTGCCTCGAAGGAGCCGTGACAACCGCAGAGTGCGTTGATGACGGCACTGCCTGTCAAAGAGCCCCGGACTGCGCCGCCAGAATCATCTGGACGCAGGTTCAGCAGGCCGTGGAGAATGTCCTGAAAGCCGTTACACTGCAGGACCTCATCCGAAAAGCAAAGGCCGGAGGATCTGTGAATTATCAAATCTGAAAAGTACGATACGGGAAAAAACAATGAGCGCAATATTTCATGACATCACAACCGCCGTCGGTTTCACGCCGCTGGTCAAAATCAACAAGCTTGGCTCCCCCGAGGCGACAATCCTTGCAAAGCTCGAATCCTATAATCCCTGCGGAAGCATCAAGGACAGAATCGCAAAATACATGATAGAAGCTGCCGAAAAAGCCGGCCAAATCGGTCCCGGCACAATCATTGTAGAGCCGACAAGCGGAAATACGGGTATCGGACTCGCATTCATCTGCGCAGCAAGAGGATATAGGCTAATACTTACGATGCCCGAATCGATGAGCCTCGAAAGAAAAAAGCTGCTGACCTTACTCGGCGCTGAACTCGTACTCACCCCGGCGGAAAACGGCATGGTCGGAGCGGTTCGGCAGGCAGAGAAAATCGTCGCAGAAAAGCAAAATGCTTTTATGCCGCAGCAATTCAAAAACCCGGCAAATCCGCAGGCGCACAGAGAAACAACCGCAAAGGAAATCTGGATGGATACCGACGGAAATATCGATGCCTTCGTCGCCGGCGTCGGCACAGGAGGAACAATAACTGGTTGCGGAGAAGTCCTCAAAAAGAATAACGGCAGTATAAGAATCGTGGCTGTCGAGCCCGAAGATTCCCCCGTTCTTTCAGGCGGAAAACCGGCATCGCACAAAATACAGGGAATCGGAGCGGGGTTCGTCCCTGATGTCCTCAACAAAGACATCATCGACGAAATCATAAAAGTCTCGAACGAAAATGCCATTGAAACCGCAAGACAACTCGCCGCCAAAGAAGGGATCTTCGCCGGAATCAGTTCCGGCGCAAATCTCTGGGCCGCAATACAACTCTCGAATAGAAAAGAACTTAAAGGAAAAACCATAGTCACGATAGTTTGTGACACGGGGGAAAGGTATATCTCAACCGAAATGTACGAGGCATAATCCACAAATTGTGCCCGCAAGCAAAAAGAGGACCCGAAACATGAAGAAGAAAAAATTCACAGGCGGTAAAATCAAAAAACTCGTCGAGCAAATCGTCGAAACATACAAGGGCGATTCCGGGATAAACTTCATCGATGCATCCAATCTCCCCGTCAGGGGAGAAATCCTCGAAATACTCGATCTGCTCTTCGAAGTCCTCTTCCCGGGACACACCGGCAATAGAACCGTCACTAAAGCGAACGTGAATTTCATCCTCGGCGATATCCTCTGTGAAATATACACAACCCTGTCCGCGCAGATCGAAAGAGCCTATCAGTACCAGTGTGAATTGCAGCAGTGCGGCGATTGCGATTGCAAAACAAGATCGCAGAATGTCACGCAAGGCCTGATCGAAAAACTGCCCGAAATAAGGCGGCTCCTAAAGGGCGACGTCCAGGCCGCCTTCGAAGGAGACCCCGCCGCAAAATCATACGAGGAAATAGTCATAAGCTATCCCGGAATTACAGCAATCGCAACCTATCGAATCGCACATGAATTGTTCCTCGAACAGGTCCCCCTCATCCCGCGAATTATGACCGAGTGCGCGCATGCAAAAACCGGAATCGACATACACCCAGGAGCGACGATAGGAAAGCAGTTCTTCATCGACCACGGAACCGGCGTCGTAATCGGAGAAACGACTGTCATCGGAGACAAAGTCAAAATATACCAGGGCGTCACCCTCGGAGCGATGAGCTTCCCGAAAGACGAGAGAGGCCGAATAATCAAAACCGGAAAAAGACACCCCACTCTCGAAGACAACGTAACTGTGTACGCCGAGGCCACGATACTCGGCAATATCGTAATAGGAAAAGGCGCAGTCGTCGGAGGAAACGTCTGGGTAAAGCAGCCGGTGCCCCCCGGAGTAACCGTAACGACCGCAAACCCCGACCTGCTCTACACAAAAAAGGAAGACCAGCCGGCAAAAACCAGAACCCCAAAAAGAAAATAGCAGCCCGATATCGCCCCTGCCGGACTATGCCGTTAAAATTCGAAAATATTAGGAGTTGACTGTGGACCAGCGACTGCTCGACAAGATAAATGACCTCAAAAAGCGGCGCAATGCCGTTATCCTCGCCCACAACTATCAGCCGGGCGAAATACAGGACATCGCCGATTTTACCGGAGACTCCCTCGGACTCAGCGTCAAGGCCGCAAATACCGCTGCCGATGTAATCGTATTCTGCGGCGTCAAATTCATGGCCGAAACCGCCGCAATACTCTCCCCCGAAAAAACCGTACTCCTCCCCGAACCCCACGCAGGATGCCCGATGGCAGAGATGATCACCGCCGAGCAGCTCCGAGAACTCAAGAAAGATCATCCCGCCGCGCTCGTCGTCTGCTACGTCAACAGCACCGCAGAGGTCAAAGCGCAAAGCGACTACTGCTGCACAAGCGCAAATGCCGTCGACCTTGTCCGGACCCTGCCGCCCGAAAAACAAATCATCTTCGTCCCCGACAATCATCTCGGCAGGCACGTCGCAGAACAGACGGGCAGGGAAATCATATTATGGCCCGGATACTGCGCAACACACGTCCTCATAACCGACCACGACATTCTCGAAGCAAAACGCCGATACCCCGATGCTCTCGTCCTCGCCCACCCGGAGTGCAACGAGCCTGTCAAGCAGCTCGCAGACCATCTCCTCAGCACATCGCAGATGCTTGCTTTCGCAGCGGACAACCCCGAAAAGCAATTCATCATCGCGACTGAAATAGGAATCATACATTCGCTCGAAAAGCAGAATCCCGATACGCACTTCATCCCGGCCTCGGAAAGGGCGGTATGCGCCAATATGAAAAAGATAACCATCGACAAACTGATAGCATCGCTCGAGGACATGAAATACAGGGTCACCGTTGGCGAAGATATTAGGGCCGGAGCGAAAAAGTCTCTCGACAGAATGATAGAAGTATTGCCGAAAAAATAGCTTAGGAACCTGAACATGACTCAGCAAAACCAACTCCACCTCGACACCCTCGCCCTGCATGCGGGCCACAAGGTCGATTCCGACACCCTCAGCCGTGCCGTGCCGATATACCAGACATCGAGCTACGTTTTCAAAGACACCGACCACGCCGCAAACCTCTTCGCACTCAAAGAATTCGGCAACATATACACCCGACTGATGAACCCGACTACCGACGTCCTCGAAAAACGAATCGCGGCGCTCGAAGGAGGCGTCGGCGCCCTGGCCTTCAGTTCGGGCCAGTCCGCAATATACACCAGCATCTTGAACATCTGCTCCGCCGGAAGGCACATAGTCTCCTCAAACTCCCTCTATGGCGGAACAATGACCCTTTTTGCCCACACCTTCAAAAAACTCGGAATAGATGTCACCTTCGTTGACCCCAAGAACCCGCAGAACTTCGCCGATGCGATAAAGCAAAACACTCGCCTGATATACATCGAGACCATCGGCAATCCCAAGAACGACGTCCTCCAATACGAAAAAATCGCCCAAATCGCACACAATAACAAAATGCCCCTCATCTGCGACAACACCGTAATGACCCCGATCCTATTTCGCCCCATAGATTACGGAATCGACATCGTCGTCCATAGCTGCACAAAATTCATCGGCGGCCACGGAACATCTATCGGCGGCGTCATCGTCGATTCAGGCAAATTCGACTGGACCGCCGGAAAATACCCCGAACTCACCGAGCCGGACCCCAGCTACCACGGACTCAAATACGTCGAAGCAGTTGGAAACCTCGCATATATAGTCAAGGCCAGAACCCAGCTCCTCAGGGACATGGGTTCGTGCATGTCGCCTTTTAACGCGTTCCTCTTCATACAGGGCCTCGAAACAATCCACCTCAGAATGCCCAGGCACTGCGAAAACGCCCTCGCCCTCGCCAAATGGCTCGAAACGCAGCCTCAGGTAGCATGGGTCAACTACCCGGGCCTCGATTCACACCCGGACCGCGAACTCGCAAAGAAATATCTCAGGAAAGGCTGTGGAGCGATAATCGGATTCGGAATCAGGGGCGGCAAAGAGGCGGCGGTAAAATTTATCGATGCCGTAAAGCTCGCAAGCCATCTCGCAAATATCGGCGACAGCAAGACCCTCGTAATACACCCCGCCAGCACAACCCATCAGCAGTTAACCCAAGCCCAGCAGGCCTCCGCCGGAGTCGCCCCGGATTACATCAGGGTTTCGGTTGGCACAGAGCACATCGACGATATAATAGAAGACTTCAAGCAGGCTCTGACAGCAAGTGCCGGCCGATGAATCTCAACTTAGTAGGGTTGTGCACCCCGTGAGGGGTCTCAAGGACCGCACACCACATAAATACGTGCCACGGGAACGACAGGAACCGAAACAAAATGGATACCATTTATTTCGACAATAACGCAACGACAAAAGTGGTAGGGTGTGCACTGCACACCATATCTATGCTAATAACCAACTAAAAACTAAGGACTAATAATGTGTGGGACTATACCGATAAAGTAAGAGATCACTTCTTCAACCCAAGGAATGTAGGAGAAGTCGAGAACCCCGACGGCATCGGAGAAGTCGGCTCCCTCGCCTGCGGCGACGCCCTCAAGCTTACCTTCAGGCTCGACAAGCAGGGCAGAATCGAGGATGCCAAATTCAAAACCTTCGGCTGTGCAAGCGCAATAGCTACATCCTCGGTCTTGACCGAGATAATAAAGGGAATGACGCTCGACCAGGCGCTGAAAGTCACAAACAAAGACATCGCGGAATACCTCGGAGGACTCCCCGAACAGAAAATGCATTGCTCCGTAATGGGAAAAGAAGCCCTCGAAGCAGCCGTCGAAAACTACAAAACCGGCGGACCAGCCAAACACCAGCTTGAAGGAAACGTCGTCTGCACCTGTTTCGGAGTCACCGATGCCGAAATAGAAAGAGTCACCCGCGAAAACGGCCTCACTACAGTCGAACAAGTCACAAATTACTGCAAGGCGGGCGGCGGATGCGGGGGATGTCACGGCGAAATCGAAAAGATTATCGAGAAAGTGCAGGGCGAAAAAGAAAAACATTCCACCGCTCAAAAGCCGTCAACACCTGCAAAACTGACGAACATCCGGAAAATACAGCTTATCCAGCAGACCATAAACGAGCAGATAAGACCCGCCCTCAGGGCCGACGGAGGCAACATAGAACTCATCGATGTTGACGGAAACAAAGTCACCGTTGCCTTCAGGGGAATGTGCGCCAAATGCCAGCTCGCTGAGTTCACAATGAGAGATGTCGTCGAGGCAAGGCTCAGGGAATTTGTATCGCCGGACCTCACCGTAGAGGAGCAGAAAGAACCAGAACCCTGATACCCCCCTGATCCATTGGTGGTCGTGCCCGGAAAACCGAGAACTGATTCAGTGGTAGGGTGTGCACTGCACACCACACTAAAAACTGAGAACTGACTTAGTGGCTGGGTGTGCATCGCGCGCCACATAAATACGTGTCACAAGAATAGCAGGAACCGAAACAAAATGGATACCATTTATTTCGACAACAACGCAACGACAAAAGTCGCCGAAGAGGTCCTCGAAGAAATCAAACCACTCTTCTGTGATCTCTACGGCAACCCGTCCAGCATGCACTCCTTCGGAGGTCAAATCGGAAAAAGAATCGATACCGCTCGCTGCCGGGTCGCATCTCTCCTGAATTGCGACCCCTCTGAAATCATATTCACAAGCTGCGGAACCGAATCCGACAACGCCGCAATAAAAGGAGCAATCGCAGCCGCGCCGAACAAGAGAAAGGTAATTACAACCAGAGTCGAGCACCCCGCAGTACTCGCCGTCGTAAGGGACCTCGAAAATCTCGGCTACACGGTAGTGGAGATTGGAGTCGATAAGCTCGGCCGAATTGACCTGACCGAACTCGAACGACAAATCGACGGCAACACCGCACTCGTCACAATAATGTATGCAAACAATGAGACAGGAACGATCTTCCCCGTTGAGGAGATTGCCCGCATGGTAACCGACAAGGGCGCCGTCTTCCACACCGATGCCGTCCAGGCCGTCGGGAAAATCCCCCTCGACCTTGCAAAAAGCCATATCGACCTGCTCAGTCTCTCAGGCCACAAGCTCCACGCACCAAAAGGCATCGGCGCGCTCTACGTCAGAAAAGGCACCAGGCTCTCCCCTTTCATGCTCGGAGGACACCAGGAAGCAGGCAGAAGGGCCGGAACAGAAAACGTCCCAGGAATCGTGGCCCTCGGAAAGGCCTGCGAACTTGCCATGCGGAATATCGAAATCGAAAACACAAAAGTAAAAGCCTTGCGTGACAGGCTCGAAACCGAAATTATGAAAACATGCTCCGATTGCAGGCTCAACGGCGACCCTGAAAGTCGCCTGCCCAACACGACGAATATCAGCTTCGAATACATCGAGGGCGAGGCAATACTCCTAATGCTCGACAGGTACGGTATCTGCGCATCTTCGGGTTCCGCATGCACCTCCGGTTCACTCGAACCGTCCCACGTCCTAAGGGCAATGGGAGTCCCATTCACCGCAGCACACGGCTCGATCCGTTTCTCCCTGAGCAGATACAACACAGCCGACCAGGTAGATTTCACAATCGAAAAAATGCCGCAAATAGTAAACCTGCTCCGAAAACTCTCACCCTTCGTGCCGGACTAAAAACTTCTTCCCCTTGCACCCGTGCAGCAATTCTTCGAATCGCGTGCTAATTTTCTCGTCTCTCGTCCATGGTGTCATTGCGAAGGGTGCGCAGCACCCTGTGGCAATCTCATCCAGCCGCCCCCCGCCCAACTAAAAACTTCTTCCACCTGTCCGCAAGGCGGCCTTTTGCCCCCTTTTTCAGGCCGGCAAGGGGCATATACAAAGCAGAGCCTGCAGCCTCACGCTCCCGATACGAACCTTGACCATTCGAGTCTCTTCGGAAATCCGGGCTGTATGTCCTTGAAATCGAACGACCATTATGCTATAATAAAAACCGCAGCGCCAGGGAGTGCTGCATAGGAAGTTAAATGGAAAATACAGGATAATGAAGCTGGGTGCGAGCGGTGATTGAAAAGTTCCTGGCTTCGGAGGTTCAGACAAGTGACAAACTCGATCGGCAGGGCGTTTCAGTGTGTTTTTGTAGTTCTTGCGGTCTTTGCCCCGATTGCCGCAGCATCTCATCCGCAAGGAGATTTCAATGCCAATTGCCGCATTGAGATGGCTGACGTGGAGATTCTGGCGGCGCACTGGCTCGATAGCCAGCCATGCAGCGACCCGGTATGCGGCGACTTGACAGGCGGACAGGGCGTTTACCTCGATGATTTTGCAGCGTTTGCCAGTCATTGGTCCTGCCAGTGCGAGCTCGAAATAGATACCGATATGCCGTTCGAGGACGGTTACTATCACACCAATACATCGTCGATTACACTTGCCGGCACCGCCCCGCCTTTAGAGACGCGAGCCGTTCGAGTGGCCGGACGTCTTGCACGATGGTCGGACGATACCGGCGACTGGTCAATAGGTCCGCGACAAGGCTGGACCGAAACCGAAATACTGCTGCCTGCCGGCTCTTCATGGAAATGGCTCGACGACGGCTCGAACCAACACGGGCCAGCCGATGGCCTCGACTGGTATGGCCACCTTGACTATAACGATGCGAATTGGTTCGGGCCTGCTCCGGCGAAGTTCGGCTATGAAGACGATGGAGAGATCACGCCGGTCAGTTGGGGGCCGGACAGAAACAACAAGTACATAACGACCTACTTCCGGACAACTTTCGATGTCGAGGATGTTTCCGAATTTGCATCGCTGAAAGCGAGACTGCTGCGAGACGATGGAGCCGTTGTCTATCTAAACGGAAATCCAATGCCCGCTGTGAGGGATCGAATCTCCACGGAGCCGTTTGATTATCTTACCGAGGCCGATGACCCCGCCGTCGGGGGCGACGATGAGGATACTTTCTTCGAGCATGACGTGAACCTGCCCCTGCTCGTCAACGGGATCAATCTTGTTGCTGCCGAAGTACACCAAGTCTCGCCGACCAGCAGCGACCTTGGTTTTGACCTGGAATTCGTCGCAACAAGGAAATCCTCTCCCGCCGATGAAGGAATCGCACTCGACCCTAACGCAAATACGATTGTCGTTCAGACCTTCGCCGATCCCTGCGGACTCACAACTCCACTGCAAACCACCCAAATCGACATCTGGTTCGACGAACCCGTAATCACCACCCTTTCCGGAACCCTCACCGCAGATGCCGTGATCGTCTCAGGCTCAACCGTAACAGTGACCGGCGATGTAATAATCCCGGCGGGAATCACCCTCGAAATCAGAGCCGGAGCCGTTCTGCGCTTTGCAGACGCTGCGGGAATAACCGTAAATGCCGGAGGCCGCCTGATCGCAGAAGGAACGCCCGCAAACCGAATTCTGATGACGACGGATACCGCCGCAACCCGATGGGACGGCATCAGCTTCGACGGCACCGATGAAGACAACCGCTTGATCTGCGTGGACATGGAGCATGGCGACCAGCAGGGCAGGTCTCTCGATATCGACCATTCACGCATCTTCCTCGACGATATGACCTGGGTCACAACAGGCGCAACACCCGTCATGGAACTCCACAACCCCCAGGCGTACATTCGCAATTGTACCATTCCTACCGTCCCCTCCGGCGAGCCCGTCCATGGAAGCGGCCTCTCGGGTGACCAGTATTGCATCTTCGAAGGCAATACCTTCGGACGAACCTCCGGCTACAACGACGTCATCGATTTCACCGGCGGAAAACGACCGGGCCCCATCATTCAGTTCTACAACAATACCTTCCTCGGCGGAGGAGACGACGGCCCCGATCTGGACGGTACCGATGCCCACGTCGAAGGAAACTTCTTCACCAATTTCCACCAGACTACTCCCACCCAGGACAGCCCATCCTACGCCGTTGCAACAGGGGACGGCAGCGAGGTCTGTGTTGTCCGAAACGTATTCGTGGATAATGACCACTGCATCCTGCACAAGGAAGATGTGTATAGTTGGTTTGCGAACAATACATGTATAGCCTCGACAATTGCCGACATAAGTTTCGGAGAGCCGTTCCGCTCCTATGTGCGTGAGCCGGGCCGCGGCATATATGGCAGCAGCAATATCTTCTATGGAACCGTGGCTGTCTTTGAACACTTGTATGACAACCCCGTCGATTACGGGCCCAGCGATGTCTATATGTATCGTTCGATTATGCCCGCCGAGTGGCACAACCCACCCACATGGGATCGACTGGGTGTGGAACATACTCTGGGGACCGGAAATATCGATGCCGACCCATGCTTTGCGAGTCCCAACGATGACCTGACTCTGCTGGCAGCCTCCGTCGCCGTTGCCGCAGGAACAAACGGCCTCGATATGGGGGCATTCGTCCCCGCAGGAGCATCCGTATCAGGAGTCACTGAAACCGTAACCGACCAGACTGAGATGACCTTGACCGTAGGCGGCCCAGGAATTACGCACTACAAGTGGCGACTCGTCGATGATGGCGCACTAGGCCCATGGAGTGCCGAGATTGCACTGCCCGTCGGCGTAACCGACTTCCCCGCAGACCCCGATAATACCCTCGCAACGCTCCATCTGACAGGCCTGCAGGACGGCCATACCTATCGCGTGGACGTCATCGGAAAGAATTCAGCCTACCACTGGCAGGGACAGCGTTTCCTCGATACAGAATTCATCGCACCAGGAAACCCCGAAGGAAACTCCACGCCCTCATGGATCGTGTCGTTGGACTAATCCCAACACGTTCGCATTGCTGCCGCACGACAATTAAGCTCTTCACAAGTGGTTATTGACTATCTTACCCGCCGCGGGTTCGACCCGCAACACGGCAATTAGGCGCATAGTCGTCCCAACTGCCGCCGCGATAAACACGGCGTGTGCCGCGGGCGGACCTGTCGGATTGTCCCCGCCCCCCACAGCTTTTTGCCTTTACACAGCCGAAAAAAAACTGCAAAATACCCGCATATCGTCTTTCCAGGTTAGATGTTTTTCTTTGCCGTTGAATACAGGAACGATGCGATTCACCTATAGACGAAACTCCACGACAAACGCCTTCATCTGCACCGCTGTTATCCTTCTGCTCAACGTCCCAGCCGTCGCAAGGCAGGAAAACATCAATTGGAATCAGTTCAGAGGACCAAACGGACAGGGACTGGCGCAGCAAGACGCAATTCCCCTTGAATTTGGTCCGGCCTCAAATGTTCTTTGGAGAACACCCGTGCCCCAGGGGCACTCCTCGCCGGTCATCTGGAACAACCGAATCTTCATTACCGCAGGCAGCCGGCAAAATCAGGAGGAGCTGCTTACCTTGGCAATAGATCGTCAAAACGGCCGAATCCTCTGGACAAAGACCATCCACGCCAACACAAAACTAAGCTTTCATCCCCTGAATAATCCCGCATCTTCAACACCCGCCGCAGACGACAAGCATATTTATGTCTATTTCGGAACCTACGGAATAATCTGCTACGACCATGCCGGAAACCATATCTGGCAGCGCGAAATCGAAACCCCAAAGAGCAAATATGGCATGGCGACATCCCCGATATTGTATCGCGATAAGTTGATAATCGTCTTGGACGGAGACGATGGCTCCTCACAATTGCTCGCCCTGAATCGGCAAACCGGCCAAACCGCATGGCGAAAGCCCAGGCCCCTCTTCAAGGCAGGCTGGTCCACTCCGATTATCTGGCGACATGAACAGACCGATGAGCTTGTGGTTTTGGGTTCAAAAAGGCTGACTGCCTACAACCCCGAAAACGGAGAAGAAATATGGTGGCTCGGCGGATTCTCACAGGAAACTGTCGGAATTCCCGTTACGGGAAATGGCCTGCTGTTTGCTGGCGCCGCAGCTCTGGGAGGACGAGGCGATGATAACTTCGATGCCGCCGCAACATGGAAAACCACTCTCCAGCGGTTCGACCGAAATCAAGACAACCGCATACAACGCTCAGAAATGACAAAAGGATTCGCTCTGATACAAAGACCAGAACTCGAAAAAGATAATCCGGGCTATGGGTTGCCAATCGCGGATATGGATGTCTTGCTCGGTATTTTCGACCGCGACAAAAACAAAATCATTACCGAAAATGAATGGATGCTGACCACGGCAGCATTCACCGAGAATAGCAGGCCGACACTCGTTGCAATTCGGCCAGGAGCTGAAGACGACGCCCGTAAATCACATCTCGAATGGGAAGTTGGAAGCGGAATTCCTGAAACCTCGTCCCTGCTCCATACGCATGGAAAACTATACCTCATCCGAGACGGAGGACTCTTGACATGCCTCCACGCCGAAACAGGCAGACAGATATTTAAAGACAGAATCGGAGCAACAGGCCAATACATCGCTTCACCTGTTGCCGCTGATGACAAAATCATCCTTGCCTCGACAAAGGGCGTGGTGACTGTGATTCAAGTCGATGATAATCTCAAAATCCTCGCCGCAAACGACCTCAAGGAAAAGATATTCGCAACCCCGGCCGTCGCAGCCGGAACAATATATCTCCGAACGGCAGACAATCTATACGCCTTCACGGACCGATAGCCTTTCCCGCAGCGACGGACGCAATGCGTCATCTCTTGAACCGCGAAACACCTCCGCAGAAACCGGGCTGAATGCCGAAGGAGGGACTCGAACCCTCACCCTGTTGCCAGGACGGGATTTTGAATCCCGCGCGTCTGCCAATTCCGCCACTTCGGCTTCGACCACATAATTATTCACCATAACCCCGAACTTGTCAACCCCGTATCCCCACGCGATTACCCGTTTTGGCACGGGATGTGCATAGAGCCTCCTTGAGTGTGTTTTGAACGGTTTTTCCAACAGAACTCAAGGAGA